>NVSH01000009.1 GCA_002401185.1 Gammaproteobacteria bacterium | reverse complement strand
TTGCTCTAATAATTTTTTAAGCTCAGCTTCGAGTAACGCGACAGGTTGTGTCGATTGCGATAATAAGGATTCAAGATCACGTTGACGTTGTAGCTGCGAAGCTTGCGCCTGTTCCATACGTTGAATGTTATGTTGCAGGCCACTCAATCGCGTTTTAAGGCCTTCAACACGAATAGCCAGTTGATGCGCGTGTTCACGATGTTGTTGTAAATTGCTACGGTGCTGCTGCTGTTGCTGTTGTAGTCTTTCTCGCTGACCTTGTAAGTCTTTACGATCAGCTTCCATCTTTTCGGCGTTGGCTAATGCTGCATTTCGATGCCTGGTCGCCGTTGCGGTATCTGTCGTATTTTCACTGATTAATCGCTGTGTTTCCGCAAGCTCGGCATCAAGGTCGTTACCACGGCTAGTTATATGTTCATGGCGCGATGCAYGTGCGCTAATCTGGGCATTAATTTCATTGAGACGTGAATGTATCGAATTGACTGAGACCTGAATGTCTTCACGTTGTTGCTCATTCGTCTGTAAGGTCTCACGTAAGGCATTTAATTCTACACTTATCTTTTCGGCTTTATCATCGTGCTGCAACAGATCTTGCTGTAAGTCTCGAATACTGTTTTCACGTGCTAAAACACCCGTATTCGTTTCCGTCTCTCGGCTTATTCGTAACCAGTTACTGCCTAACCAAATACCATCTTTAGTAATAATACTTTCGTTATTGGTCAACGCGGCTCGTCGTTTTAAAGCCTCGTCAATGTTTTCGGCACAACCAATACCGTACAGAAACTGACTTAATGCTATCGGTGACGAAACCTTATCTAACAGTGCCTCAGAAGAAGCGCTTGTAGAATCACCTGACTGCCCAGTTTCCACCAATGACAGATTACTGTTAGCAAGGGAAGCCAGTGCTGTGGTGAATTGCTCGATATCATCGACACAGACAGCTTCCAGGGTATCGCCCAGTACGGTTTCGACAGCAAGTTCCCAACCGTCACTTACCGTTAGTTGCTCAGCGAATCGCATATTTTTGTTGATGCCACTTTTTTCCAGCCACTGCTGGGCAGCTTTATCTGTTTTACCCAGGGCTGCTTCTTGCAGTGCTTCCATGGAAGACAGACTTCCCTGGCATTGATGAACATGACGACGCACATCAGCCGACTGTTGTTCTACCACAGCGATGCGTTCTCGTGCGTCTCTAATCGTAGTGAGAGCCATGGACAATTGTTGTTCATGCTCATCTTTATCTTTACTTGATTTGAGTAACAATGTTTTCAAATCGGCAATCTGATCTTCAAGGTTTTCGCCTTGCAATGCCTGTTTTTCGACATCAATTTTTTGCAAACGCTGCTCTAACTGGACAAGCTGTCGTTCAAACTGCTCCATTTTAGATCGTTCTATCTGTGCTTTTTGACTTTCCGCTGAATAACGTTGATTGATTTCATCCCAGGTTTGCTGCCAGTCTTGCATTGCCTGTTCGGCTAATTGAAATTGCTCAGCACTGTCTTTTTCCTGTGCTTTCAAAACATCCAGTTGTGGTTCTTCATCCGCCAGGTTTTGCTTAAATGCTTCAATAGCCTGTTTGTCGGATGCGATAGCCTGTCCAGCATCTGACAATGCTATCTGAACCTGTTCTAAATCAGTCTGCTGGCGTTGCCATAAATCCTGTTGATGTTTGATGCTCTGCTCTTTCGCAGAAACTTCTGCGCCCAGACGATAATAATGTGCCTGCGCACTGTTTAACACATCGTTAGCGTCCGTATTTTCCTGCCGACTGGATTCTATTTTAGATTCTGTCGAACGCTGCTCGGCGACCACTTGTTCCAGTGATGTTTCGCTACGTTGAATTTTTTGATCACGTGTATCGAGTTCTGCTTTTAATTCACGCCAATGCAGAGCAAGGTGTTCAGCCTTAAGTTCTCGTTCTTCCTGTTTTAATTCTTTGTAACGCTCAGCACTGCGACTCTGGCGTTGTAGTCTCGCAAGTTGTTTATCGATCTCCTCACGTAGATCAGAGAGACGTTCCAGGTTTTCACGCGTGTGTCTGATACGCGTTTCCGTCTCACGGCGACGTTCTTTATATTTAGAGATACCCGCCGCTTCTTCGAGAAAATTACGCAGTTCTTCAGGTTTCGCTTCGATTAATCGCGAGATCATGCCCTGTTCGATAATGGCATAACTTCGTGGCCCTAAGCCTGTTCCTAAAAACAGGTCAGCAACATCACGTTTACGACAACGCGTACCGTTGAGACTGTATTTTGACTGCCCATCGCGGGTTACCTGTCGTTTGACAGAAATTTCTGCGTAAGTCGCATATTGGCCACCCAATTTACCTTCGCTGTTATCAAAGATCAGTTCAACCTGGGCCGTATCGATAGGTTTTCTGGAAGACGAACCATTAAAAATAACATCATCCATCGACGCGCCACGCAGATGCTTGGCGGACGACTCCCCCATCACCCAACGAACAGCGTCGATTGTATTGGATTTGCCACAGCCATTCGGGCCGACGATACCGGTCAGGTTACTGCGGAAATCAATGGTGGTTGGATCTACAAAAGACTTAAAACCAGAGAGCTTAATTTTACTTAAACGCATTTTTTATTATTCAGTTTGATCTATTTTTTAATAGTATTCGCCGTAGTTTACATGACTCGGAGAGCATTATAAGGCTGATTTTAACTTCTTTTTTTTGTCATATTTTCCGGTATCTACACTCTAATTAAAAACGTCTTTTAAACAACGCATTAGATATCGATTGTAAACTGCTGAATTCATTAGTTGAAAAATAGTGAATTTCCATAATATAATATTTGCACGGCATTCTGTATAATGCCGCGTTTATTCGCTTCGAGAACAATCATGGCAACCACGCCTTCTAAAGAACTGGAAATATTCGACAACCCAACCCCGGAACGTGATTACACCATCCACATTTCACTTCCTGAGTTCACCTGCCTATGCCCAAAAACGGGGCAACCGGACTTCGCCACGTTAGACCTGACGTATGTTCCAGAAGCCAGCTGCATCGAGCTTAAATCACTAAAAATGTATATCTGGTCATTTCGTGACGAAGGCGCTTTCCATGAAGCCGTTACCAATGAAATACTTTCAGACCTGGTCGCCGCCTGTAAGCCACGGTTCATGCGCTTAACGGCTGAGTTTAACGTCCGCGGTGGTGTCTATACGACCATCGTCGCTGAACATAAAAATCCTGACTGGACAGCACCTGCTGCCGTTACGCTACCTTAATTTTTGCTACCATGGCCGCTGCAGCCTACCTTGGTATTGATATAGGCACCTCAGGCATAAGAGGTTGCTGCATCGATGGTAACGCAAACGAGATATGCAGCCATGTTATCGCACTTGATCACCATGCTGTTACAGGACGCAAAAATGAACAGGACCCTGAGCGCTGGTTAAAACACCTCGATAGCTTAATCATGCATTTAAGTTTGCAATGCCAACGATTAAAACAACCTCATCAGATTTTCGCTATTGCCATTGATGGCACATCCAGTACACTGATCGCCTGTAAAAAAGACGGTTTCGCACTGTCCCATGCACTGATGTACAACGACCAACAAAGTCAGCAGCAGGCAGAGATGATCAGCCGTTACGCACCTGCCGAAAGTGCCGTTCATGGCGCCAGTTCATCATTGGCTAAAGCACTTTTTCTATTAGAAAAACTTCCCGAAACAGAAATCTTCTGCCATCAGGCCGACTGGCTTGCGTCGTCACTGACCGGACACTACGGTATCAGTGATGAGAATAATTGCCTGAAACTTGGCTATGACAGCGTCACACAATCCTGGCCTACATGGCTACAAAACAATAATGAGAACGCCACCCTTGCCAAAAACTTATTACCCAAAGTCACTTCGCCAGGATCAAAAACAGGTAATGTAAAGCCCTCGTTAATTGATAAATATCAACTCACAGGCAACTGCATCGTTGTCGCAGGAACCACCGACAGCAACGCCGCCGTACTTGCCAGCGGCGCAAGTCAGACCGGAGATGCTGTCACCTCACTTGGCAGCACACTGGTAATAAAGGTGTTTTCAGATAAACCACTTTTTGAGCCCCGTTATGGTATTTATAGTCACCGTCTCAATGGACACTGGTTAGTTGGTGGTGCCTCTAATTCTGGAGGCAGCGTATTATTACAACACTTTAGCCAGGCTCAGCTGGATAAAATGACCCCTCAACTTAAGCCGGAACAACCGACAGGTTTACATTATTATCCATTACCTGGCACTGGTGAGCGATTCCCTGTCAATGATGTTAACAAGAAAAATATGACGAGACCTCGCCCTACATCGGATGTAACTTTTTTTCAGGCCTTACTCGAAGGCATTGCCGATATTGAAGCAGATGGTTATAAAAAACTTGATGAACTCGGCTGCGACTTACCAACAAGAATATTTACCGCAGGCGGTGGTAATAAAAATGCAGCGTGGACCCGCATACGTGAACGCGCAACCGGCGCTAAAATAGTCAACGCGAGACACAGCGAAGCCTGTTATGGCAGCGCATTGTTAGCTAAAAAAGGTTCACTCGGTACTTAAATGACTAAAAAACTCTGTCACTGCCAGATTGCCGTGACAACTTTCATCTCAAATAATTGATATAGATATTATGATTTCATTTACCAAAGGTTTTCTTGATTGTTTCGGCGGCTTCAGTTTGTTATTTAAGCCCGGCATCAAACGTTTCGTACTTATTCCATTTTTCATCAATCTTGGACTGTTTTTATTTGCCACCAAACTACTAAGCGAGCAATTAACTCTCTGGTTAGACAAATTATTACCCGATTGGTTAAGCTGGTTAGAATGGCTGATTTGGCCATTGTTTGCGATCGCCTTATTTTTAATCGTCTTCTATACATTCACCGTGCTTGCCAACTTAATTGCTGCACCATTCAACAGTCTGCTTTCGGCAAGAATAGAAGCATTTATCACGGGTAGTCAACCCGAAGAGATCAATACTGGTGGTTTCATAAAACTGGTCTTTAGAACACTAAAGTCAGAAATTCAAAAAATCCTCTATGCTGTAAAATGGTTTATCCCCTTATTGATTATTACCGTAATCCCGGTTATCAATATAGCTGCTCCCTTCTTGTGGATACTGTTTGCTGTCTGGTTTTTTGCGCTGGAATACAATGACTATCCGCTGGCCAATCGCGGCCTTTATTTTGCGGAGGTAAAAGCATATAACCGAAAAAATCGGATGCGCTCACTCGGTTTAGGGACCGCTGTATTTATCATGACAAGCATACCGTTGGTTAATTTTTTTGCCATGCCAATAGCTATTGCAGGTGCCACTAAATCTATCACTAAAGCGGATCAACAAAACCGAGGCACTGTATAATGGAAAGTCGCATAACTGAATTAGAGATACGATTAACCCATATGGAAGATACCATCGAGGTATTAAACAACACCGTCATCAAACAACAAAACGACATTAAGATATTACAATTACAGATATCAACACTTGAAAAAAAGATAAAGACATCACAATCATCACCGGTCATCCACGAAAGCGAAGAAACACCCCCGCCACACTATTAGCACTCTTTTTTGTTGTTTCCCTCTAGCAATTATCAGGTTTTTTTATAGCTCGCAAAAATAATTCAAACGCACACTTCAACCAACTATGCAAACGCATAGCTTTCCTATACACCAATAAAAACTCAAGTTATCGAATGCTATGTCGCTATAACAGGTAATGGCCACATTGACGCTACGACTACGTTGCCAAATTAACAGAATTGTGCAAAAAAAACACAGGGTATCTATATATGAATTTTTTTGAACGCTTATTATCCAATATCGGCTGGAAAATAAAAATAATGACATTAAGCGGCTCATTTATTGTCGGTATAATCATCGTCGCTGCGGTCGGGGCAATATCACTGATACAAAATAACGACCAACTACAGGCAGCACTAAGCTCTAGTTATCAGACAGACGATATGTCTCAATCACAATCATACTTAAATGGCGTGTTAATCGACCAGGAAAAAAGAACCTGGTCAGTTATCTATGTAATGTCTGCCGTCACAGCAATGGGTATAGTTTTCGCTATTATTACAGGCTTTTACTTTGGTCGACTATTATCTAAGCCATTAGCCAAAGTAGAATCCGCCATGTCGAAAATTGCGCTTGGTGACCTACGGATTAAAATGGATAACGCTGGCTCGGATGAGGTAGGTAGAATCGTAACTTCAGTAACATCAACGGTAAGCAAATTGCACGGCATTATCTCGCAAATTAACCATGGTAGTAATCAAGTCATCTCAGAAGCAGATACAGTTAAAGACATGGCCGATCGCCTCGCACAAGCGACAAACGTTTCTGAAAATGCAATAAGTAGTATTCAAGCGAATGTTACCGAAACCATGTCGAATACGAACAAAGTCAGCACCATTCTAACCACATTGGTTGCAGAGGCTGATCAGGTTACAGAATCTGCTGGCATGTCATCGCAACAATTGTCCACAACGATGGAGGAATACCAAACCTTCCAGTCAAGTATGGAAGAAACCACTGAAATGACAAAAGAACTCACTGTCGAAGCTGAGCGCATTTCCTATATCACACAAACCATCAGTGATATATCCGAACAGACCAATCTACTCGCTCTCAATGCTGCTATCGAAGCCGCACGTGCGGGCGAACATGGTCGAGGATTTGCCGTGGTTGCCGATGAGGTTCGAGGCCTGGCTACTCGCACCGGTGAAGCCGTTAATGAAATATCTGAACTAGTAAGTAATATATCGAGCAAAGTCGATCATGCAGTGACATCATTAGAGAAAATTCGTGATAACGGTCGTAAAAATATAAACCAACTACAATGTGTTGCTGACCAGTCACACACCAGTATGACGCAAGTTCAGAACATGAGCGCCGTCATGCAGGAGTTACAACAATCAAGCACTATACAACATGAGTCCATCACTCAAATTACAAACCAGGTCGGCACCTTAGTTACCGTTTCTACCGAGACCCGAAAAAACACCGAAGAGATGGGGGTTTTAGCTACGCACCTTGATACTGCAGCGGCTGAGCTCAATCGTGTTGTTGAGCAGTTTAAACTGTAGCGCCTATCTAATTGAGTATCGTTGATTTACATTAACCGAAAAATCTCATATTTTTTACTAAGCCTATATTAAGAATAAACCTTGATATCAAGGTTTATTCTATAACTTGACAATTTTTTTACATCTATCTATGAAGTAAATAATCAGCATAGACAATAATTATTATTATAGCTTTCAATAGGCTTATCAAATTATTAAAAACAAACTGTAACTTACTGACAAGATATCACGGCCTCACTTTTATAGATGTAACACAGTAACCACAGTCCAACTAAAGTCGACAGGTAATGCATTAATCATAGTGATAAAACCTGGCATTACTTCTGTCGGACCACCCAAAAAATGAGTGCTTTGTAAGACTTTTCTTTTCTCGAACGTTATTTTCAATCTCGTTTTTTTATCGATTTATAAATTCTATTATTTTTGTCTATAGCTAGCAGTTGTGTTGCTATCGACGACTGGTTCAGTGATTCGTTGGCGCCAATGACGAGAAAACCATTAGGAATAAGATTATTATACAAGGAGATTAATACCTTATCCTGCAACGCCTGATTAAAATAGATCATTACATTGCGACATAAGATTAGTTGAGGTGAAGTAAAACCCTCTTGTTGCGTTAGGTCATGTTGATTAAAACTGATGTGCTTTAATAACCGCTCATTTAATCTTGTATCTTTATACGCACCGTTAAAATAGTTGCTTAAACTATTGCAGCCTCCAGCCATTCGATAACGTTGTGCCGTTTCACGATCAAGTGAACGCTGCAACAGACCACTGCCTGCAATGTACAAAGATTCCACATTGATATCGGTTGCGTGTATTTGACTTCTTTCAAGTAGAGCGGCTTCATCCAGCAAGATCGCAAGTGAATAGGCTTCTTCACCACAAGCACAGCCAGCAACCCAAATATCAATACGAGTATAAGATGCCAATACTGGAAAAACGTTTTTTAGTAAGCTAGCAAAAACGCCAGGGTTTCTAAACAACGCTGAAACGTTAACCGTTAACTCATTAATAATAAATTGAGCAAACGTAGCATCATAGATTATCTTTGGTATTAATTCTGAAATGAAATTGACGTTTTGTTTGTATAACAGTTGCCGAACACGTCTTTTCAACGAACCCCTGGCATAATTATCCAGGTCAACGCCGATACTTTTTTTAATCGCCCGTACAAACAACCCGAGTTCAAAATCCTGTTGCCAGGGTGACTCATCATCAATAGATGTTTGATACGATTCTTGCTGCATAATTTAACCGTTATCGTCTACGCCCATATGCGCATCATATCCATAAGACTGTTTACATCCACAGGTTTTGAGAGATAATCATTTGCACCAGCGGCTAAACATTTATCCTTATCACCTTTCATCGCTTTTGCTGTTAGTGCGATAACCGGAAGTTTTTTAAATTTTTCCTGACTACGTATATGTTTCATCGTTTCATAACCATCCATTTCTGGCATCATGATATCCATCAACACCACTTCGATACCTTCTACCTCATCGAGTTGCCTAAGCGCCTCTTTGCCACTCGGCGCAAGATGCACTTGCATACCTCGTTTTCGTAGTATTTTGGCTAACGCGAAAGTATTACGCATGTCATCATCAACCAGTAAAATCGACTTACTTTCAAGGTCGACAGCATCATTGTCATTTCTGCTCAATTCATCATTATCTGGCTCATGCCTACGTGCCATATGGCCAGCAAACATGTGTATCTCTTCCAATAAACGCTCATGTGAGCGTACTGATTTAATAACCACGCTTTCGATAAATGGTTCAAGTCGTATCTGTTCTTCATCAGTCAGCAGTCGTCCGGTATAAACAATAACAGGTGGTAATATGATGCCGGGTATTTTGCTGGCTTTTTCCAGTAATTCGATACCAGTCATATCCGGCAACCCGAGATCGAGAATAATACCGTTTAGAGCGTTTTCTTCGATGATAGTCAATGCATGTTCTGCGCTATGTGCTGACTTTAATGTAATGACATCATTGCCACTCAAAAACTCCTGCATCAGTTCATGCACGTCCTTGTTATCATCAATCATCAATATTGTTAGTTTACGCATTTTACTCTCACGTCTAAGCTGATCGATTATTGACTTTATTTGCTGCATATTCACCGGTTTTGTAATTTGTCCTATAGCACCTAACTTACACATATCATCGATATCGTCCAATGCTGAAATCATATGAACAGGAATATATTTTGTCTCTTCACTAAATTTAAGTGCGTTTAAAACATCGACACCATTACGACCTGGCAGCATATAATCCAATACGATGCCACACAATTTATACTTACTGGCCAGCGTTATACCTGTTTCACCGTCAGGTGCGACGATCGCTTGACACCCCTGTTTATGACAGGTGTCAAACAATATTTTTGAAAAATCGGCATCATCTTCGATTATCAAAATAAGATTTTTATTCTCGTCAAGACGATTTCTATCATCATCAAATGGTGGAATATTATTTACCACCTCATTTACGCGAACATCATTTTGTTGTTCTGCAATCTTAACCACGTTTACTTTTTCCTGCTCAGTGGGCAGATAAGTTTCATCCGTAAGTACCAACACGTCAGGAATATTTAACGTAAATGTACTGCCATAACTCGGTTCGCTATCAAGACTGATATAACCACCTAGTAATTTCGCAAAATTTTTCGCAATGGATAAACCTAAACCTGTGCCACCATGCGTTCGACTAGTTGACCCATCTGCCTGTTTAAATGCTTCGAAAACAGCCTTTTGTTTATTTTTCGCGATACCTATGCCGTCATCTCTAACGACAAACGAAACCATCGTTAGCTTCTCAGTAACAGATTCACTTTCGCCACTGCGACATACTAATAACTGTACTTTTCCCTCGTCGGTAAATTTAATCGCATTACCAATCAGATTAGTCAGAATCTGTTCCAGTTTGGATTGATCAGTGTCCATATCACAATTCATAACAGGGTCAACCGAAAACTCAAAACATATACCTTTGTTCTCTGCCATATGTTTAAAACGACTATTCATTAACTGACAAATATCATTGATATTAAATTTTTCTTTAACGGCCTTCATTTACCCCGCTTCTACTTTACTAATATCAAGAATATCGTTAATCAGCTTCAACAGATGCGAACCACTTTCTTCTATCACCTGTGCCGATTCAACGTCATCTGCTGATAAATTACCTTCATCGTTATCAGCCAGTGAACGCGCCAGCAGTAAAAGACTATTGAGTGGTGTTCTCAGCTCATGTGACATGTTAGCCAAAAACTCTGATTTATAACGACTCGCTTCGGCAAGCTTCTCCGCTTGTTTTTGTGTCTCCTGGCGAGACGTTTCTAATATTACTGTTTGCTTTTTCAGATCTTCTGATTTTTCTGTGAGTTCCTTGTTGGAAATTTCAAGACTTTTTTTCTGATCTTCCAATGCTTCTGACTGGCTCTGTAACTCTTCGTTGGTCACCCGTAATTCTTCTTGCTGAGATTGTAATTCTTCTGAAAGCGCCTGACTTTTTTTCAATGATATCCGGATCATTGTTTTTTGCTGAACCGCATGCAAGCGAACTGCAATCTGACGAGAGCCTTTATCCAGAAAAGTCTTATGTTCATCTGTAAATGCATTCAATGAAACCAGCTCGATAACTGCACTAACTTCATCATCTTGTATAACAGGAAAGATAAATACAGCATGAGGAATAACATTAATCAACGAGGTCTGAATGGTGAAATTTTTATCCGTACAGGCAATAAGTTCCATAGTTTCTTTGTTAGTCCACACCTGCCCGACCAATCCCTGACCTCGTTTGATTGTTGTCTCAGCAACATGATTACCAAGTGCATAACCCGCACCAACTCTGAGTACATCAGTATCCACAACATACAACACACCCGATACTGCTGCCGTGTGTTTTACCAGTGTGCGCATAACACTTTCACAAAATTCAGATATGTTTTCCGAAGTTTCGATACCATGAGCTAACTGCGAGAGCTGGCCCTTCACCCGGTCCTGCTTCGCTAACTCAATAACAGGTTCGATAAATTTATTACTGCCTTTTATGGCCAGACGGTATGCGATATATAACATCAACATCAATAATACAGTCATCATCCAGGGTAATTGTTTACTGATCGTACTAATCTGTAACGCTATCTCTTCTGCTAACTCCCCTTCTAATCGCGACTGCTGCTCTAGCTTTTTTATTACCTTATGCGTCATAGGAATTAGCTGTGCTTCTAACCAAAAATCTGAAACGTTCCACTGCTCAGAGGCACGAATCAATGTTGCTTTCGTCGCTAATACACTATAGATATCAAATGTATTTAATAAGACTTGATATTGCTCCTGCTGATGCTCAGTCAACATAACGCTGATTGATTCAATTGATTTCATATTATTAACAGCTTGAAAGAAGTTATGTTTGTATATTTCTACATCAAGCATTTGTCCATGTTCGGTATAGCGTAAAAGGTGATTATGCGCTGTATACAGATACGTGGTTAATTCAAACAGCATGCTAAGCATCATACTGTTTTCGCTATCACTATCGTATTGCATTTCAAGGTCGACTAAATTAACGGCCGCAGCAAACATTTTATCGGCTATCGGTTGTAGCTTTTGGTTGACAACAACCCGTGCTGGTTTGTTTCCTGGTGTTCGCACAACATCTTCGACATGCCATTGCCACATCTCAATATCTCTAAGATCTCTTTCTAATAAAACAAAGTCCAATTGCGATGATTTTTTATTATCATGCAGAAGACGAAGTCTCTCAAATTCTGGATAGATAACTTTTTTCCAAACTTCGCGTCGTTCATGTGCAAATTTAACGTCTTTATAGATTATCCAATCACGTAAAAATCCATCTGAATTTGTAATTCCATGCTGTAAGGTACTCAATGCAAGTGTCGTCGGATTGTTTACGGTGGCCAATGCTATAGCATGTTGCCTTAACCACAGCGACGCAGCTGAACCGATGACCAAAATTAACACGCCAACAAAAGCCACCCACAAATGCGAATGTAACAAGTCACGCCGCAGCCGTTTAGAACTGGCTATACCTGTTTGATTGACAAACCTATCATTAAGCGAAGACATAACTAAATCTTCAACCATTCTGGTGACTTCTTAACTTCATCGAGTAATAACTTTAACTGTTTCTGCAGGATACTCGCTCTCTGAAAAACATGTGATGGAATTTTATCACCTGGGAAAAAGACGTTTGCCGCTGTCTTTACAGACGCTTTTTGCGCATGCAGGTATTCGATATCGGCAACCAGAAGCGAGGTTAAGTCATACACATCACTTGGAATTCTGGTTCTATCATCATGTTTGGTAAACTCCAAAATTTGCCCACCGCTGAGGATTGTAATCTCTCGTAGTACTTCAAAACATTCCATCAAGCGTACATAAACCTCCGTAGGCGTCTTACGACGCACTATTTCATCGTGTTCTGGTATGCGCTCCACGCCATCAAATGTTGCCAATAATTGCGCCATAACGTTCGTAGCAATCGTAACTTGCTGGAACACATCACTCGGTGCAAACCGTTTATGCAATAAATTATTTATCTGACGATTGGCATAATTTACTGCTGCAAAAACTTGATCTGGCCGTGTATTATCTGGTGCCGTGACTTCTTTAGATTGTTCAGGAATGCCTAATTTTTGTTTTACAATCTGTATGCGTTGTAATGCTTTATTCACCATATTCCAAACATGGTAAGGACGGATCAATTTTGCGTCGAGCTCAAGTTTATTTTTTTCAGAAAAACCCGTGTGTTCAAAGGCAAGTCGATTCGACTTTTCAAACAACGCTAAAGCCTGATAATACACTTCTCTGGGGGCTGCATGGAACACTTCGATTTTCTCATAATTTTTTTTTGATTGACCCAACTCGATTCGAATTAAATCGAGTTCGGCCAATACCAGGTTAACTCTTGCCAAAACATCACCGGGTAACAATGTCATCACATCAATATTGCGACCGCTTACTGGTGGTATCGACGCAGACTGTACAACAGCAGGCACTACCATACATAAAAGCAATAACAGACGACTCATATACATGTTTAACGTTTTATTCATTTTATTTTTCCTCTGATTATATATTTCCAGCACAAAGCTTTTTGACCTTGACCACATYWYYATRASTAWMCKTRWRTTGTTGCATAAATGATTCAAAATCGGCCGGATTAAGAGGTTTGCTAAAATGATAACCCTGGCCAAAGTTGCAATCCAAAGCAGACAAAAAGGCTAGTTGCGCCTCATCTTCGATACCTTCCGCAATCACATTCAAACCGAGACCATGAGACATCGCCACAATAGCTTTTACTAACACACAGTCTTCTTTATCATTGGGGATATCCATAACAAATGAGCGATCGATTTTAAGTGTGGAAATAGGGTATTTTTTAAGGTAACTGAGCGATGAATAACCCGTGCCGAAATCATCGATAGCCAGTTCGATACCAAGGTCTTTTAACTGATTTAACTGACTTGATAGGTTATTGTTCTGTTTTAACAACAGACCTTCTGTTATCTCTAACTCCAGTTGGCTGGCATGTATTTCACCGCAAGAGAGTATGGTTTTAATATCTTTCAGAAGACGTTGTTCGGGGTCATTAAACTGTACGGTAGAGACATTCACGCACATACGTAAATCCACATTAAGTTTTTTGTTCCAGTGCGCAAGTTGTTGACAGGCTTCATGCAAAACCCATGAGCCAATGTTGTTTATTTCACCCATTTCTTCGGCTATCGGAATAAATACATCTGGTCCGATAAAACCCATCTCTGGGTTATCCCATCGTAATAATGCCTCAACAGCCACGATCTGTTGATTAGTTAGGTTTACGATAGGTTGATACACCAGTCTAAATTCTTTATTAACAAGTGCATTGGCCAGGTGTTTCTCAATGTTTAACTGTTCATTGACTGTGCCATCCATTTCAAGTGAATAAATACGGAAGGTATTTTTACCTTCATTTTTAGCTTGATACATCGCTTTATCCGCATTACTGACAAGTTCTTCCAGAGACGAACCATGATCCGGATAATAAGCCGCACCGATACTGACACCAAGTGAAATCTGATTATTTTCGAGATTTACCGGTTGATGTGTGATTGTCAATATTTCTTTCATCTTATTAATCAAAATGGCTGTATCATCAATATCAGTCAATAAAATGACAAACTCATCACCACCAAATCGCGCCAGCGAATCCGTATTTCTAATGACCCCCTGATAACGACCTGCAATCTGTAACAAAACTTCATCGCCAAATTTATGGCCCAGGGTATCGTTGATACGTTTAAATCCATCCAGATCGAGAAATAACAGCGCGAGTYTTTTACCGTATCGATCACAGCGTTGCATTGCTTCGGTTAGATCTTCATACAACTTGCGGCGATTGGGTAAACAAGTGAGCGCATCATGATAGGCCATATGATGAACCTGCATTTCAGCATCGGCTCGCATTTTTATCTCTCGTTCTAGCTTGGAACGCATACACCAGAGATCGAGAAACACTTTCACTTTTGATAACAAGATATCAGGATCGATGGGTTTATAAAGATAATCGACCGCTCCAACACTGTAACCTTTTTGTGTATAAACTTCATTTCGGTCCATACCCGTGACAAATATAATGGGTACAAATTGCGTTTTGTCTTCACCGCGTAGCAGTTCAGCAACTTCAAAACCGTTCATCCCAGGCATTTGCACATCCAACAAAATGATAGCCAAACGGTCAGATAACAATGCTTTACTTAGTGTTTCGTTACCGCATTTAGCTTCGATTAGTTCTGCATCTACAGACCTTAAGAGTTTTTTTAATGCCAATCTATTTGCTTTAATATCATCAGTAATGAGTATGATTGGCTTGTCGGACATAGAACCTCATCTTGCCGCACAAGTGCATAATGCAAGCTTGTGACGTTTATTTAATGATTTATTGGATTRGTACTTACCACCTTGTCGGCAGAATACCGTCAAAACTTTATATGGATATGAAAATAGTTAGATGAGTATTGAAAACAACAAATATAAAATAGCTTAATGAAAGATATAACAATATTTAAAACCAGCAAATACGAATGAAATCGCCGCCCCTTCACAAAATAATCATTGCGGATTGCCAGGTTTTACGTATTTAACGACTAAACCACACTCTGTGTTAGACTCCACGTCCAACAGGTTATACGCCTGAATGGGCGTAACCTGGTTATGATAGAGAGATGGCATTGTCAGTGATTCCATAGCTAATCAGAAAAACTTTTTCCCTCTAATCTTCAAAATCTTAAAGGCCCTGGAATAATGAGTGATCACCAGTATGTAATTGACGCCACCGTTGAAAACTTCCCACAAATTCTCGAGCATTCATTTATTGCTCCGGTGCTTCTCAATTTTTGGGCAGATTCGTGTGAAAGCTGTAAAACACTCACACCCCAGTTGCTTACGCTATCCGATGAATACGAGGGTAGATTTTTTCTTGCCAGCGTTAATGCCGATGAACAGCAACAACTGGCGACTCAATTTGCAGCTCATAGTCTGCCCGCGGTAAAATTGATACTGGATGGACAGGTCATCGCTGAATTTACTGAAGCACTCTCAGAAACTGAGATTCGCGCCTTCCTCAATCAACATCTTCGCCCACCTGAAGATGAACGCCTTGGTCAAGCACAACAGCTATTCGACAAAGGTGAAGATGAAGCAGCAATGACATTGTTGAAACAGGTGATTGCAGAAAAACCAGAATCGGTTTCCGCCTACCTCACACTTGCTTATGCACAAGTTAGAAATAGCGATATCACTGCAGCCAGAGAAACCCTCGACACAGTACCAGAGAATCTGGCACAGACGCTCGAGGTCACATCCCTTAAAGGTCGACTACTCTTTACCGATTCTTTGATTGGTGCGCCACGGCTCGATGAATTACAACAACGTATTATCGATAATGAAAACGACAGTGAAGCACATTATTTTCTGGCCAGTTATGCCATCGTGCGCGGTGATTATGAATCCGGACTAGAAATACTGTTTGGCCTGATGTCACGCGACCCTGAATTTCGTGATCAGGCACCAAGAAAAACCATGATCACAATTTTTGATATGTTAGGTGAAGACCCTATTAGCACTGAATATCGTAGAAAGATGTTCAGCCTGCTGCATTAAACATTTATCAACGTACCACTGATAAAACGAATATACACCTTACGTTWATTTACACACACCAACCGAGCTGGATCGACAACGTTTATAATCTGACCAGATAGTATCTTTTAAGATAGCATCGGTAAATATAGATTCTTCTATCTTTGCCTCACGAAATGATGCTTTGGTTAAGTTAGCCGCAGAAAAATCCGTATCACGACAATCTGATTCGTCAAATTTTGCTTTACTCAGATCCGCTTTTACAAAACTTGCGCCATGTAAACGTGCATTATTAATAGAGGCCTGACGAAGCACAGCATTTTCAAAATTCGCCTGATTAAGTTTGCTACTCTCAAAGTTTGCTTTATGCAATTTAGCATTTATAAAAATAGCCGATTGGAGTTCTGCCTGATAAAAATTTACGGCATTTGCTTTAACTGCAGTGAAATCAGTATCTTTAAGTATCGACCGACTAAACCGAGTGTTTTCAAGTACGGCATTTTTAAAACTTGCACCTTGTGCTTTAACCGCAACCAGCCTGGCATTCGCCATTCTTACACCATCAAAACGCGCACGCTCAAGATTAGCAAAATTAAGATCGGCATTGTCTAATAATGCATCAGTTAAATTTGCATCAGCCAGATTGGCACCCGTCAATATTGCATTCGTTAAATCTTTATTGCTTAGGTCTTTACCTGAAAGGTCACAATTTGCCCAATTGACCGATGGTGCGGCGACATCTTCACAGGCAGAAAAAGCCAAATGACTATTGCATACAACAAATAATATAAAGGACAGGTAGATAACTCGCTTTTTTAACATGCATTCGTCCCTATGGAAACGTTAACGGTAATGTTTATAGACATGATTTTACAGCGTATTTCCTGATAAATGTTACCGAAGTTTAGATTAAATATTCGATACGTTATTAGAACACTAAAAAGATAAATTGTGACTTTATCTTTTACCTTATTTTCAATGGCTTAGTATCCCTATGTTGTAGCAACGTCCATCAGGTATCACGATTTTCGACGCTGACGAAGTTTTTTAACGATAAACCTTGAGGGTGATAAATAATGCAACACTTTGTCAGACACCGGCATCGGTTCACCTGCTATCTGCGCAGCTATAATTTCTGCGCTCAGAAAGCTACTGGTAAAACCACGCGACCCATGTGCGACTGACAGGTAAAGGCCTCTCTCATAACGAGCAGGCAAATATGTTTTATTTTGCTTACCATGGCAAAGATCGGCATATTCTTCATTAAAGAAATATTGGTCTGGCATTGCTCCCACAATCGCAACGCGATCTTCAGACATCGTACGAAAACCAACCCAGGCATTCACATAATCTTCCTGTTTGAACATATCAGGATAAACGTTATCAAGTAAATCAAATAACTTATCGTTATCTATTTTATCTACAACGCAATTCATACGATCTTTACTATAGGTAGCACCAACATAATGTTTACCCTGAATTGACGGCGTCACATAAACGTCTGCATTCACCGTTTTTTGCAAACTTTTTGACTTGATATTTTCATCAAACACAGCAACCTGGCCACGAACGATCTCGATAGGAAATACCGTTTTCATCGCGACTCTATTAACCGACAGGTTATTTATACCCGCCCCGTTAGCAATGATCAACACATCTGTTTTTTCGATTAAGTCATCACCAGAATAACAATGCCAGCTGTGGCTTGGCTTTGTATTGTTCTGACTTATGGTATTTTTAACATCACTAATATCAGCCTTGATGAATTTTAGTTGACTACCACAGGCCTGTTTTAGGGCAGCACACAAAACCTCCGGTAATACCACGCCTGCAGATTCATAATAAGCATAGATATCATCGTCATCTTGTCGCGCAGGTTTATGTGTTGTTGGTACATTATTATTTTGATCAGATGTGTTTGTGACAAGTCTCACAAAGTCTTTATTAAATTGAAACTTTTCGATAATCGTCGATATGCTTTTCTTATTAAATAACTGAAATACACCACATGTAAACCAAAAGTCATGCTTTATATTTAACTGTAAATTTCTCAAAAAATGTAAACTGTAACAGTATGCCGCTGTAAAAAAATCAGTATCAATATCATTGTTAATCGAAAAACGCGGATAGACAATCGCAGCAGGATTTGCGGAGGCTTCACTCGCTATATCGGTGTGTTTGTCGATAACCGTCACATGCCATCCACGTTTAACTAAGGCATAAGCAACACTTAGTCCGGCTATGCCAGCACCTATTATGGTGGCATTTTTTTCTGTCACAGCTAACATCGTCGGTTGACGATACCAGGGCTTATCTGAAAACTTTACATATTGCTCTGAGCTCRCCTTATAATCAGCMACTAACATYTCTCGTTTTTTACCGTARCCCACGACCTTTTTTACCGAAAACCCAGCTTTCAACAAGTTTCGTTTGACCTGGCCGGCTGAGGTATATGTACTGCACGTTGTTCCCTGGTAACTGTTTTTAGCTATATTAAAAAATAATTGTTGTGACCACATATCAGCATTTTTTGCCGGAGAAAAACCATCCAGATACCAGGCATCAACCTTCATATCGTCGTTTTCAAGTGCTTCACATGCATCCATAAATTTAAAGTGAATAACCACCTTGTTATCAAATAACGAACGGCTATGCATTGTCGCTACAGCGGGTGGGTAATTTTCTAAAAACGCTTCACAATACGGCTGTAGAGCAGGATATCGAGCGATAAGCTCAGTTATCGCGTTGGGTGATAAGGGATATTTTTCTATCGCAATATAATGTAAAGTTTTTTTCTCTTCACAGGAATCGCAATGTTTTAGCCACGCACGTATCGTCAGCAGACAGTTCAAACCACTGCCTAGACCTAACTCAGCGATTACAAACCTACGGCAACGATTCCAACGCTTAGGTAAGCCGTTATTATTAAAAAAAACATGGTTGAATTCCGCTTCACCAGAAATAGCTTCATCGTCGTTTGACGAATAATAAATATCATCAAACAGTTCACTGTATGGCTGGCCATTACGCCAGAGTAAATTTGTATACTGCATCTAGTGTCAGGAAAAGGTAATATACGCGGTCAAATATAACAGCCATTATCTTAACCCAGAAATTTCATAAGGTTATGGAATTTTAAGTCAACCCTGGTAAAGACTATGCAATTAAAAGATAAAACCATATTGATTACCGGTGCCAGCGACGGTATCGGAAAAGCCACAGCCTTAGAATGTGCGAAGCTTGGCGCCACCGTCATCATTCACGGTAAAACGGTACCAAAACTAGAAAGACTCTACGATGAAATAATCAGTGCTGGTTATTCAGAACCTGTTATCTACCCTCTTGATTTTGAAAAAATGACGCCTGAGGATTGCGATACACTCAATGAAGTCATTTATGAAGAATTTGGCAAACTCGACGGTTTATTTAATAACGCCGGTTGGCTAGGCGCATCCTCCCCTATCGCGCAATACGATGCAAAACTATGGCATCGCGTCATACAGATCAACTTAAACGCAACGTTCATGCTTACCCAGGCATGTATTCCATTACTTAATAACGAAAGTAATAGTTCCATCGTATTTACTCTCGATGAGAAAGATACGGCCTACTGGGGAGCCTACGGTGTCGCAAAGGCTGGACTACGTTCATTTATGCAAATACTCTCAGATGAGTTGGAAGCGACAAACATCAAGGTAACAGGGTTGGTTCCCGGCAATGTTAGAACAAGTTTTAGAACGCGCGCTTTCCCTGCGGAAAACCCTGCATCGTTAAACACGCCGGATGACGTCGCTAAAGCTGCTTGCTTGTTATTATCTGATGAGAGTAAAGCTTTGGATAGCGAATTATCACACGGCAAAACGTTTAAGCTAAACGAGTTACTGCCAAGCCATTAATTATCAGGTTCTTTCACAAAAACAGGTTTAACCAGCACCAGAAAATACGCTGTAGCCATACCGGCTGAACCCAGCACCATGCACATCACCATTATTTGATATCTAACCGCGATATGCGGAGGCACACCTGACAATATCTGGCCTGTCATCATACCCGGCAACGAGACCAGACCTACCGCAAACAAGGCGTTAATTACCGGAATCAGTGAAGCCTGTAGTGCGATTTTTTTAGCTTCCTCATATGGTACATCTCTACTTAGTTCTGCATTAAGGCGTTCAGCTGCCAGGCTAACGCTGTTCATAGCATTAGCGAATATCATCCCCGCGATTGGCACCATAGAAGCCGGAGCATACCAGGGGTCAAGAGCCAAAACGCCCTGGGTGATTAATATTAAAGTAAAACCACCACCAACAGCTAACGCCACAAAAGCATGTTTGTATAGCTGCATCCTTTTGTCGACTACCGTACCTAAAGCTATCCAGCTCGAGGCAAACACCATAACTGCCAATATAATGATTACGATTCCTGCACTGTCCGACTCGAAAATATAGGAAAGAAAATAACCAATGATTAGAAGTTGCACCAACATTCGTGATACCGAATACAGTGCATTATTTGAATTGAGCGACCATTTAAAAAGAATGACGATGGTCATTAAAGCTGGAATAAAAGCCAGTGATAGATTGAGCAGGGGTATACTTTGTAACGAGTTATTCATTGCAATTCTTATCCTACTCCATCAGGTTAAAATCGATGCCTTGTTCACGAAGATGATCGGCACGTTGTTCAACATATCGCTGAAAATGGCTTTGCCGCTTAAAAGCTTCAGACAAAACATAATCCATAGCCGTCTGTATATGAAAAGCTTTTAGATAAGCATCCGTACGAAACACTTCCTCACCAGCTCGATTAAAAAACAACAGGCTTGGTGCATATTTCACATCGAGCTTTTTAGCCCACTCACGTACTGTTATTCTATTACCTAACGGCGTAACGACTTCATCATGCGACCACATATCAAACACCACCACATTAAAACCAGATAACAATGCAATACTTTGCTTACGCTTTAAGATATCTAAATGCAGTTCATCACAGTTGGAACATTTTTTCTGCTCAAACATGACCAGTAATGGTTTATCCTGTCCGGTTAAGTCAATAGTAGACACTACCGTATTAACATCATCATGAAGACGACCTGTTGATGGTTGCACACTGGCCTTTACCATAAAGTCCTGATAAGACATTATCGCTTCCTTTCTTTCACCGACATAGTCTAATAAGGCACTGAATTTTTCTGGTGGGTAGTAACCGTTGGCACGAAATATTATTTTATTTTTTTCATTAAAAAAAAGGATGGTCGGTGTGTATTGTACTTTTAATGCCTCGGCAAATGCTTTTTCTGTTGTCGTTTCATCACCAACAATGACTTCCTTATCTCCCCATAAATTAATCGCCACAACATCAAAATACTTTTGTGTTTTTCCCGAAATATCTCGTTGGCCAAAATTATCCTGTAATAATTTTTTACAGTATGGGCAGCCATCCTGATAATAATAAACCATTAAACGTTTATCATTTTCAGATGCTTCTGCAATATCTTCGAATAGATCGAGAAAGGATACTTTAAACCATGCTGGCTTTTCTTCGTAACCTGGATTAACCAGACCGGCATCGAGTTCACCTTCTGATTTAGCCGCGACGGGTGCTACAACATAGAGAAGTGTTAATAAAAAGACTGGAAATATAAGGTGATATTTTTTCATCAATATTCACGTTTAACAACAAACGACCGTTTGTATCTAAAACAATGACCCCATCGGCAAAGCACTACGTTAATGTTTTTTGTTTACTTTCGATTGTACTGACTTTGCTTTATTTCTCAAGTTGCTATCACTACGCTTATTATGGCGAGACGTTGATGCTTTTGCCTTTTTAGAGCGAGCATATGGGTTTGATGTAGCACCAAACTTTTGATTTTTAATAGATAAACTTTTAGCTTTATCACTTCGTTTACTCGCCCATTCATCGCGCTCTTCGGGCCACTTAAGCTTTATATCGATAAATAAAGACCGTATTTCATCGAGAGACAGTTCCACTTTTCTCCCTGGTTTTAAATCACGTGGTAAGCGCAAACTACCATAGCGAACGCGGGTTAATCGACTAACCCTCATGTCCTGTGATTGCCAAAGCCGTCGTACTTCACGGTTTTTCCCTTCTTTTAAGATTACGTGATACCAGTGATTAGCGCCCTGCCCGCCAGCATCAACGATCTGATCAAATTTCATCAGACCACCTTCTAACGCAACACCTTTTAATAAGTTATCAATTATATCTTTGGTCACATCACCATTAACTCTAACCGCGTACTCACGCTCGATCTCACTCGATGGATGCATGAGATGATTAGCAAGATCCCCATAATTGGTAAACAATAATAAACCACTGGAGTTTATGTCCAAACGACCGACGCTAATCCAACGTCCATCTTTTAATCGACCGATACTGTCAAAGACAGTCTTACGACCGTCTTCATCTTTACTGGTGCAGATTTCACCTT
Source organism: Gammaproteobacteria bacterium (assembly GCA_002401185.1). Classification (GTDB taxonomy): domain Bacteria; phylum Pseudomonadota; class Gammaproteobacteria; order SZUA-229; family SZUA-229. The sequence continues at coordinate 5,104 of NVSH01000009.1, read as the reverse complement.
CAGGTTTATTGTATARGATGACACGGATACGATTGACATCAGAGGTAATAATCGTACGACGATTACCGATATTAACTTTATCACCGGCACCTACATGGTCGCCCAGTTTTGCGAGTTGGCCGTTGATGCGAATTTTTTCTTCACCGATTAAACGCTCGATCTCACGACGCGAACCAAATCCCATGCGAGCCAGCGCTTTTTGTACACGTTCTTGCGACATAATTTAATAACTCAAAATAAATAATATGCCGTGATATCAGCCATTGACATAACTAAACGTTGAAGACCTGCTTCTCAGTATGCACTTCAGACACTTCCCGTTCCTGAGAAAAGTCGCCTTCTGAAAAGTCATTATTAAGTTGCTCATCTTCATCCGTAGCTTCAACACTATCTTTCGGCGGTGTGTTTTCGTTGGCAGCATCGTCCTCCAACGCCAGTTCAGGGTGAAAACTGTCCATATCCTTTATCTCAGCGAGCGTCGGTAATTGATCTAATGTTTTTAGATTAAAGTAATCGAGAAATTCTTTTGTCGTACCGTAAAGTGTTGGTTTTCCTGGTACATCTTTATGACCAAGCACTTTAATCCAGTCACGTTCAAGCAAGGTCTTGATAATATTTGAACTAACACTCACACCACGTACTTCTTCAATTTCACCTCGTGTAACCGGCTGACGATAAGCGATTAACGCCATGGTTTCTAACAGTGCACGCGTATAACGTGCGGGTTTTTCTTCCCATAAACGAGCGACCCATGTGGCGTATTCTTGCCTGACCTGCAAGCGATAACCACTTGCCACCTGCTTTAATTCATAACCACGTGACTGATAATCCTCCGCCATCTCATGCAATGCTTTGCGGATCTCATCACGACTGGGCCGATCTTCATCAAGCTCAAATAGACCTTCCAGTTGAATCACTGTTAAAACTCGATCGGCCGCCAGTAAAACGGCTTCAAGGATACTTTTTAATTTTTTTATTTCCATGATTCATCCTCACACTTTATCGATCAAAACTTTATTGACCATTATTATTATCGGTGTTGTTATCGACATTACTTGTCACGGGTTAGCACCTACTGCTTTTAAATGAATCGGTGCAAACGGCTCAGCTTGTACCAGATCGATTAGCTGCTCCTTGACCAGTTCAAGGATAGCAAGCAATGTAACCACAACGCCTCGGCGACCTTCTTCGATGGTAAACAGGCTGGTGTAATCAGTAAATCCATCCGCACTTATCGAACTTAATACATTGCTCATGCGCTCACGTACAGACAAGGCTTCACGTTGAATGTGATGATGACTATACATTTCTGCACGCGACATCGCACCTTTAAAAGCAAACAAAACATCACGCAGGTTAACTTCGGGTACCGGCTTATCCTGATGCATTTCGGGTAAGGCTATATCGGTTAGGTAAACCTCTCGATCAACACGTGGTAATGCGTCGATATCCTGTGCTACTATTCTGTAACGCTCATATTCCTGCAGGCGTCTTATCAATTCTGCACGTGGATCGTCTTCATCGAGACTTTCCGCCGGCCGTGGCAACAACATACGTGATTTTATTTCCGCCAGCATCGCCGCCATTAAGAGATACTCAGCTGCAAGTTCAATTTTTAAATTCTGCATCAAATCGATATAGGTCATGTACTGCCGCGTGGTTTCTTCTAACGGGATCTCGAGAATATCCAGATTTTGACGTTTGATGAGATAAAGCAATAAATCCAATGGGCCTTCAAACGCTTCCAGGATTACTTCGAGCGCATCCGGTGGAATGTATAAATCTTGAGGAACGACGGTGAGCGGCTCACCCTGTACCAGGGCAAAGGGCATTTCACCCTGTGTACGAACGCCAGCAACAATTTTCGCGGCGACCTGTTCTTTTTTTGTCACTTTTTTATCGTGCGGCGAGACAGACGTCTCGGCATCAACTGGCGCATGCTGCTTTCCCAACAGTTGCTCTGGGTGTTTTTCCTGCGTTTCCTGTGTATCCGGATTGGCCATAGTGATTGTTATCAGTTGAATAATTATTTCTGTACAGATAGTCTATATAAACAGCCTACAGGTAAGCAATACCCATCGCCTTCCTAACGTCTTCGAGTGTATCACGTGCGACTTCTCTTGCGGCCTCATTTCCTTCAGCAATGATTGCTTTAACTGTTGAAATATCTTCTTCATATTCCCTGGCTCTTTCCTGCATTGGCATGAGCTCGACTAACACAGCATCAATCACTGGTTGCTTACAGTCAACGCAACCTATCGAGGCATTTCTACAACCATTTTGTACCCATTCACGCGTAGTGTCATCGGAGTAAATTTCGTGAAATTTCCATACAGGGCATTTATCTGGATTACCTGGATCATTTCGACGGACACGCGCTGGGTCGGTTGGCATGGTGCGTATTTTTTTCGTAACCGTATCGCTATCATCACGTAACGCAATCGTATTGTTATAGGATTTGGACATTTTTTGCCCATCCAGCCCCGGCATTTTTGAGGCCGGCGATAATAAGGCCTGAGGTTCAGGCAGGATGATTTTCCCAGAACCTTCGAGGTAACCGAATAAACGTTCTTTATCGCCAATAGAGATATTCTGCTGCGAATCCAATAAAGCCTGCGCGATACTTAAGGCTTCAATGTCACCTTTTTCCTGATAATCCTTACGGTACTGATAAAAGCTACGGGCATTTTTTTTACCCATTTTAGCAGCGGCCTGTTTCGCTTTTTTTTCAAAGTCAGGTTCACGGCCATAGAGATGATTAAAACGCCGGGCAACTTCACGCGTAAGTTCTACATGTGCTACCTGATCTTCACCAACCGGCACCATGCCTGCCTTATAAACAAGAATATCGGCACTCTGTAACAAGGGGTAACCCAGAAAACCGTAAGTAGCCAGGTCTTTTTCTTTAAGCTGCTCTTGCTGATCTTTATAGGTTGGAACGCGCTCCAGCCAACTCAATGGCGTAATCATCGACAACAATGTGTGTAGTTCAGCGTGTTCAGGTATTTTTGATTGTAAAAAGAGCTTGGCCGAGCCAGGGCTAATACCTGCCGCCAACCAGTCAACCACCATCTCCCAGGTGCTCTGTTCGATAACGGAAGGGTCTTCATAATGCGTGGTTAATGCATGCCAGTCGGCGACAAAAAAGAAGCACTCATATTCGTGCTGTAACTGTACCCAATTTTTTAAAACACCGTGGTAATGTCCCAGATGTAAACGACCTGTCGGTCGCATACCAGATAAAACGCGTTGATGTTGTGTTGCTACTGTATTCAAGTTTCTAATCCTAATGTATAACGAGAGTATTGATAACTAAAAAACTAAAGCCCAAAAACATGTTTGATGATTTTGACAAAATGTTCCACGGCAGGCCACATAAATTTTCCAAGTATGCCGCTAACAAGAAGCAAAATGATAATAACCATGCCGAACCTTTCCAGCTTTAAATAAGGTAACGCTAACGATTTGGGAAGCACGCCAGCCAGTACCCGACCTCCGTCTAATGGCAAGATAGGAATCAGATTTAATAGCATCAGTATGATATTGATATAAATGCCATTTTCACCCATTTCTGCCAAAAAAGTCAGGCTTGGCGCGGGGCTCAATACAACACCGGCAAGCACAACGAATAATGCCCAGAAACAGGCCATAAAAAAATTCGACAAGGGGCCAGCTATTGCCACCAATGCCATATCTAATAAAGGTGATTTAAAATAACGCGGCTCTACCGGTACCGGTTTTGCCCAACCCAAAATAAAACCGCTGAGCATCACTAAAAATAATGGCACAACGATGGTACCCATAGGGTCGATATGTTTAAGTGGATTAAGGGTAATTCTGCCGCGATTTTTTGCGGTGGGGTCACCCAGTCGATAAGCGACTAAACCATGCGCGGCTTCATGCAGCGTAATAGCAAATAAAACAGGAATTGCCCAAACAGCAATGGTGTATACGATGTCAGGCATTAAAGGGTTTTAGAAGGGATTGATTATTGGTATCGAATAAATAAGCACAGTTTACACGATTTCCTGTTACTTTTGACCGTTCACTATTAACCATTCTCGGTAACTCAAAGCCCATGATCTTTGCCTTTACCATGGCGTATTATTTCAGGCACACCGTCGGTCAGACGAATAACCGTTGTCGGTTCAATACCGCAATGCCCGCCATCAATAATTAAATCCACCTGTTTTTCAAGTTGCGTACGAATATCTTCAGCATCGGTAACGGGAAAATCTTCGCCGGGCATTACCAGTGTACAGGTCATCAACGGTTGCCCCAGTTCATCGAGCAAATCATTTACCACCGGATGATTCATAACGCGCAAGCCGATATGTCGACGCTTAGGATGCATTAAACGACGAGGAACTTCGCTGGTCCCAGGAAGAATAAACGTATACGGCCCCGGCGTTAACGATTTAAGCAAACGGTATTCAGAGTTATCAATTTTAGCGTAGGTCGCAATCTCGGACAGGTCACGGCACACCAGCGTAAGGTTATGCTTGTCATCAATCTGGCGGATACGCCGCAAACGCGTTACCGCATTTTTATCACCGATATGGCAACCCAGCGCGTAACTCGAATCCGTCGGATAAACGATCACACCACCTTGGTGGATAATTTCAACCGCCTGTTTGATTAATCGCTTCTGCGGATTTTCAGGGTGTATATCGAAGTACTGGCTCATGAATTTCTACATCTACTGTATATGGAAGTTGTGAAAATTCACGAATAAAATATTCAGGATCTTCAGAAATTTAAAACGTGTGAATTTTACACTGTCTTACAAATAAAACCTTAGCATTTCTTCAGCAGGAAGAAATCTTACTGGCTAAACCATCCGTAGAAAAACCTTGTTATTTTATGTATAAACCGTGCTTGTTATTTTATTTATAACCCGTGTATGAACCTTACCTTGTCATCTCGACAAAAAACTTTCTTGTCATCAAACTTTCTTGTCGTCTCAAGCAAAACCTTCTTTGTCATCTCGACCAAAGGGAGAGATCTTATAACTATCTGCATTTTCTATGTTATTTACTTTTTATTAATGAGGTTTAGGTATAATGCCGGCTTCATTCAACAACCGAAACGTAACAGTTTAGAT
>NVSH01000008.1 GCA_002401185.1 Gammaproteobacteria bacterium | reverse complement strand
CGCTGCTATTGTGATGTATACCGGTAGCCTGGATTATTACGAAGTGTTCGCTCAGGCAGAAGTATTGTCTTCACAGAGCATGAGTATTTTTTCAGGTGTTGAGTGGAGCGTTATCAGTGTGATATGCATCTTACTGTTTATCGGTGCTATGGGTAAGTCGGCACAGATTCCTCTGCATGTATGGTTGCCCGATTCGATGGAAGGTCCGACGCCCATCTCTGCATTGATTCACGCGGCCACTATGGTGACGGCTGGTATCTTTATGGTAACGCGCATGTCGCCGCTTTACGAATGGTCTGATGCTGCGTTAAGTTTTATTATTGTTATCGGTGCATTGACGGCGTTTCTCATGGGGCTGGTTGGTATCGTGCAGAATGATATCAAGCGCGTAGTAGCATACTCTACCTTGTCGCAGTTAGGTTACATKAMMRTYKCRYYRKSTKCATCAGCTTATTCAGCAGCTGTTTTTCACCTGATGACACATGCTTTTTTCAAGGCTTTATTATTCCTTGCTGCTGGTTCGGTAATTATTGCCATGCATCATGAGCAGGACATTCGCAAGATGGGCGGTTTGAAAAAATATCTGCCGATTACGTACTGGACGACATTGGTTGGTTCGTTAGCATTAATTGGTTTTCCGGGTATGTCTGGTTTTTTCTCAAAAGATAGTATTATTGAAATCGTTCGCCACTCGGACATAGCTGGTAGTGATCTGGCTTATTATGCCGTGCTTTCCGGTGTTTTTATTACAGCACTCTATACGTTCCGACTGTTTTTTCTGGTGTTTCATGGTGAAGAGAGAATGGATAAGCATACAAAAGAACGTATACGTGAGCCATCATGGGTTATTAAAGGTCCGCTAATTTTACTGGCGATTCCTTCTATATTTATAGGTGGGCTGACTATCGGTGACATGTTGTTTGGTGATTATTTTGGCAGTGCAGTGTTTGTTGCTGAACATCATACGGGTTTGGCCGAAGTCGGTAAAAATTTCCATGGTACCTGGGCGTTTATTGAACATGGTTTTTCCAGCCCGGCATTTTATCTGGCAGCGGCGGGTGTTTTTTCTGCCTGSTTTATTTATATAGTGCAACCAAGTATTGCTGTGAGTTTCAGGCAGCGGTTCTCTTTACTTTATAATTTACTTGACCATAAATATTATTTCGATGACTTTAATTCGTTTGTCTTTGGTGCTGGTAGTCGCAAACTAGGTAATCGATTATGGCAAGCGGGTGACGTTAAGTTAATTGATGGATTGTTAGTTAATGGTTCGGCAAAATTTGTCGCCTGGCTTGCAGGTGTAACGCGTCAACTACAGACCGGTATGCTTTACCACTATGCATTCGCCATGATCATCGGTGTTTTAATGCTGTTGGTAATGGGACTGTTTTAGTTTATAACCCATGGCATCAATACGAACTTGAATCTGGCTAAACGTTAATAGATAAATTTAAAAAAAATATTTAAATGAATTACTTTTCACTCATTGCAAAGGGCTCTCATGTTTGCTGATTTACCCTTATTAAGCTTGGTTGTATGGTTGCCAATATTTGGTGGCTTAGCTATTTTGTTGTCTGGAGATAAAGGTAATGCTGACGGGGTTCGATTAGTCTCGCTGGTTATTGCTATAGTGACATTCATTTTGAGTCTGGGTCTATTTACCGGGTTTGACGCGTCTACTTCCAACATGCAATTTGTTGAAAAAGCGGCCTGGATTCCGGTATTTGATATTAATTATCATTTTGGCATTGATGGTTTTTCTATGCCATTGATTATCCTTACCACCTTTACAACCATATTGGTTATCCTCGCGGGTTGGCAGGTCATCAAGAAAAAACCTTCGCAATATTTTGCTGCATTTTTAATTATGGAAGGGTTGATGGTTGGTGTGTTCGCTGCGCTGGACGCTATTTTCTTTTATGTGTTTTGGGAAGCGATGCTGGTTCCGATGTTTATATTGATCGGTGTCTGGGGCGGTGAGCGTCGCGTCTATGCGACCATTAAGTTTTTTATCTACACATTTTTCGGTTCAGTATTGATGCTGGTGGCRTTGATYYMSAWGTMTTASAAMKKYKGYAGMWYWGSKATTTTAGATATGCATATGTTGAAGTTGACGCTCGATGAGCAGATTCTTATCTTTCTCGCGTTCCTTGCTGCTTTTGCCGTAAAAGTACCGATGTGGCCGGTTCATACCTGGTTGCCTGATGCGCATGTGGAAGCGCCAACAGGTGGTTCGGTAATATTGGCGGCCATCATGTTGAAGATTGGTGGTTACGGTTTTATTCGTTTCAGCATGCCGATTACACCTGACGCTGCGCATTCGTTAGACTGGTTGATAATACTTATGTCACTGGTCGCCGTGGTCTATATCGGTTTTATCGCGCTGGTGCAAAGAGACATGAAAAAACTGGTGGCGTATTCTTCGATTGCGCATATGGGATTTGTTACCTTAGGATTATTTGTTGTCTTCCAAATTTGGGAGAATCCTGCCAACGTTTCTGGTGGCGGTGCTGCGCTCGCTGTCGAAGGCGCCATGATTCAGATGATTTCACATGGTTTCATATCGAGCGCAATGTTCCTCATGATCGGCGTGTTATACGACCGCATGCATAGCCGTGAAATTAATGCCTACGGCGGTGTCGTGCATACCATGCCGGTGTTTACTGGTTTTGCTGTGTTTTTTGCTATGGCAAACGCTGGCCTGCCGGGAACATCAGGTTTTGTTGGTGAATTTATGGTGATTATTGCCAGCTTTTACGCTAATTTCTGGTATGCCTTCCTGGGCGCATTAACGCTGATTCTAGGCGCTGCTTATACGCTGTGGATGGTGAAACGTGTCTTCTATGGTGAGATAGCTAATGAAGGTGTTCGTGCTTTAAAAGATTTGAATTCCCGCGAATTTTTCATCATGGCGACGTTGGCGGTTGCCGTGCTTGTTTTRGGTCTATGGCCAGCACCTGTGGTTGACGTGATGCATGCCAGTGTTGAAAATTTTTTACAACACATCGCCATTTCTAAGCTTTAAAAAATTATTTCGGTAGCTACTGGATARAAAAGAATGACACTCGACTCACTAAATATAGCCATTGCGCTACCTGAAATATTTTTACTGTCGGCGGCCTGTCTGATACTTGTTGTTGATGTTTATCTACCGCAGGAAAAAAGAAACGTCACTTACTTGCTGGCGCAATTGGCACTGGTCGTTACGCTTGTCCTGCTTTTGACTAACCAAACTGAAGCTCGTGTACTGGCTTTTAATGATCTATTTGTGCAGGACGCAATGGCTGATGTGCTGAAACTGTTTATCGTTATTATCAGTTTCGGTGTATTTGTTTATTCCAGGGAATATCTTATCGCGCGTAATATCTTTAAAGGCGAGTTTTATGTGTTGAGTTTATTTAGCATCGCGGGCATGATGTTAATGATTTCAGCGAATAATTTGTTGCTGCTTTATCTTGGTCTGGAGTTATTGTCACTTTGTTTATATGCACTGGTTGCGTTCAATCGTGATGATGGCAATGCCACGGAAGCTGCGATGAAATATTTTGTACTCGGTGCCATCGCCTCGGGAATGTTGCTCTATGGCATGTCGATACTTTATGGCCTGTCAGGCAGTTTGATGCTGGCGGATATTGCTCAAGCTGTTGCTGCGGCAGAAGGTGCGCAAAATATAGGTATGGTTTTCGCSYYGGTATTTATWGTGGTGGCRYTGGCTTTYAAACTGGGYGCTGTKCCTTTTCATATGTGGATGCCAGATGTATATCACGGCTCCCCAACAGCGGTGACGGTACTCATCGGTACGGCGCCAAAGCTGGCTGGGTTCGCCATGATAATGCGTTTGATGGTAGAGGCGCTAGGTGGCTTACAGGCGGACTGGCAGCAGATGCTCATCGTATTGGCTGTGTTGTCGTTAGCCTTAGGCAATATTGCTGCGATAGCGCAAAGCAATATAAAGCGTATGTTAGCGTACTCGACTATTTCACATGTCGGTTTTATTTTATTAGGTATCTTGGCGGGAACAGCGGAAGGTTATTCATCAGCGATGTTTTATACCATTACCTATGCCATGATGTCGTTAGGTGGGTTCGGTATCATCATGTTGATGGCGCGACGTGGTTTTGAAGCGGACAACATCACTGATCTGACAGGTTTAAACCAACGGAGCCCGTGGTTTGCATTTATCATGTTGATATTAATGTTGTCTATGGCAGGCGTGCCTCCCACTGTGGGTTTTTGGGCAAAATTAGCGGTGTTAACGGCGGTGGTTAATGTTGAATTTGTCTGGCTGGCAGTCATTGCTGTTYTCTTCTCTATCATCGGCATCTTCTATTATCTGCGTATTATCAAGGTGATGTACTTTGATGATGCGGTTGAAACACAGCCGTTGGAATGTGGACGTGATATGCAGATAACATTAAGTGCCAATGGTCTGGCCATTTTGGCGCTGGGCATCTACCCGACGGCATTGATGTCGCTTTGTGTTTCTGTTTTTAGTCGTTAAATAAAGACGCTATAAATGTAAAAACAAAAAGTATCATTGACGTTCATGTCTGATGCGAATATTTTTCTTGTAATATTTACTGTTTTTTCCTTCAGGTGTCTTGCATTTATATCAGTAAGTCCGTAGTATTCGCGTCTTGTTGTTGCGGGGTGGAGCAGTCTGGCAGCTCGTCGGGCTCATAACCCGAAGGTCGTAGGTTCAAATCCTGCCCCCGCTACCAAAATTTGTTTTCTTGGTGGCATAGATATACCGGAGCGTGGTTTCGGAGTTTTCTATTAATCCAGGAATTTTGGAAAGGCTCCGTTTACGGGGCCTTTTTGTTACTTAGAGTAAAATATTGATTTATATCGTATTAACCTTGTTTTTATTGTTGGTTAATACGATTAGCCGAGTGAAATGAGACGAGATCAGACACACCTTTGGGAATTATTTGAGCCAGTCATTAGTGGTATGGGTTTCGAATTGATTGAGATTGAGCATTTTCCTAATCCGAAACATGGCGTATTACGGCTTTTTATAGATAAACCACCAGGTGCAGAAGTTGAAGGTATTGTCATCGAAGACTGTTCTGAGGTTAGTCGTCAGATAAGTGCATTGATTGATGTAGAAGACCCGATCAATGGTAAATTTAATCTTGAAGTTTCATCACCAGGTTTAGATAGACCGTTACGACGGTTACAGGACTTTCAGCGTTTTACCGGTTCATTGGTGAAGTTAAAAACGGTTATGCCGCTCGAAGGACAGCGTAATTTTAAAGGGCGTTTGCTAAAAGCAAGTGAAGATGTGCTTGTTATCGAAACGGATGAAGAAGAAATTAGTTTACCGATGAGCGCCATTGATAAAGCGCGTATCGTTCCGGAATATTGATTATGAGGGTTAGACAATGAGCAAGGAAATTCTCTATGTTGCAGACGCAGTTTCAAACGAAAAAGGCGTTGAAAAAGAGATTATATTTGAGGCCATAGAGTCAGCACTTGCTACTGCTACGCGTAAGAAAGATGGAAAAGAAATCGAAGTTCGCGTGAGTATTGATCGAGAAACCGGTGACTACGATACATTTCGTCGCTGGTTAGTTATCGATGACGCTGAGCCTATGGAGAATCCTTTAGCTGAGATAACATTGGCGGCGGCTCAGATTGATGAGCCTGAAATCGAAGTCGGTGCGTATGTCGAAGACAAGATTGATTCTGTCGAATTTGGTCGTATCGCAGCACAAGCAGCGAAACAGGTAATTGTACAAAAAGTACGCGAAGCAGAACGCGAACGTGTCGTCGAGGCATACACAGATCGTGAAGGTGAATTGATACTGGGCACAGTCAAACGTGTTGATCGTGGCAATGTCTATCTGGATCTGGGTAATAGCGTAGAAGGCTTTATACCCAAGTCTGAAATGATTCCTCGCGAAGCAGTGCGACCTGGTGATCGTTTACGAGGTTATTTAAAAGAAGTTCGTTCAGAAGCGCGCGGACCGCAATTATTCATAAGTCGTACTGCGCCAGAATTTCTCGTCGAACTGTTTAAGCTTGAGGTACCTGAAGTTGATCAGGGTATGCTCGAAATCATTGGTGGCGCCCGTGACCCGGGTTCACGAGCAAAGATTTCGGTAAGAGCACTTGATGGACGTATCGACCCTGTTGGTGCGTGTGTAGGTATGCGTGGTTCGCGTGTACAGTCAGTATCAAATGAAATCGGTGGTGAGCGTGTTGACATCATTCTCTGGAATGATGATCCAGCGCAGTTTGTCATTAATGCCATGTCGCCAGCCGAAGTGCTTTCATTGGTCGTCGACGAAGATGCCAATAGTATGGATATAGCGGTTGATGAAGAAAAACTTGCCATGGCCATTGGTCGTGGTGGGCAAAATATTCGTCTCGCGAGTGAGTTGACCGGTTGGGTTCTCAATGTAATGACTGAGCAGGAAGCCGAAACTAAATCCACAGAAGAAGGTGCCAAGTACCTTAGTGTCTTTACTGAGCATCTGGATGTTGATGTTGAAGTCGCTGAAATTCTGGTTGCGGAAGGTTTTTCAACTGTTGAAGAAGTTGCTTATGTGCCAGAGTCTGAGTTGTTAAGTATCGAAGAATTCGATGAAGACATCGTAGCCGAATTGCGTAATCGTGCCAGTGATTATCTGTTGACTCAGGCGATTAAGACAGAAGAAGTGCTGGAAGAAAACAAACCGCAAGAAGATCTGTTGACGATGGATGGTATGGATAACGATTTAGCCAATCTGCTTGCATTAAAAGGTATTTGCTCGATGGAAGATTTAGCGGAACAGGCAGTTGATGAATTAATGGAAGTTGAAGGTATGGACGAAAAACGTGCTGCAGAACTCATTATGACGGCACGTGCACCGTGGTTTGTTGATGAAGAGCAAACTGAAGATAAAGTGAAAGCTGAAAAACCAGAAGCTTAAGAAAAATAAAGCGATTGAGAGTAATCACGTAGATCACTTACTGAGATAATTTATGGCTGAAGTAACAGTAAAACAATTAGCAAGCGTCGTTGGCACCCCTGTCGAGCGTTTGCTTGAGCAAATAAAAGATGCCGGTCTGGCTATTGACACACCAGAGTCACTGATTTCTGACACGGATAAATTAACTCTGTTAGGTTTTTTAAGAGGGCAGCATGGTAAAGATGACGTTGATGCTGTTAGTAAACCGAAAAAGATAACCTTAAAACGCAAATCCGTGAGCGCTGCAAAAGCCGCGGGTTCGAGTAGAAATACGGTTTCTGTTGAAGTTCGTCGTAAACGTACGATCACACGCCCGTCAGAGCAGGTTGTTTCTGCAGATGCCGTGACAGATACAGATAGTGCCGTGCAGGAAAAACCTGCTGAAATATCAGAACTAGAAAAACTCCGTATTGATCAGGCCCGTCGTGAAGAAGACCGTGAAAAAGAGCTTGCCTTAAAGCGTGAACGAGCAGATAAGCGTGAGCAAGACCAGCAGCTTGAAGACGTGCGACTTGCTGAAATCAAAGCGAAATCTGAAGCCAATGTTGGCGTCGCAGTCAAAGACGAGAAAACCGTTAAGCAAAAAGAAAAAGCACATACGCCAGATGAATTGCAGGCGCAACAGTCGCGTGATCAGAAAGCGACGACGAAAAAGCATAAAACCGAGCATAAAGATAAAAATACTTTATATGGTCGTAAAAAATTACATGTTTCTAGTGGTAAAAGCGGTAAGCGGCATAAGAAAAAAGGCAAAGTTGCAAGACGTACTACTGCGATAGCGGATGCAAAACATGGTTTTGAGAGACCAGTAGAAGCAATCGTGCATAATGTAACTGTGCCGAGTACCATCACAGTGGATGAGCTGGCCAGACGCATGTCGATGAAAGCGGGTGAGCTTATTAAAGTGTTAATGCAGATGGGCGTAATGGCAACGATTAATCAGGTGATTGATCAGGATACTGCAGTATTACTTATCGAGGAGCTTGGTCATACGCCTATTGTCGTCAATGAAGATGACTATGAAAAAGAATTATTGTCACGTGATACCAGTAAGCTGGAATCAAAACCACGTCCGCCAGTCGTTACCATCATGGGTCATGTCGATCACGGTAAGACATCTTTGCTCGATTATATCCGTAAATCAAAAATCACTTCGGGTGAAGCCGGTGGTATCACTCAGCACATAGGTGCTTATCATGTTCAAACGGAAAAAGGTGCTATCTCCTTTTTAGATACGCCAGGTCATGCGGCTTTTACTGCAATGCGTGAACGCGGTGCCAATGCGACAGATATCGTCATCATTGTTGTTGCAGCCGATGATGGTGTGATGCCTCAGACCATAGAAGCTGTGCAGCATGCAAAGGCTGCAGGCGTTCCTATCATTATTGCTGTTAATAAGATGGACAAAGAAGGTGCGGATCCGGATCGTGTGAAAAACGAGCTTGGTAATTACGAGATTATCCCAGAGGAATGGGGTGGTGATAATATTTTTGTTAACGTATCTGCGCTGACCGGTGAAGGCATCGAAGCGTTGCTCGAGACAATCTCATTGCAGGCTGAGTTGATGGAATTATCCGCGCCAGCTGAAGGCCTGGCGAAAGGTGTGGTGCTCGAAGCTGCACTGGATAAAGGTCGTGGTGTAACGACGACAGTTTTGGTGCAGGAAGGTCTTCTGCAAAAAGGTGACATCATGCTTGCTGGTGAAGATTTTGGTCGTGTTCGTGCGATGTTTGACGAATTCGGCAAGCCATTAGAAAGTGCCGGGCCTTCAATCCCTGTGGTGGTTATCGGCCTATCCAATACACCTAACGCGGGTGATGAGATGCAAGTGCTTGCTGATGAACGTACTGCGCGTGAAGTGGCCCAAAACCGTCAGAATAAAGCACGTGATATGCGTTTGGCGACACAACAGGCTAATAAGCTTGAGTCGATGTTTGATCAGATGAAAGCAGGCCAGGTTAAAAAGCTTAATGTTCTATTAAAAGCTGATGTTCAGGGTACATTGCACGCAATCAGTGACTCTTTGATGAAGCTGGCTGTCGATAACGATGAAGTGGATGTGCGTATTATTGGTTCTGGTGTTGGTGGCATTAATGAGACGGATATTAGTTTGGCTACAGCGTCTAATGCCATTGTTATCGGTTTTAATGTGCGTGCCGATGCGGCCGCGCGTCGTACTGCCGCTGAACGTGGTGTTGAATTAAATTATTACAGTATTATTTATGAACTGATCGATGAGGTCACCAAAGCGTTAACGGGCATGCTTAGTGCAGAGTTCCGCGAGCAGATTATTGGTATGGCAAAAGTTCTTGAAGTATTTAAATCGCCTCATTTTGGTCAGGTAGCGGGATCGCTGGTTACTGAGGGTGTGATTCGTAAGGATTCGCCCATTCGTGTGCTGCGCGACAATGTGGTCATCTTCGAAGGTGAACTTGAATCATTACGTCGCTTTAAAGATGATGTCAAAGAAGTTATCAGTGGTACAGAGTGTGGTATCGGTGTGAAAAATTACGAAGTTGAAGTTGGTGATCAGATCGAAGTATTTGAGCGTGTGGAAGTAGAGCGCACGCTCTAGACGACAATTATTATTCATGCCTAGAGAATTTTCCCGTAGTGAGCGTATGGCGGAGCAGCTTCGACGTGAGTTGGCTGAGATCGTGCGTGATGAGATAAAAGACCCGCGACTAGGTTTTGTGTCTTTTACTGAAATACGTATGAGTCGTGATTTGAGTCATGCCGTGGTCTATAGCTCTGTGTTAAATAATGATTCGCAAGATGAAGCTATTGCGATACTAAACCGTGCTGTTGGTTTTATTCGAAAAGAAATCGCGCGTAGAATTCACGCACGGATTGTGCCTACTTTAAAATTTGTTGTTGATGACAGTGTCCTCCGTGGTGTCGCTATGGATGAACTGATCAGTGAAGCTCGTAAAAGTGACAAAAAAAATAACAAAGATGAGAGTGAATAGTTTTGGGTAGACGTAAAAATAAAGGTCGAGATATCAGTGGCGTGTTGCTGCTTGATAAACCGCAAGGTGGTAGTTCTAACCATGCACTGCAAAAGGTAAAGCGACTGTTTGGTGCGGCAAAAGCTGGTCATACAGGTAGTTTGGATCCTTTGGCGACAGGTATGCTACCGGTGTGCTTTGGTGAGGCGACAAAGATATCAGCTTTCTTGCTGGACGCTGACAAACGCTATCGGCTTCAATGCCAACTTGGTGTCAGTACAAACACGGGTGATGCGGAAGGCGAAATCGTCAATACCCTGGATGTTTCTGCGATAACAGAAGAAACAATCAAAGCTATTTTGCCTGAATTTATTGGCGAGATAGAGCAGATACCGCCAATGTATTCTGCGCTTAAACATAATGGCGAGCGTTTATATAAGCTTGCGCGTCAGGGTATCGAAGTTGAGCGTAAAGCGAGATCAGTTACTATCTATGACATCGATTATTTATCGCTTGCTGAAGACGAACAACAAAGACTTATTCTCGAGCTAGAGGTCAGTTGCTCTAAAGGTACGTATGTACGTACATTGGTAGAAGATATTGCTAAAAAGATTAACTGTTGTGCACATATCACCGCTCTCCGCCGTCTAAGTGTTGGTCCATATAAGGGCGATATGCTGACCATGGAACAGTTATCCAAACTTGCTGAACAAGGTACTGATGCGCTAGATAGTACGCTACAACCTATTGATAGTGGCGTCGCGCATTGGCCTGATGTTCATCTGGGGCCAGATGCAGCCTTCTATGTGCGACAGGGACAGCCAGTAATGGTGCCTAATGCGCCGACGCAAGGCTGGGTGCGTATATATGACCAAAGCCAGTTTTTAGGTTTGGGCGAAATACAGGATAATGGCCTGGTCGCACCGCGTCGTATGATTAAACAGTGCGCATAAATTATTTAAGCTGAAGCTTTATAAAAGCCGTTGTTGGTTATGYARTAAATAATAAATTWTTCAACGCGATTTCGCGATGAAGAAAAGATTTTCTTTCAATATTGAAGCCTTTTAAATGTCGTTAAGATTAGAAAAAAAGGTGGCTGAAATTACATGAAAATCTTTTAAAAACAAAGCTTTTTTGTCGCTTCAAATAGTGATAAAATCGCCATCCTTTTATTCATACCCGTTAATGGGTGAAATTTAGTTTGGAGCATTCATGTCTTTATCGACCGCAGAAAAAGTCGAAGTTGTATCAAAATACCAGCAAAAAGAAGGAGATACAGGATCTCCTGAAGTTCAGGTTGCGTTATTAACAACTCGCATTGTGCAATTAACAGAGCACTTTAAAGAACATAAAAGTGATCATCATTCACGCCGTGGTTTGTTACGTATGGTAAATCAACGTCGTAAATTGCTGGACTACCTTAAAGGTAAAAATGTTAGCCGTTATAAAACGTTGATTTCTAGCCTTGGTCTGCGTCGATAGACCTGAACATTTAGAAACACCCGTTTATTAAAATGTCTGAATATTTATTTGATAAATAGCAACAACGTGTATTCAGAATTTAATGTTATTAGCATCCAATTAGTTAACTTCAGATCATTAGCGATTTGATTGGGAAAAAATAAAATGATACCTACAGCAATTAAAAAATCATTCCAATATGGCGATTTAACGGTAACAATGGAAACGAGTGAAATTGCTCGTCAGGCATCGGGTGCGGTAATGATCAGCATGGGTGACACCGTTGTTTTTGTTACGGTTGTATGTGCCAAAGAAGCTGCAGAGGGTAGAGACTTCTTCCCGATGACAGTGAACTATCAGGAACGTACTTATGCTGCAGGTAAAATTCCAGGTGGCTTTTTCCGGCGCGAAGGTCGTCCGAGTGAAACAGAGATATTAACCTGTCGATTGATTGATCGTCCTATTCGCCCCTTATTTCCAAAAGGTTTTCAAAACGATTTGCAGATTGTAGCTACCGTTGTTTCTATGAGCGGTGATATCGACCCTGAAATTCCAGCAATCATTGGAGCATCTGCGGCATTATGTGTAGCGGGTGTTCCTTTTGCAGGTCCACTAGGTGCTGCTCGAGTAGGTTATAAAGATGGCGAATATATTTTAAACCCTAGTAAAGAAACGCTGAAAACCTCTGATCTTGATCTGGTTGTTGCGGGTACGGATAAAGCCGTATTAATGGTTGAGTCTGAAGCGAAATTGCTTTCAGAAGAAGTGATGTTAGGTGCCGTGATGTTTGGTCATGAGCAGATGCAGGTAGTTATTACGGCTATCAATGACTTTGCGGCTGAGGTTGGCAATCCGAAATGGGAATATACCGCGCCTGTTATTGATGAAGACTTGGCGGCGAAAGTCGCTGATACAAGTTCTACTGCACTGATTGATGCTTACCAGGTCGCTGAAAAAATGGCACGTCAAGATGCGGTGAAAGCGGCTAAAAAAGCAGCCATTGCAGCCGTTGCAACATCCGATGGATGGTCAGAAGACGATGTTAAAGGCGCGTTTGGCAAGTTAGAAGAGAAATTGGTCAGAGCTCGATACATCGCTGGTGAAAAACGTATTGACGGACGCTCTACCTCGGATGTTCGCGCGATTACTGTTCGTACCGGTGTGCTGCCACGTACTCATGGTTCAGCATTGTTTACACGAGGTGAGACACAAGCATTAGTTGTTACCACATTAGGTACGGCGCGTGATGCACAGATTATCGATGCACTCGAAGGTTCATATCGTGAACCGTTCATGCTGCATTACAACTTTCCTCCTTATTGTGTTGGCGAAACCGGCATGGTTGGTTCGCCAAAACGTCGTGAGATTGGTCATGGCCGTTTGGCAAAACGTGGCGTATTAGGTGTTATGCCATCAGAGGAAGATTTCCCGTACACCATTCGTGTTGTCTCTGAGATTACCGAATCAAACGGTTCAAGCTCTATGGCTTCTGTTTGTGGTACTAGTTTATCTCTGATGGATGCAGGCGTTCCGATAAAAACTGCTGTTGCTGGTATTGCAATGGGTCTTATTAAAGAAGGTGACAAGTTCGCAATTCTTTCAGACATACTTGGCGATGAAGACCACTTGGGTGATATGGATTTCAAAGTGGCTGGTTCAGCCGATGGTATCTGTGCGCTACAGATGGATATTAAAATTGACGGAATCACTAAAGAAATTATGCAGCAGGCATTAGAACAGGCCAAAGTGGGTCGTAATTTTATTTTAGGTGAGATGAATAAAGTCCTTTCAGAAACAAATGCTGAAATGTCTCAATATGCACCACGCTATCTTACTATTAAGATACACCCTGACAAAATTCGTGATGTTATCGGTAAGGGTGGTGCAGTGATTCGTGCCTTAACAGAAGAGACAGGTGCAACCATTGATATTGATGATGATGGTAATATCAAAATTGCCTCTAGCGACCTTGCTGCTGCTGAGGAAGCTAAAAAACGTATCGAACAAATCACATCCGATGCTGAAGTCGGTATGATATATAACGGTACGGTTAAAAAGATTATGGATTTCGGCGCATTTGTAGAAATTCTGCCTGGCAAAGATGGGCTGGTACATATATCCCAGATTAGTGAAGAGCGAGTAGAAAACGTAAGTGATAAACTTTCTGAGGGTGATGTGGTGAAAGTTAAAGTATTAGAAATCGATCGCCAGGGTCGAATACGCTTAAGTATGAAAGAAGTAGAAGATGTGACTGCTTAAATAACGTAATAACAGACAATAAAAAAGAGCTTCGGCTCTTTTTTATTGTCTGTTACATGATGATTTCATAGAAGTTTTATTTATAGGTTAAGTGTATATTAAGAATTATGCGCTACAATTATGCAGACAACCATTGAATAATAATATTTAGGTAATAAGACCTCGGGAGAAGGTATGGATATAACAATAAAAAAACTATGTGGAGTAACATTAAGCAATGTGCTTATTTTAGGTTTGGCTGCTTGTTCAAGTACACCTGCACCGTGGACGCAAACAGATGAGTCACCTTGGGAAGGGCAACAAGCTTCTGAAGAAGTTGTGTCAGATGATTCGTTAAATGACCCAGTCTTACTTGCAGACCCTGAACCAGAACCGATGGTTATGGACGAGCCTGAAATGGTAGAAACGCCTGAAGTAATTGTTGCCGTTATTGTGGAAGAAGAACTCACTGTCGAGCAGGAAATAATGGCATTGGCTGGTTCGGATTATGCGGTTCAGCTTTTTGCAGCAAAATCACTCGATAATGTTGAGCGATTTAAAAACAATCATAATCTGGCTGAATTGACCACAGTTAAAACAGATCGCTCAGGGTCAATTATATATGTGTTGGTTGATCTTTATACTGACCGTGAGTCAGCAAATACAGCAGCTACAGACCTTGAAGTGAAAACAGGTTCAAAACCATGGGTTCGTTCAGTAGCTGGTTTGCAAGCGATAGTCGCACAATAAAAATCTTAATTTATTGTCAAAAAGGCCGGGTTTTCCGGCCTTTTTTTATATTGATTTAAAAGTTTAAGGTTTTGTATGATTTTACTTGATTGATATTTCTAGATACGTCTAAAAGGCTTACAAAAGTAAGCAGCTATTGCAACTAATTTAAGTTAAAATTTGTCCAACTTATAAATGATATCTCCTGCTTATCATTTTCAAAAACTATCACAATATATGGTAATTCGATCTTTACAATTTCACCCATTGTTACAATTAATGAAAGGTGCGTTTTTAGTACTTCTGATATTCAGTGTTATGGCGTGTGGCCAGATCATCGCGAATGCTAAAAAAGAATTTGCACAAGATTTATCGGTAACGATATTAGCCTTTGATGATCCAGAAACGATCAAAAAAGCAGTCCCTGCCTATTTAATATTAATTAGCAGCATGATAACAGGCGATCCTGAAAATCCTGGTCTATTAGAATCGGGTGCTCAATTATATTCTGCCTATGCGTCAGGGTTTGCGGATAGTGAAGAAAGTAAAAAAATATTGGCAAATCGTGCATTTGATTATGCTTCTCGTGCAATCTGCATACGTGTTGCCACATTCTGTGATGTTAAAAGTATCGCTTATTTTGAATATGAAAAACGGTTAGCGAGTGTCGATGTGGCATATGTAGAATCTTTGTTTATTTTCGTAAGCAGCTGGGCTGGGATAATCGAAGCTAATAGTTCAAACTGGAACGCAATTGCTGAATTACCTAAAGTGAAAGCGGGTATGCAACATGTATTAGAGCTGGATGAAACAGTGAGCAATGGTAATGCACATGTTTACATGGCTGTGCTGGAGTCATTGTTACCACCGGCGTTAGGTGGGAAGCCGGAGGTAGCTAAAAGACACTTTGATCGAGCAATAGAACTTTCTAACGGCAAAAATTTGATGGCTAAGGTTTTATATGCAGAAAGATACGCGAAAATGTTATTTGATCGACAGCTCCATGATAAATTACTTCGAGAAGTATTAGCAGCAGRTATAGAAAAAACCGATCAGGTATTAATGAGTGTACTTGCAAAACAAAAAGCGGCAAGATTGTTATTGGAAGGTGATGAGTATTTTTAATTATGGGTATGGTTCGAATGAGATATTTAGTTAGACAATTATTGTTTTTGTTAACACTGACACTGATTGGTTTTAATGCATCTACGTTAAATGCGAAAACGATAAAAATAGCAACGCTTTCACCTGAAGGAACTTTTTGGATGAAGCATATGCGCGCAGGTGCAAAAGAGATTTTACTCAGAACGCAAGGCAGAGTGAAATTTAAATTTTATCCAGGTGGTGTCATGGGTAATGACGAAAATGTTTTGCGGAAGATACGTATTGGTCAACTGCATGGTGGTGCGTTAACCCTTGGAACACTCTCGCACACGACTCCTGACGTTACGCTATATAGTTTCCCTTATTTATTCGCCAACCTGGATGAAGCTGCACAAGTAAGAAAGAAAACAGACCCTATGTTAACTTCAGCAATTGAGAAAAATGGTTTTGTTAACTTTGGTTTTGCTCAGGCCGGGTTCACCTATTTGATGTCAAATGCTCCCATACGTAGTCTCGATGATCTTAGAATGCGCAAGTCATGGATTCCCGAGAAAAGTGAAGTGGGTTTGTCCGTTTATAGACATGTCGAAGTGACACCTCTTACCTTGCCCTTGTCAGATGTTTTAACAGGCCTGCAGACAGGTTTAATTGATACTGTCATTACCTCTCCAATAGGTGCATTAGCATTACAATGGCATACTCATATTAATTACATTACGGATCAGCCATTAAACTATTTAGTTGCAATGTTGATTATTGATAAAAAAACATTTGCAAAACTGCGTGATGTCGATCAGGTAATTGTTCGAGAAGTAATGGTAAAAGTTTATAAAAAAATTGATGAACAGAATATCGTAGATAATATCGCAGCTCGAGAAGCATTGATTAATCAAGGTGTGAAATTTATCAAAATAAACGATAAGGAAAAAGTAGAATGGAAAAAAATTGGTAATGTTGTTATAAAGGAAATGATTGAAAAGTACCAGTATAATAGTGAGTTATATAATGCGGTGACGATCAAAAAACTCGATGCGCCTAAATTAAATTAGTGGTGAACTGATTCTGGTGTAAGGCAAACCTTTTTATTTATTCATATCAATGAAACGAAAAGATAACAAAGTATTAATTACTATTGATGCATTTGAAGATGGATTGTTGGTATTGATACTGTCGACCATGATCCTTTTGGCAGTATATCAAATCATCTCAAGAAATTTATTTTCTCAAGGTGTGGTTTGGATAGATCCTTTATTGAGGACATTGGTTCTTTGGGTTGGTTTAGCCGGTGCAGTTGTTGCGACGCGTACGGATAATCACATCAGAATTGACATTTTTACTAAATACTTCCCGGAAAAATTTTTACCCCACATAGCACGGACAGTGCATTTTTTTACATTATCAGTATGCCTGTTAATCGCCTGGCATGCTTCTCGGTTTGTTTATAGTGAATATGTGTACGGCACCATTGCCTTTTCAGGTGTGCCTGCCTGGCTGACAGCTATTATTATTCCACTTAGTTTCTTACTAATTGCGATACGCTATGGCGTGTTACTTTTTTCTCCGCAGGTCATTAAATCGAATACGTCCGTTACGCGAACATCTAAAAAACAACCATGATTAGTGCACTTATATTAATACTACTCGTCATACTGGGAGCGCCTCTGTTTGCTATTATCGCGACCAGTGCATTAATCGGTTTTAACAGTGCAGATATAGATCTTTCGGTTATCGCTATTGAGATATATCGTATCGTTGATACACCTGTATTACTGGCTATTCCTCTATTTACTTTTGCCGGTTATGTTTTAGGTGAGAGTCAAGCATCTAAGCGATTAGTACGAGTTACCAATGCGTTATTGGGATGGATGCCAGGAGGCCTTGCGGTAGTCTCGTTATTCGCCTGTGCCTTTTTCACAGCACTTACTGGTGCTTCTGGTGCAACCATTATCGCACTGGGTGCTGTTTTATATCCAGCCATGAAGCAGGCAGGTTATTCTGAGCGTTTTAATCTTGGGTTAATTACTTCATCGGGTAGTTTAGGTCTTTTGTTTCCACCATCGATTGCATTAATCCTGTACGGTGTCGTCGCGCAACAGATGGATCTTGATCAATCCGTAGCCATCAATGATCTATTTATTGCTGGTTTATTGCCTGGTCTATTGATGTTGGCACTTTTAGTTGCATGGAGCATGTATAAGAGCGTCGATGAAAAAATACACACAACCGAGTTTGATACTAGAGAGTTACTGTCTGCATTACGTGAATCCATGTGGGAAATACCGCTGCCTATTCTTTTGGTCAGCGGGATTTATAGTGGATATATTGCGGTTTCGGAAGCTGCCGCATTTGCAGTACTGTATGTTCTGGTCGTGGACGTAATTATTTTACGTGAAATAAAAATTAAGCAGCTACCTTCCATTATGCGTGAATCGATGGTGCTAGTTGGTGGTGTTTTAATAATATTAGGGGTTTCTTTAGCATCGACTAATTATCTTATTGATGCGGAAATACCCTCGAAGCTATTTGATTTTATACGCGCTCATATCGATAGTAAATTAACATTCTTAATATTGTTGAATATTTTCCTACTTTTGTTGGGCATGATTCTGGATATTTTTTCCGCGCTCGTACTCATCGTGCCTCTAACGCTACCTATTGCTATAGGCWATGGTATACACCCGATACATTTTGGTATTATCTTTTTAGCTAACATGCAGATAGGATATTTCACACCACCTGTCGGCATGAATCTATTTATTGCCAGTTACCGCTTCAAAAAGCCTATCACAGAACTTTATTATGCGACTATCCCGTTCATGCTGATTTTGTTTGTTGCGGTTTTAATTATCACGTACTGGCCAGCTTTAACCATGTCACTGCTTGATTTAGATCATTGATTGATCGTGGAGATGCTTGAGTGCCATGTCACCTGCCCTTATTGTGGAGAATCTATTGAAATTTTGGTAGACGACTCAGTTAGTGATTCTGATTATTATGAGGATTGTTCAGTTTGCTGTCGGCCGATTCGCGTTCAAGCCAGCATCGATGTTGAAGGTGGTTGCCAGATAGTGCTTTTGCGTGATGATGAATAATTTATAAATTATGTACGTTTATTTGAATATACGAAGGGTTTTTTTCGGTCGGTGGCGTAGGTTGCTTGATGTAGTGATTTAATCTTGAAAGGACTCATTTTTGCAATTATGCATAAAAAAACGACGACTAGAATGTCGTCGTTTTAACTATCATGATTACTGCTATAGTTGATTTCTAATCGTTAGATTAGTGGCCCCAAGCCGAGAATTACAGCTAGAAAAATAGACATGAAAATAACAAAAAAGGTTAACTTTTTCCTTTCATCTTCTATCCGTTTTTTTGCATTCATAGTACATGCTCCTTATTTTTTTACATTTATGCCAGACGTGTCACCTGACGGCTTACAAGCGTACGCCTGAACACAGGCCTTTGTCAATTGCAGTGACAAAAAAATAACAGTTTGAAAACAAAATAATTTCAGTTTCCTGTTTTAAAGTTCGAATTATTTTTTGTCGAATATGTCGGTATTTATAGTGTTAAATGATGTGCCTATGTTTGTGTATGGCTTTTCTGGATAAAATAGTTTCAATATAATTGTAGGCGATTATATTAGTTAATTAATATTTTATTAATGTCATGCAATAGGTTGATTTATAATAAAAACATGGTGACAACTTTTAGTTAAAGTTGTTTGTAACAAATGTTATTTAAGGTTTGTTAAAGCGGAATTTTTGTTGCCATAAAATGAATGAATATGTTGGCAAACCACGACAGTATATTCTGGGCGGCGCTTATTCATTATTGTTATCTATTCGCCGCCAATTGTCTTCGTCCCGAATGACTTCGTGTTTTGCCCATTGTGTAAATTCGTTTTTCGTCATGACACCAGCGTTTCGTCGATTGGCACCTGCGACTATCTTATAGATAAGTTGCTCTTCACCTGATTGGCTGCTCACGTCCCAATCAACGATTTGTCTAACAGACCAAAGATTGCCGTACTTGCCGTTACTGTAATAGTGTCCGTGTTCCAGTGCATGGTGCTGGATGTTCGTGTTTTCATGGCGTTTGGTTACAACCTCATATATTTTTAAAAGGTCATTTTCTGATATATCGATAAAGGATTCGAATTCGCTTAACGCGTATATAAAATCTTCGTGGCTTATTGCGCTGTCGTCTTTTTTAATGGTCGTCGCCTGTTTTTGTGCCAGGTAAGCAGGATAACGTCTCCATTTGAATAAATAATTAAAAAGGATGGCAATGCATATGATGGTTATAACGTTGATAAGCACGGGTGTAAATATAAACTGATAGCCCAATTGCTGGACTTCTGTACCACCGATGACAGCAGATAAAGCTGTTGCCCCACCTGGTGGATGAATGCAATGGGCGTAATACATGGCGCCGACAGCTAATCCAACCGCAAGTGATGCGGCAAGAGCTGTATCAGGTATGAATTTGGCGCAACTTATGCCGATGATAGCGGATAGCATGTGACCGCCAAAAAGTGACCAGGGTTGTGATAACGGGCTATGCGGTACGGCGAACAGCAATACCGCGGATGCTCCCATCGACGCAACGATTAAATAAGCAAATATGCCCTCTAAGAAATAGGCACTGGTGTGAAAAATAAGATAGATACCTAAGAAAGCACCTAATGCAGAAACAAGTTTTTCAGTGTGGCTAACACGATAGCGCTCGATACCAAGGTATTTCAGGATGATTTCTTTCATTTAGCGATCTCATTCATAGACAAGTGTCGTGTCTTCATCATGGTTTTGTCTTGCCATGCTAAGAATCATTAGGTGGTTGTTGAATTAAGCTTGATTTTTAGTTGTTGGGAAATCTTTTAAGCAGCAACGTCCAGAGGGGTTACTTGTTTCGCAAGAACAAAGAGCATTTTTAGTCTGTGTTTTGACGAAGTCTTTTATTCCTTCATCCGACAGCGCAAGGCTTTTGGTGACACCGAAGCAATAACAGATGAATGAATGGGCATCGTTGGTCTTTTGCCACAGAGTTGTTCTTACATCATCGACAGCAATACGCGTTTTATCCTGTCCAAAATAAACAACGCCACATTCAGGGTCTGTGCAAAAATAATAGCCTTGCTCATGTAGTGTGAATGACCAGGGCGACAGGAGGTGATGTAAAATTGTTTTACGTTTTACCTTATTGTAGAGTTTACCGTTTGCCGGACAATGAAGCGTAGGTGGGTAGGCTTTTAATGTTTCTTTTTGTGTACAACAGTTATTCATTATCAAAGCTCTTTTTGCACATGCTGTGTTTATTATAACGTCGATGGTTGGTCGTTTCTATTAATAGAGGTGCCCTTAAGTCATACATGTTTAGTGTTCTGTATTTGAGTAATGTGACGCTTTTGAGGTATCTGATTTAACTGCCAGTGTTTTATTGCCCAATGCCAGATGTCGTGAATGTTAGATTCGATTATCTCAGCTGGTGGCTGTTGCCCTAAAAAGCGTAATACATCACATAATGTTTTTTCTTTAATATTTATATCTATATTGGCGGTGCCTGCCGATTTACTTATCTTTTTGCCTGTCACATCGACAGCAAGTGGTAGATGACAATAGTTGGGTGTTGGGTAATGAAGTAATTGTTGTAGGTAAATCTGTCGGGGTGTTGAATCAAGTAGGTCGTTACCACGGACAACTTCAGTGATGCCCTGCAAGGCATCATCCACGACCACAGCTAACTGGTATGCAAATAATCCATCGCGGCGCTTGATGATGAAATCACCGCATTGCTGTTTGATGTTTTGTGACTGTTGACCCATCACAGCATCACAAAAAATTATCTCAGTATCGTTAGCCATGAGTCGAATCGCATAATCGTAATGCTTAGGTGCCGGCTTATCTCGACAGGTACCGGGGTAGATGTCTGCGTTTGTTTTGGTTAATTGCTTTCGTGTGCATGTACAGGGAAAAGTGAGTAATTCTGCATTCAGCCGATGCAATGCTTCAAGGTAATAATGCGTATGCTCTGATTGATAGATGACCTCGTCATGCCACTCGAAGCCGAACGCCTCAAGTGTGTTGAGGATATCGCGGTCTGCGTTTTTAACCGTACGTGTTACGTCAACATCTTCTATACGTATTAACCATTTGCCATTATTTTTTTTTGCCTGGAGATAGCTGCCAACGGCGGCGACGAGTGTTCCAAAATGCACTTCACCGGTTGGTGATGGGGCAAATCGACCTCGGTAGGTTGTGGGTTTAATGTCCGTCATTTAAGCGTTTAGATTAAAATTTTGTTCCACAATCATAAAACAATTCATTATTTTGTTTCTATTATTAAAAACGGTATTATTAAAAGCCACAAAAAAAGCCGATATATGTATATCGGCTTTTTTTAATTTAACAGGAGAAAAATATTATGTTGTTAGCATTATTTTCCGCGTGTTTGTTTTTCTTTTATTTCATCAAGACTTTTGCAGTCGATGCATTGTGTTGCGGTCGGTCGAGCTTCCATCCTGCGTAAACCAATTTCAACATCGCAGGTCTCGCAGTAACCGTATTCGCCATTGCTAATCAGTGCTATGGTGTCGTCAATTTTTTTGATTAGTTTACGTTCACGATCACGTGTTCGTAATTCAAGGCTAAACTCTTCTTCCTGGGTTGCACGATCAGCGGGATCTGGAAAACTTGCAGCGTCATCTTTCATGTGGTCCACCGTGCGATCAACTTCCGACATTAATTCTACTTTCCAGGCGTCGAGAATTTCGGTGAAGTGTTCTACCTGACCATCACTCATGTAATCTTCGCCTTTTTTTGCTTTGTAAGGCTTTACTGTTTGATTAAGGGTTGGCGCTGAATTTGCCATCTATAACTCCAATATATTATTAATTCTACACAATCGATTGTAAAATCAATGACTTAATAAAAAAATTTATTTCGTTCGCAATCTCGCGAGCGACTTTTTACCACATAACCACTACACATTGCAAACTTATAGGATATAGCCTATCCATTAGCAAGCGACTACACCCGACAATATATTATAAATATAAATCGTTTAATAATAAATACAGCTTTTATGTGTGTTTTTAAGTTTTAAGTTTATTGTGTGGTTCGTTAACAAACAGTCGGAATATCAACGGGATGGCGAACAGGGTTAACAGACTTGAAAAGGCTAACCCCCAGACGATAGCTGTAGCAACCGGTCCCCATATTAACGATTCTCCGCCTAGTCCCAATGCGAGTGAGGATAACCCTGCAATCGTTGTTAATGTGGTTATTAATATAGGTATGACACGACGCCGCGCGGCGTAAATGGTGGCATGGGTGACGTTCATGCCATCGTGCAGCCGTGTATTGGCAGCAGAGATGAGAACGATGGCTGCATTGACTGCGATGCCCGCTAGCGCAACGACGCCGTACAGGGTATACAGGCTCAGTGGGTTATTGGTAATCAGTAAACCTAAAATTACGCCGGTAAATGCCATGGGTACTGTCGATAATATAATCAAAGGCTGAAAGTAGCTTTTAAATTGCGTACCGAGGATAGCGTAGATAAGTAAAACCCCGAACAGCAACAGAACAAACATAGCGTTGATGCTTTCATTAATATCGTCAAGCTGGCCGCTAAAATTAAGGTCATTCTCACTGTATTGATTGGCTATCTTAAGCCATTTGGCTTTAATTAGATCATTGGCTTCTACCGTGTTCAGCTGGTTAGTGTCGAGATCAGCTTCGACGGTAATCGCGCGACGGTAATTGTAATGGCGAATATTACCTGGGCCGGTTGCTGTTTCGTCACTGAGGAAATAAGAAAGTGGGCGGCTATTACCGTCTGGTAATACAATTTGTGTATACAACAGGGCATTTACGCTGTGTAGCTCGCCGTGTAATGCTCTTACCCGCACTTCCAGCTGCTCACCGTTGTGTTGCATCGAAGCAACAATTTCGCCATCGACCAGTAGCCGCAGGTTGCGTGCGATAACGGCGGGTGTTAAGCCACTATTTTGAATCGCGTAACGATTAAATACCAGATTAAGTTCGTTACGTCCTTTGGCGGCGTCATCAGAAATATCTTGGATCGCTGGGATTTCGCGTAAGATTTTCTTTAATGCCTCGGCGGCAGTCTGTATCTGCGATAGATCGTCACCACGAACTTTGATACTGATCGGTTTTGCCGTCGGTGGCCCGCCGGCGAGACGGAAAAAGGAAATATTAATCGGCCCAGGGTAATCACTAACGGCATCGCGAATCTGCTCAAGAACGACATCGATATGGCGATAGTCATTGTTATTGTCTGGTTTCAGGCTGACCATGATTTGGCCGTAGTTGTTGCCGAAGAAGGGTTCGGTTTCAGTAAACATCTGGCCGGCATAGCTGACCAGTGCGCGTGTTTCATCGTCACTTAACAAACTACGTGCAACTTTTTCTATGTTAAGTGTTGTCTGTAGTGTGTCTTCCAGCGTTGTGCCCGGCGGCATTTCGACATTGACATAAAATTTACGGATGGGGTCACTGGCAAAAAAGTCGATTTTGACCGTCTCCGCAACAATCGAACCGATCGCCAGTAGAAAGGGTAAAACGATAACTGCTGCCGCTCGCCCCGGATAGCGCATGACTTTGATCAGGCTACGTATATAACTTATCTGTAAACGATGAGTGAATTTCTGTCGCCATACCTGCATTTTTGAAGGCTGGCTAAAATCTGTTTTCATGGCGATGATATGTGCTGGTAACATCCAAAACGCTTCAATTAGGCTAATGGCCAGGCCGATAGAGACGACCAGTGGCACCACCATCATGAATTGTCCCATGATGCCTGGCATTAAAACCAACGGTAAAAATGCAGCCATGGTCGTCAGTACGGCGGTGGTGACCGGTGCTCCGACTTCTTTTAATGCCTCGATGCAGGCCGTGATACGGTCAGCACCTCTGACCAGACGCTGGTAGATAGCTTCGACCACCACGACAGTATCATCGACCAGCATACCCAGCGAGATRACAATCCCCAGCAGAACCATAATGTTGAGACTTTGATCGATCAGGCTGATGATCCAGAACGTACCGGCTAAGATAAACGGGATACCAATGCTGGTTAGAAAGGCAATTTTTATACCGAGGAAAAGCCAGGTCACCAATAGCACAAAAAGTAAGCCGACGAGTGCATTGGTCTGCATGACATTGATGGATTTGTTGGTGATTTCTGTGGCGTCGTCGATCAGTATCAGTTGCACCCCCGTATTATCGCTGTATAGGTTTCGTTCGGTGATAAAGGCATTGAGTCGTTCGACCAGGTCGAGGGTGTTGGCCTTTGCTTTTTTAGTAACGGCAAATAACACGCCGGCCTGATCATTGTAACTGACCAGTTGTCTGGCTTTTTCTCGGCCTCGTTTCACCTCGGCGACTTCACTTAACGGTACTTCGCCTTGTGCGGTCAGTATCGGTAAGCTGGCAAGTGTTGCCGGTGACGCCGTAGCACCGGTTAATCGAATAAACCATTCTTCTGACTGTACTTTTAAACTGCCTGCGCTGGTGTCCTGAAAATAGCTACGGATAGTGTCAGCTAGATCACTGGGTTTAATACCGTAGTGTTGCAGTTTTTCCGGGTCGAAAAATACCTGTAACTCAGGGTCATGCAGCGCGGTGGTTAATACGCGGTCGATGCCTTTAATGTTTTCCAGTTGTTTTTTTAGTCGTTCAGACTGCCTACGTAGGTTCTCGTCATTGGCGGCAGATATGGCGACCAGGGATGCCGTAGGGTAGGCATTGTCGGTGGTAATCTCAAAGATGAATGGGTCTCTCGCTTCGTCAGGTAGTTCGTTTTGTTTGTTTTGAATCTCACGACGTAGATCGGCGACGCGTTTATCAAAGGTGCGCTCCGAGAGGTCATTAAAGCGGACCAATATGTTGGAGATGCCTTCACGGCTGTTGCTGGAAACGAATTTGATATCGGCGATGCTGCGAATCACATCTTCCAATGGGTCGGTGATGCGTTTTTCGATGTCGATAGCAGAAGCGCCTGGCAGGCCGGTGGTTATCTGTATCCAGTTAAAGTTAATGGTCGGGTCTTGTTCACGTGGCAGGGTGAGGTAACTGACGGTGCCGAGGATGAGCACCAGCAGAAAAAACAGGTTAGCCAATACGTGGTTTTGGATGAATCGTTGAAACATAGGTCGGCTAAGACAAGGCTAGTTGGTTACACACATGGCATCAAGGTACAAAACAATCGTGCTCAGAAGATTGTTTCGCCTTTCGTACTGGCGAAGTTTTCTGCGACGGTTTAGTTATTAACAAGGATAGGGTCTCCATCTTTTATATTAAAACGGCCTTGGGTAATTATCTGGGTTTTATCATCCAGGCGGATGAATGCGGGTTGTCCTTCGCGCGCATCTTCGATTTCGATAAATTTAGCTTTACTGTTATTTGTGCCATCATTTTCGGCAATAAAGATACCCAGTTTTTTATTACGTGAAACGATATAACTCGATGGTATGGATGGCAGGGTGTCTTGCCATATAACTTTGCCGACGCTGCCAGTAATAGCGTGTTCACCAGTGAAACTTAATCTTGCGATGTGATTACGACTTTTTTTATCAAGGATGGGCAAGATGAATTTAACGCTGAGCGCGTACGACTTATCGTTAAAGACAAACCGATAATTTTCTCCGCGAGAAAAACTGTTTAATAAGCGGTTATTTATTTTTACTTCTACAGAATCATTTGTTTTAGAAACAAGGTGTAATAACGCTGTGCCCAACTGTGTGAGTTCGCCTATGCTGGCATGACGTTGTGTAATATAGCCCTGGTAAGGAGCCTTTATAAGACAGCGGTCGACGTTGATCTGCGCGAGAGAGTAGGCTGCTTTTTTATTGTCAAGGGTTGCCTTTAGTCGGTTCCCTTCAGCTTCACGTTGGTTATAAAGCTCTTTTGCAATGTTGCCTTGTTTGTTTAATCTTTTGGCCTGATTAAATTGTGTTGTCGCGTGATCTAACTTTACCTTTTCAGCTTGCAGGTTTGCGCTTGCCTGTTTTAATTTTAACTGGTTTTCTTTACAGTCTAATGATACCAGCAGGTCACCTTTGTTCACTTCATGACCGGTGTCAGCATGAAACGTTTTGATGATGGCGCTGATTTGAGCACTGAGATTACTGTTTTGTGTGGCGGGTAAGACACCACCTAATGCGTGTGTGGTGTAGGTCTTAATATCTTCATATGGGGCGGTGTTAACTTTTTTCGCATGGCCAGTATCAGCACCCGTGTCTGCATTGACGATACTGGTTGTGCACAGCGAAAAAAACAGGATGCCAACGCCGATGGCTGGCCAGTAAGTTTTGAAATTAATCAGGTTCAACAAGTGATTCCACATGGCTGATAATGCTTCCGTTGTACAGGCGAGTTTCGATTGTATCATCGACTTTTATCTGCTCGATAGACACGATGGTTTTCCCTTTATCATTCAGCGCAATCGAATAACCGCGTTCTAAAGTTTGTAATGGGCTAATCGCATTGAGTGTTCTTGCGCTATTGCTTAGTTGTGATTTTTTTTGGGTTAATACGTTCAGTGTCGCCTGTTGTAAGCGAGCGGTCAGATAATACGTTGATTGCTGTTTCTGCTTTAATAAATGGTTTGGATTGTGCGTGAATAGTTTGGCTCTATGGGTTGCCAGTTTGCTCTGGCGCGATTCAATCAGCGTATACCGAGAACGAAGCAAACGTTTGATAAGGTCGTGGACGCGTTCTCTGGCAAGTCGTAGTTGATTTTCTGGGTGCTGTTGTTGCAGTCGGCGCTGTAACCACAGCATTTTTTCCTGATGACGTTCAACCTTATTGACTATTAGTTTTTGTAAACGTTGTTGATACCAGTCAAAAGACTGTAGCCATGAGGCCTGGTCTGGCGTAACGGTTTCAGCAGCGGCTGTCGGTGTCGCTGCGCGGAAATCGGCAACCAAATCTGCGATGGTGACATCGACCTCGTGGCCGACACCGCTGACGATGGGAATAGAACAGTCGAAGATTGCCTGTGCCACGCTTTCTTCATTAAATGACCAAAGGTCTTCCAGAGAACCACCACCACGCACCAGTAAGATGACATCACAGCTCAGCTTGCCAGCGGTTACCTGTTCGTCGATACGTTGGATGGCATTGCAGATGGCCGGGGCCGCTTCGGTACCCTGTACCGGTACGGCGAACAGCTTGACCGGTATGGAAGGGAAACGCCGTTCGATGACGCTGAGTACATCATGTATCGCTGCGCCTGTTTTTGAGGTGATAATACCAATCGATTCTGGTAATTCGGGTATTACCTGCTTGGTTTTTTCATCGAAAAGACCGGCGCCGGCGAGTTTGATTTTTAACTCTTCAAACTGGCGACGCAGAGCGCCATCGCCGGCTTGTTCCATGCGGTCGACGATAAGCTGATAGTTGCCACGTGGTTGATACAGGCTAACTTTGGCGCGTACCAGTACTTGATTACCGTTTTCGGGTGCAAAGCTAAGCGTACGATTACGACCCTTAAACATTGCACAGCTTACCTGTGCGGCTTTATCTTTAAGGCTGAAATAGATATGGCCCGATGCTGGCTGTGCCAGATTAGAAATCTCACCTTCCACCCAAATCCAGGCAAATTCGTGCTCGAGTAGGTCGGCGACTGATCGATTTAATGCGCTGACGCTGAAGATATTATTATTTTTTGACATGGCTGACATACACTTGATTTAACCATAAATTGTTAAATGTGTACGAAATTAAGGAGGGCTGTTATTTAACAAATATTCAGAAAAATATTGTTTATTAACACATTGCTAATAGTTTTGATAAATGCTCAAAATTTGATTTGAAAGGGGAAGGTAACATTGGACAGTGCGATGACTTCTCATCATAATGTCTGATGAAAGGAATAAGGGAAATAACAATAAATAAATTGTTTGGTCATAATAAAAGGAAACATGGAACAACTCACCGATCTTAAAGCGATTTTGCATTCTAAGCGTGCAAACATCTATTATCTGGAAATGTGTCGCGTCATGCAAAAAGATGGACGTGTGCTTTACCTCACCGAAGAACAGTCAGAAAAACAATATTGGAATATCCCCATTGCCAATACCACCTGCATCTTATTGGGTACAGGTACATCCATCACACAGGCAGCCGTCAGAATGCTGGCCTCGGCAGGCGTACTCATTGGTTTTAGTGGCGGCGG
>NVSH01000007.1 GCA_002401185.1 Gammaproteobacteria bacterium | reverse complement strand
GACTTTGTTTATACTTACTTAACCTACTTTTTCGCATTCAACTATCCTAGATAATTTTAGTTATCTAGGACAGCCCCAATTTTTATTATACATCGTCACGTATGTGAGGAAGCAAAGTCGATAATACTATGGCTTTTTCAATCCCGAATAATGTACCAATGTTGCCAGGCTCATTAGCAGTAAAACAGCAACCCCATTATGAGCAACAGCAATCGCTAGGGGTAGTGATAATAAAACATTCGTT
This sequence comes from Gammaproteobacteria bacterium, assembly GCA_002401185.1. Lineage (GTDB taxonomy): Bacteria > Pseudomonadota > Gammaproteobacteria > SZUA-229 > SZUA-229. The sequence continues at coordinate 29,267 of NVSH01000007.1, read as the reverse complement.
ATCCCTAATGATATCTGAGTAATCAGTACTGCTGAAAGCCACAGAGCGAACTTCATCCAACCTGAAACAAATAATCGAACGATAAGAAGTGTTAGATACACAGTTGTTACTAATGCGCCGAGACGGTGCATCCACTGAATAGTAACGCGTGAGATATTATCCAGGTGACCACCAAGATAACTATTTAAACCTTCACTACTAACAGTAAACGCACCAGAAAAATTCAACGGGGGTATCAATTTGCCCTGACATGTCGGGAAGTCTGAGCAGATAATCGCAGCGTAATTAGCGCTGGTCCAGCCACCTAAAGCTATCTGAATAAATACAATTATTACACCTATCAAAGCAGCTGATCTCACAGGACTCGCCCATGACACAGCATTACCATGTTTTATATTTAGGAACAGGATTAATAATAAGGTCAGAGTTATAAATCCACCAAGTAGGTGACCCATGACGATGATGGGTAACAGGCCCATGGTAACGGTCCACATACCTAGTGCCGACTGAAAGATGATAATACCAAGTAGAGCGTAAGACAAAATTAATGGCTGTTCGTTTTTGCCGCGATTGATAAAACCGATTATTGCTAATGCAGCAACCAGTAAGCCCAAACTTCCAGCGAAATAGCGATGAATCATTTCTGGCCAGGCTTTATCTGCTTCCACCGGCGCGTTCGGAAAAGCTTCTCTCGCACTCAAAATCTCACCCGGCGTCTCTGGAACAGCTAAAAATCCATAACAACCTGGCCAGTCAGGGCAGCCTAAGCCGGCATCGACTAATCGGGTATACGCGCCAAGTAATACCACAGTAAAAGCAAGAACGACTGCGATAAAACTTAATCTGTAAACCAGCGAACGAGAATCAGCCAATTTGTGAAGCCTTAAGTAATTTTTTTAAATCGAATAAAAATTCTTTATTTGGTTGATCTTGCGTGAAACGCATCATTACATTACCCATAGGGTCCATGATGTATGTCTCGTTATGCGTAATGCCTACGTCATCACGTATATTTGATCCCAACGCGTCTGTTATCGTTTTCAGCTTACCGTTAACCTGGATAACATTATTATGCATGTCAGCAATTAAACTGGTTAACGACTCACCAGCAGGTTCAAGATGGACAAACATACGACTGAGTCGATGTTGATGTTTTCCCAATGAAGTATGAATCTGCCGTGTATCAAACAGACGTGCCACACATATTTGGTCACAATCTTTGCTGAGGAAGGAGATTATTCGCCATTTATAGGTCAATTCGTCCTTAGCGATAATCTCACCATTATTATCGGTTAGTTTAAAACTCGAAATGTGTACGATAGGATTTAAAATCTCACCATSGTTAACAAATGTTTTTACTTCGACAAAAAAGAACATAATATAAGCCAACACCACCGGCACTATGAAAGCTAATATCACAAACCAAACCGTATATGGGTTTTTTCTTTTGTCAGCAATAGAATTATTAGCAGGTCTTATTTCTGTCTCTTTCACTGTCTTTCTCATTTTATTTTCGTCTGATTATTGGTTTATAACGATTTCAAGGATTACGTTTTGTGTTCACGACCAGGTAGATAATAGCCAGCGCCAATGACATGGCAAACCACTGGAATGCATAACCATTATTATTGGCCGCATTTAAATTTAAGGTAGGGAGATCATATTGCAGGCTCGCCGGTTTGTTTTCGTCAAGCCATAAGATCATATCGTAGAGCTCGTAACCCAACAACTGGCTGATTTCGCTTAGATCCACATACTGCAAAACGACCGGCCAACGTTCCGTCTGTTGTACGTTTTCAGCTAACAGTAATGCTCGCGAGGGTGGCATATCCAACAATCCACTTAACGCTTGTACGCCTACAGGTGTATTAAATGCTGGTAACTGTTCACGCGTTTTACCCGCTTTGATAAAGCCACGAGCTATCAGAACAGCTTTTGAATCACTTACTTTAACGGGGGTAAAAACATGATAACCAACATGTCGTTTGACTATTTTATTGTCCAGTAAAAAACTATGTCGATCATCAAATTCACCGATAAATTTCACCGGAAGATAACGGCGGTCTTTGCTGGACTGGGGTAAATCTTCTAATCTACTAACAGACAAATTTTTACGCTCAGTAATATTTTGTTGTAAAGTGTCTTTAAATTCTGCGCGGTCTAACTGCCAGTAACCAAGAGACAGCATAAGGTATAACAAAGCTACGGTAACAAACGTACTGATTACACCTGGATTAAAATGATAAGGAGGTATACGTATAGAAACTATACGGTATTGTCTCATGGCTTTAATAATGCTCATACTTTATCGGCAAATACGCTGAAATAAAAACAGATCAGGAAACTCATGATATTTAAAATAGTTATTCTCAGCTTATTATTAATCGTATTAATAAGCCTTGGTTCTGCGCTAGTCGCGATGGCAAAAGGGGATAAGTCGGACAAGATGTTAAAGTCGTTAACATGGCGCATTGGTCTATCTGTGTGTATCTTTATCCTGCTGTTAATAGGACAGGCCACGGGATTAATAATGCCCCATGGCCTGTCTTGAGAGTTCTAGATAACTATCCGTCTATAACTTTAACAACTTCGCTGTTATAACCAATACACAAATATAAACAAACCTAACCAGACGACATCCACGAAATGCCAATACCAGGCGACTGCTTCGAATGCAAAGTGTTTGTCTGGTGTGAAGTGTCCTTTAATCGCACGGATAAGCATAATAAATAACATGGTCGTGCCCATGGTTACGTGAAATCCGTGAAAACCTGTTAGTAGGAAGAAGGTGCTGCCGTAGATACCTGAACCCATAGTCAAGCCTAGGTCGGTATAAGCATGGATATATTCTTCAGCCTGCAAGATCAAGAAGACAATACCTAATAACACGGTAACTGCTAGCCATAATATTAATGGTTTTCTGTGACTTGCACGTAATGCGTGATGCGCAAAGGTTAAGGTTACTGAAGAAGCTAGCAATATTGCGGTGTTCCACGCGGGTAATCCAGACGCAGGAATAATTTCTTTAGGCGGTACAAATTTCAAATTATCCGGATTGCTCAAAACCGGCCAGACGGCATCAAAGGCAGGCCACAATAACTCATGAGTCATCGCGTTATTACTTGAGCCACCTAACCATTGTACGGCGATGGTGCGGGCATAGAAGAGGGCGCCAAAGAAGGCAGCGAAGAACATGACTTCTGAAAAAATAAACCACAACATGCCAATACGGAACGATCTATCGACCTGTTCATTGTAACTGTCAGCCATTGATTCTTTAATAACTGCGCCAAACCAGCCAAAGAAAAGATAAGCAATCATTAAAAAACCGATGGGCAAGATCAAATTAATTTCACTTGCATGAATCGACGTGACTGCGCCAATAACCGTTGTAGTCAGTGCAATCGTGCCGACAATTGGCCATTTGCTTGGTTCTGGTATGAAATATACATCATGATTTGAGCTTGATGACATGGTTTTTATTTCCTGGTTATTATTAATATTGTGTCAGAGCAGTGTTAATTGCAAGTTTAGATACATCATCCAAAGAAGAAATATCTTGTGAAGCAGTTTTGTCCTCTGATCCTGGTTGTATAAAAAACGTGTACGACAATGTTATTTCACGTATATTCTTATTAATCGCAGGGTCAACTATAAAGACCACTGGCATAATCTTTTCTTCGCCAGCTTTTAATAACTGTTCGGTGAAACAAAAACATTCCGTTTTCTTAAAATAAGCAGCCGCTAGTCCAGGTGAAACACTAGGCGTTGCTCGACCGATAATGTCTCGATTAGTTGTGTTTTTAACAACGAACTCGACTCTGTTTGCTTCCCCTGGGTGTACATTAATAGAATATGTTAATGCTTTAAATTCCCAGGGCATTCCGTCATTGGTATTTGCCAAAAACTCAACTTTAATCTCTCTGCTGGTATCAACCTGTAACTGCTCTGCTGAAACATACTGAACACCTGTTTTACCATTTAATCCAGTATATTCGCAAAAAACGTCATACAGTGGAACCAGAGCAAAACCGAAACAAAACATACCGAGAACAACAAATAATAAGTTTTGTAAAACTCTTTTATTTTCCTTGTTCATCATAATTTAACTCGGCTACTTTGCTGTTACGTTCTTATTTAACGGTAGGTGGTGTAGTAAAGCTGTGGAATGGTGCAGGTGAAGGCAATGTCCACTCCAAGCCTTCAGCGCCTTCCCAAACCTGGCTCGTCGCTTTCTCTGTTGCTTTACCACGAATAGTTTTAATGATGTTGTACAGTAAAATTAGCTGCGAAAAACCAAACACAAACGCACCGATGGATGCAATTTGATTAAATTCAGTAAACTGCATATTGTAATCAGGTATACGACGAGGCATTCCAGCTAAACCTACAAAATGCATAGGGAAAAACAATACGTTGACGGAAATTGTCGATACCCAGAAATGCCATTTACCCAAATTTTCGTCATACATATTACCTGTCCATTTAGGAATCCAGTAATAGATTGCAGCGAATATTCCAAACAGGGCGCCAGTTACTAATACATAATGGAAATGCGCCACTACGAAGTAAGTATCATGATACTGGAAATCTGCAGGAACAATACTCAGCATTAGACCTGTGAAACCACCGATGGTGAACAGGAAGATAAACGCAATGGCGAATAACATCGGCGTTTCGAAAGTTAAAGAACCCTGCCACATGGTGCTTACCCAGTTAAATACTTTCACACCTGTAGGTACCGCGATTAGCATGGTTGCATACATAAAGAACAACTCAGTCGCTACTGGCATACCTGTAGTAAACATGTGATGCGCCCATACGATAAACGACAGGAATGCAATAGATGAGGTTGCATAGACCATTGAAGAATAACCAAAAATCTTCTTACGTGAGAATGTAGGAATAATCTGAGAAATGATACCAAAAGAAGGCAAAATCATTATGTACACTTCAGGGTGACCAAAGAACCAGAAAAGGTGTTGAAACAATACGGGATCACCACCACCAGCAGCACTGAAGAAGCTGGTGCCAAAATTGCGGTCAGTTAGCATCATCGTTACCACACCAGCCAAAATAGGCATAACAGCAATTAATAAATACGCAGTAATAAACCATGTCCAGACAAAGATAGGCATCTTCATATAGGTCATGCCTGGTGCACGCATATTGATGATTGTTGCGATGATGTTTATTGCACCCATGATGGATGAAATACCCATTAAGTGAACAGAAAAGATAAAGTAGTCTGTACTAGCTGGACCATAAGTCGTAGACAGTGGTGCGTAAAACGTCCAACCGAAGTTAGGCGCAGACCCCATACCCATTAAGCTCATGACTAAACTCGAAAGTAACAGACCAAATGCAGCGGGTAACAGCCAGAAGCTCCAGTTGTTCATACGCGGTAGCGCCATATCCGGCGCACCTATCATGAGTGGTATCATCCAGTTCGCAAGACCGACGAAACCCGGCATGATGACACCGAACACCATGATAAGACCATGCAGGGTAGTTAATTGATTAAAAAGTTCAGGGTCTACAAATTGTAGTCCTGGTTGAAACAGCTCAGCACGGATCACCAGTGCTAGTGAACCACCGATAAACAACATGGTAAAACTGAACCACAGATACATGGTTCCGATATCTTTATGGTTAGTACTAAATAACCAACGGCCTATACCCGTTGGTTTGTGATCATGATCATCGTGATGTTCTTCGATAACAGCGCTCATAAATGCCTCGTTTATCTTAATATGTTTTWTTATTATTCAATAAGTTAAATGCTATTCGTAAAGTACAGCATTAATCTTTTAATAACTACCTAACCGCTTTGACATCAGCAGGCTGCACGACGTCACCGGTATTATTGCCCCAGGCGTTACGCTCATAGGTAATCAATGCAGCAAGATCAGCATCATTGAGCTGTGAGCCAAATGCTTGCATAGCTGTTGCTGAAACGCCATTAACAACGATATCAATGTGTTTGCTTACATCACCCATTGCGATAGCATTACCTTTAAGTGCAGGGAAGACATTCGCGATACCCTCACCACCAGCCTGATGACAGGCAGCACAGTTTGTCGCATAGACTTTTTTACCGTGCTCCATTAGCTCATCCTTCGTCCAAGTTTTAGTGGAACTGGCTTCAGCTTCTGCCGCAGAGTCTTTCTGACTGGCCATCCATGTTTGATAATCAGCTTGAGATACTACGTCTACCACGATAGGCATGAAACCGTGATTGGTTCCACATAATTCAGCACATTGGCCGCGATMTGTACCGATCTTGTCAGTTTTGAACCAACTTTCATTAATATAACCTGGAATTGCGTCTTTCTTCACTGCAAATGCCGGTACCCACCAGGCATGTATTACATCGTTGGAGGTAAATAATAAACGGATTTTTTTATTGATAGGAACGACGATACGATTATCGACTTCCAGTAAGTAATTTTTACTTTTAGTTGCTTTATTTTGTATTTCTTCGATCGGTGTAGATAGGTTACTAAAGAAGCTAACATCTTCACCAAGGTAGTCGTAATGCCATTTCCATTGATAACCCGTTACCTTAATAGATATATCTGAATTGGAAACATCCTCCATTGCGAGTAATACCGTGGTTGCAGGAACGGCCATGAAGCCCAGAATAATAAATGGAATAATCGTCCAGATGATTTCTACAGTTAAGTTATCATCAAATTTAGCCGCCTTATAACCACGAGATTTACGATGCACGATAATCGAATAAATCATCGCACCAAATACAACAATGCCAATGACGACACAAATCCACATAACTAAAGTATGTATTTCATATGCACTCTGACTTAGTTTAGTAACACCTGGACGAAGGTCCAACTGATATTCAGCCCAGGACTGCATACTAATGAGCATTAGACCTAGAAAGCTGACAACACGAATTGCTGCACCCATGTTTTCTCCCGACTATTTTATAGTTGTTTTTAAAATCTTTTATACGTGAAAGCCACATACGTGACGTTAAATGTATCAATAAGCAGCGAATATTACGTTTAAAGTCGTTTATAAACAAGGGTACGCATGCAACTAATATGTTTTTTACCTCATTAGCATACAAAATAGTTAAGACACTTTGTTCTATTTAACATAATATACATTATGCGGAATACAATATAAGCGCATTAGCATAAATATATCCCAAACATAGGTTAATAAATATTCATTAACTGCTTGCTCCACTCCGCCATTCCACCACGTACTACACGGACGTTATGGAACCCATGTTTCAATAATATATTTGCTGCAATTGCAGAGCGTTTATCTGTTTTACAAATGATAGAAATTGACTTGTCCTTATAATTAGTCAGTTTTACAATCTGCTGAGCTAACTCGTCAAGCGTTATATTTATTGCATCCTTAATATGACCGTCATGTATAAATTCACTTTCTGTACGAACATCCAGTACCAGTGTTTCCTTGTCATTTATACGTTGTTTCAGTTCATCAACACTAATACTTGGCCCGCGCCTAATGGTAGCTACAAAACGCGGTAAAAAAATGACCGCCGCTAATAAGGCCAATGCGATTAATATATTTTGAATAAAGCCATCGTTACCACCTAATGCCTCACGCCCGGCAAAACCTATGTATGTATAGGCTGCAGCACCTGGTATGATAAAAACGAAGGTAGCTACCACATACTCTTTAAAGCGAATTTTTGTTAAACCTAAGGCATAATTGAGCAAATTAAACGGAAACAACGGCACTAATCGTACGAAAGCGACAAATCGCCAACCTTCAGCATCAACACCATTTATCAATTGTTTTAATTTACTACCAGCACGTCTCGAAACAATATCTGACGCCAGATAACGTGATATAAGAAATGATAACGCGGCGCCAATAGTGGCGCCGATCAGATTGTAAAGCAGACCAAATATTGGTCCAAATATTACACCGCCGGCCAAGGTGAACACAGACCCCGGCAAAAATAGAACGGTCGCAACGATATAAATAAAGATGAAGATTACCGGCGCCCACCACCCTGCTTGAGCTAACCACTGCTGTAACACTTCTACATTGAAATTATCGCGATAATAAATGCCCACGGCAATAGCCAGCAGTAACACTATAAAAAACCCAATTTGTACTAATCGTTTTTTCATGTTTTCAGGAATTATTCATCTTTATATCGTCGGTTAATAACATAATCAGAAACTATACCTATAAGAGGCAGTGTTAACATGCCAGATAACCAGGTAACTTGCTTTGGTTGATTATAATCATTAATGCCAATTGTCATATTCGCATGTCCAGCACGTGGCTGGTCTTTGTAGGTGCCAAATAATCGGTCCCACCAGGGCAGAGTAAAACCAAAGTTACTATTGGTTTCATCGGCTACGACAGAATGATGCACACGATGCATATCAGGCGTAACCACTATCCATCGTAAATATTTATCTATATTTACGTTTATTCGTATATTACTGTGGTTAAACATGGCGCTAGCATTCAATAACACCTCGAATATGATCACGGCCATAACAGGTGGACCAAGGACCACTATTACCGAAAATTTTATCAATATAGACAGAATGATCTCTAAAGGATGAAACCTTGAACCTGTTGTTACATCAAAATCCGGATCAGCATGATGTACGCGATGTATACGCCATAAGACGGGAATTGCATGCACCATAACGTGCTGCAGGTAAATGATGGCATCCATGATGACGATAGAGGTTATAACGGTTATGGCAAAAGAAACATCATAATAATTGAAGATGCCCCAGCCATGTTCTTCAGCAAAAACAGCCATACCGACGGCAGCCATTGGAAACAAAACACGAAGTATTAGACTGTTTAAAAATACTAACGCAATATTGTTCGCCCAACGCATCGCTTTTGGCAAAATCAGTTTTCGTCTGGGAGAAAAAACCTCCCAAATCGCCAGGAGAAGAAATACGCCGAAGAAAAAAACAAGGCGAATCCTGATCTCATTCAATATTAAAAATTCATTTAACTCTGTCATAAAGTTTAAATCTCTTGCTCGTGAATGACTCGTATCGTTATTGAGCAGATTCCGGAATTGATTGACAAGGCCTATTGTAACCCGCTATATTATAGCATGAGTATAGCCGCATATAAGCATTTACGCACATGAGTATTAACGCATATAAACCAAAAGAAATCAAGTCGCTCAGTAGAATTTTCAAGATACTGGGCGAACCTAATCGTTTAAAAATTCTAACCAGTCTCGGACTGGAATGTCGCCCTGTATCTGCGATAGTAGCGTCTACTGGGCTAACGCAAACGAATGTGTCCTTTCATTTAAGAGTCCTACGAGAGGCCGGCCTGGTCAAAGCAGAAAAAAACGGTTCTTTTGTATTTTATTGCCTACCTGAACCTGAATTACGTGTCATTATCGACCATTTTCAATACTGGAACTCATCATCAACATCCACTAAGAAAAATTAAATAACTAGAGCCTGGTTAACAAATTAGCAATTTTTAGCTAATTCGCCTTGTATTGACGCCAACAGAGCAGGATAATTCACACGCCTGATTTCTTTTTCATAATTATTATAGTGACCATCCATTGCTACACCTTCAAACCCCTGAAATAAACAGCCAGACTTACTGGAATAAACTGTATGGCAGTGCACTAGCACTTGCCATTATCGAAACAACACGAAGTCATACTAATGGCCCCGTGGTTGTCATCGTCGAAGATGTAACCCATGCTGACGCGTTAACAAAAGAGATACAATTTTATAAAGACGATAAACAAACAATTCGGCATCTGCCCGACTGGGAAACGTTACCTTACGATGTCTTCTCACCACATCAAGACATTATTGCTGAAAGGCTAACAACCTTACACGCACTTAAAAATATTCGTGGAAGTGACATATTAATCATCCCATTGAATACGTTGGCGCAACGATTAGCGCCACGCAGTTTTAKTCAGGGTAATGTGTTAAGTCTCAAAGTAAGCCAACAGTTAGACTCTCAGAGTTTTCGTCGTGAACTGGAAGCAAATGGTTACATTAATGTTAGCGAAGTCATGGAACATGGCGAATTTGCTATTCGCGGTTCTATTATTGACCTGTTCCCCGCTAGCTCAACGAATCCTTATCGAATCGATTTATTTGATGATGAAATAGAGACCATTCGTTATTTTGATCCACAAAGTCAACGCTCTGACAATAAAGTCAAAAGTATCGAATTATTGCCTGCTCGAGAATTTCCAACCGATGAGCCAGGAATAGCTAAATTTCGTCAACGGTACCGTGAGATGTTAGCCGGAGACCCACTGAACAGTATCATTTACAAAAGTGTTAGTGACGGCATTATGCCTTCAGGCATCGAATATTATCTGCCCATTTTTTTCGATGAAAATCAGCTGGACACACTGTTTGATTATTTACCTCGCTCGACACTCTACATTGCACCCAATCAATTAAATCAACAACTGGACAGCTTTGCAGAAGAAATTAATGAAAGATATGWACAGCGCCGGCATGATATCGAACGCCCTATTCTGCCACCTGAAAATCTTTATCAAACGACAGATGAAATAACCAAAATTTTACAACAGTGCAGCGTAATTTACACATCGAAAAATAAAAATATCGATTCGCAATACAATGCCAATGTAAAATCTCCACCCGATTTAATATTACAAACAAAGCAGGAAGAACCCACACAGGCATTAAATAACTTCATCCACACTCATAAGGGAAGAATATTATTTGTCGCAGAAACCGATGGTCGACGCGAGGTGTTAATTGACTTACTGCGTAGCCATCAGATACACCTGAAACTATGCGAATCCTGGCAAACGTTTATCGCCTGTGACGACAGAATATGCATTACCGTTGCTGAAATTTCACAGGGCTTAATGCTTCTTGACTCTGATATTGCAGTGATTACCGAATCACAAATATATGGTCAACGCGCAATTCAAAAACGTCGTAGGAAAAAGCGCGGCGCTGACAGTGATGCTATCGTACAAAACCTTACTGATCTTACTATCGGCGCACCTGTGGTCCACATCGATCATGGTGTTGGTCGTTATCTTGGTTTAGAAAAGCTAAGCGGTGATGGTTATGACGCAGAATTTTTATTACTGGAATATGCCGGCAGCGATAAATTATACGTACCTGTCGCCTCCTTACATCTAATCAGCCGTTATACCGGTGCCTCAACAGAAAACGCACCGCTCCATAGGTTAGGCTCCGAACAATGGACTAAAGCGCGCAAAAAAGCTGCCAAACAAGCACGTGATGTCGCTGCCGAATTACTCGACATCCATGCACGCCGAGCTGCGGTACAGGGTCGCTCTTACCCTATCGATGAAAACGAATACGCCAGTTTTTGCAATAGCTTTCCTTTCGAAGAAACCCCAGATCAGGAAACAGCAATCAAAGATATGCTGGCGGACTTAAGCAGCCCACAACCGATGGATCGAGTGGTTTGTGGTGATGTCGGTTTTGGTAAAACAGAAGTAGCCATGCGTGGCGCTTTCGTCGTTGCTAATACTGGCAAACAAGTCGCCGTATTGGTTCCCACGACTTTATTGGCACAACAACATTTCCAAAACTTTAGCGATCGATTTGCAGACTGGCCGATAAAAGTCGCCTGCCTGTCACGCTTTAATAACGCTAAAAAACAAAAAGAAGTTTTGGAAAATTTGGCCAATGGTCAAGTTGATATCGTTATCGGCACGCACAAATTATTACAGAAATCCGTTAAATACCATGATTTAGGATTAATCATCGTTGACGAAGAACACCGATTTGGCGTCAGGCACAAAGAACACGTTAAATCACTTCGTGCAGAAATAGACATATTAACCTTAACGGCCACGCCTATTCCCAGGACATTAAATATGTCGCTAGCAGGTATTCGAGATCTGTCAATCATCTCGACGCCACCCTTGCAACGATTATCTATCAATACGTTTGTGACGCAATGGAACGACAGTCTCATACAGGAGGCTTGTCAGCGTGAATTAAAACGCGGAGGACAGATTTACTTTTTACATAATGAAGTTAAAACCATCGAAAAAATTACACACGATATTCGAGCTTTGATCCCTGAGGCTCGTATCGAATTTGCACACGGACAAATGCCAGAAAAACAACTCGAACAAGTGATGCTGGACTTTTATCACCAGCGTTTTAATATCCTGGTAGCAACAACCATTATCGAAAGCGGCATCGATGTGCCTACAGCTAACACCATTATTATCAATAAAGCTGATCGCTTAGGACTGGCTCAACTACATCAGATACGCGGCCGCGTTGGTCGCTCACATCATCGTGCTTATGCCTATCTGTTAACACCACCCGWATCTTTGATGACGGACGACGCTAAAAAACGACTTGCTGCCATCGAATCATTAGAAGACCTCGGTGTCGGCTTTACCCTGGCAACCCACGATTTAGAAATTCGAGGTGCAGGTGAATTACTGGGTGAAAACCAGAGTGGTCAGATTTCTGAAGTTGGATTCACGCTATACAGCGAGTTACTCGAACGCGCAGTAAAAGCTTTGAAACAGGGTAAGGTTCCAGACCCGGATGCGCCTTTACATTCAGGTATAGAGATTGACCTGGGCTTGCCTGCATTGATTCCAGATGATTATGTTTACGATATACACCAGCGACTGATGCTCTACAAACGTATATCGAGTGCAACCACACCAGAATCTTTGGCTGATTTACGTGTCGAACTTATCGATCGATTTGGGTTATTACCTGAGCATCTTAAAAACCTGTTCTCAGTAACCGAAATTAAACTAGTCGCACAGAACGTAGGCATCACCAACATCGATGTTACCGACAACGGAACCAGAATAAAATTTGATGAGCAACCCAATATTAACCATGTTAAGTTAATCGAAATGATACAGACGCAGAGTAAACTCTACCATTTTGACGGTAAACAAACTTTTCGTATATTAGAAACAAAAGAAAATATTGATGACCGCGCAGAACAAATCAATCATGTAATTAATATGCTTTGCGTACAAGAAGTCGCATAAAATCATTAAGAATATAAGACACGATATGTATACTTCTACTGGCAAATATTTCAGACAAGATCAGGCGCAACGAAAAACAATGAAAATATTATTAACAATGCTGTTAACCCTAAGCACTGGACTAACACTGGCGGCAGACACTATTCCATCGAACAGTGTTAAAGAATATGATGTAGAAATCATTATATTTGAAGATACCCATGCACGCTATTTATCCAGTCAAACCTGGGGACCGGTATCCCCTATCGTTACATTAAACGACACTATCAAAACGAAAAATAATTCTAAGAATGCTAACAGCGTTGATTTCAAATCGATAAAACCATCCATACTGACCACAAAATATAAAAAAATTAATGCCTCTGCAAAGTACAACGTTTTGTTCTATGGCGCCTGGAGACAAGCAGGATTAGATAAAAACAAGGCGTTTAAAATTAATATTGATGCACTAAACAATAATCATACACGCAAATCAAAAAACACCCTTTCGGGTCATTTTAAACTAGTACTAGCCAGATACTTACATATGTACGGTGAGTTGGAATACGACCGAAGTACAACTTCTGTCCCAACCGATGAGTCAACCGAATATACGGCAAAAGATAAAGATAATGGCAAATATCAACTTAAAAGTCATCGACGTATGCGCAGCAAAGAACTGCATTACATAGATCACCCACTGGTTGGTATACTGCTACAGATTAATCCTGTAAAGAAGAACGTAGAAGAAAAAGCTCTGTAACCAAATAAAGCTTTGATGCGTTGTCCGTACAGAAAATATTCAAACCAAACGATTCAACATTCAAAAAAACTAATAGCCAATCGTAACACCGATAATCTCTATCGATAATTTAAAAAAAGAAGAAAGATGGAGCGTTGGTATATTCTCCATTTCTTGCCTTTGATAATCTCTCGACTCACGTAATCAAAAAAGCTCTGTGTTACAGAAACTCCTCAATTTACTGGTAAGCGACGATCAACGCCAGACCGTCGCCCTAAGACATCACTAAAGCGAGTGGTGTCACGTCTATCTACGGTTATTCTACGATTGGTAATACGTCTATCAGGACTATTATAATTATTATTGTCCAACACCATTTCAATAACTCCCATTATTGGTAGCTTCTCAGTTCACTATTAAAGATAATAGAATATAATTTTTTAATTACAGCATTATTTATGCCAAAAATTAAAAATTCATTAATATCAAATAGATAAGAGATTGCAAACAATAAAACCACGAATGATAAAATCAATGTGTAAAGTATTATGACGATATATTTAATCTGATTGCTCTTGTTTTTGACACACAGAAGCATTCTGCTGAGCACGATAATTTATACATACCATTCATCGTATAAAGTCAGGTGATTTAAACTACAATATTTAGCTTTTTAATCAAATCATACAAAGTAGGTCGACTCACACCCAATAATCCTGCTGCAGGCGCAACTTTTCCATTGGTGTGAGACAAAGCTCGTAATATTGCCTGTCGTTCAACTTTTTCACGTATATCTCGTAAATTAAAGTTCATGGACTCAGATGAAGCTTTATCAAGCTCGAGATCCATCGAAGATATCTGTTTAGCGTCTGTCATGATTACTGCGCGTTTTATTCGATTTTGTAATTCTCGAACGTTACCCGGCCAGGCATAAGATTCCATAGCACTTAAAGCTTCTTTAGTAAAACCACGTATTTTTCGACCATGGTCCTGGTTAAACTTTTCAAAGAAATGGCGAGCAAGGATAATGATATCGCCTTCACGATGACGTAGTGGCGGAATTTCTAAAGGGATTTCACTTATCCGATAAAAAAGATCTTCTCGAAATTCACCTTTTTCAATTTTTTCACGTAGGTTTTGATGCGTAGCACAAACTACGCGCACATTGACCGGTATTGGCTTATTACCACCGACACGTTCAACCACTCGCTCCTGTAAAAAACGAAGTAATTTAGCCTGTAAAGCAAACGGTAGATCACCCATTTCATCGAGAARCAATGTACCACCATCAGCATATTCAATTTTACCTATGGTTTGTTTACTAGCTCCAGTGAAAGCACCTTTTTCATGACCGAATAATTCACTTTCTAACAATGCTTCAGGTATGGCTGCACAGTTAATTGCCACAAAATGCCCTTCACTGTTAGATCCAAGTGTATGAAGTCCTTTTGCACAAAGTTCTTTACCTGTACCACTTTCACCCAGTAGTAGAACTGTGGCATCATAAGGTGCTACTTTTTCTATCGCTTTACAAAGACTTTGCATCTGCGGACTGCAGGCGACTATGCCATAAAATGGTTCCTGTATATCGGATGTATGCAAACGTTGATTATCGACTTGTAACTCTAATAAGCGAAAAGCACGATGAACTATTAACGTGATAATCTCAGGCTCAAAAGGTTTACTGTAAAAGTCGTAGGCACCAAGACCTATGGCTTTGACTGCATTGACACGTTCTTCCTGACCTGTAACAACGATAATTTTTATGCTGGGATCAATGGCAAGAATTTGCTCTAAAGCGGCGAAGCCTTCACTCGTACTTTCTTCATCTGGGGGTAGACTCAAATCGAGCGTAACAACTGCTGGTTTATGTCGCTTAACTTGCTCTATTGCAGAGACACGATCATTTGCCAAAAGAACATCAAAATCTTCGAAACACCAACGTATTTGACTCTGTAAGCCAGGGTCATCTTCGACAACAAGTAATTTATTATTCATATTTATGTTTTAACATAACCAGACAAAAATGTCGAAATATTTAACACTAAAACCCTTTAATTTTCAATAAGCTATTTAAATTTATAAAAAATACTGCTTGCCAAATATACATAGCAAAAAATTATTTATGAAAGTGAAATAGAGCATCTTATGAGACATGCATGGTACACATAACCGTTTTATAAACCATTGGTTTTAAAAAACTGATACAGCGATAGAAAGAGTTAACCTGAATCAAGTACTCTTGTTCGACAGGGTCATACATACATGATTATTCGACCCACTTATGCAAGCTTTTAGTATAGATGTTGATTACTGAAAGCCATGATAGTTTTTATACCAAGCAACAAACTTTTTTATACCTTCCTGTAAAGGTGTTGCTGGCTTAAATCCTACTGCATCAACTAATGCATCTATATCAGCATAGGTGGCAACCACATCGCCATCTTGCATCCCCATCATGATCTTTTCTGCTTTTTTTCCTACGGCATTTTCTATGGTTTTTATAAAGTCCATAAGTTGCACTACATCATTATTACCTATGTTATAAACACGGTATGGCGCAAAGGATGTTGCAGGGTCAGCGTTATTGTTGTCATAATCAGCATTTGGTTCTGCTACTTTATCTATTACACGAACAACACCTTCTACAATATCGTCGATATAGGTAAAGTCACGTTGCATTTTGCCTTCGTTGAATACCTTGATTGCTTCATCACGTAAAATAGCACCGGTGAAAAGAGATGGTGACATATCTGGTCTACCCCATGGGCCGTACACGGTGAAAAAACGTAATCCCGTTGTTGGAATGTTGTATAGGTGACTGTATGTATGCGCCATTAGCTCGTTTGATTTTTTTGTAGCAGCGTAAAGACTCACTTGATGATCAACATTGTCATGTACACTAAATGGCATGTTGGTATTTGCACCATAAACACTTGAACTACTCGCATAGACGAGATGTTCAACATTTGTCTGACGGCAACCCTCTAAGACGTTGACAAAACCAACCAGGTTGCTGTCTACATAAGCATATGGATTTTCCAGTGAATAACGCACACCTGCCTGAGCTGCAGCATTAAACACGCGTTGAAATTGTTGCTCTTCAAACAATGATTTCATTGCATCACGATCTGAAATATCCATTTTAATAAAGGTAAACGAGTCATAATCTTCGATTAATTTTAAACGATCATGCTTTAGCTGTACTTCATAGTAATCATTTAGGTTATCTATCCCTACGACCTCGTCGCCTCTTTCGAGCAACACTTTCGCAACGCTCATACCGATAAAGCCGGCTACGCCTGTGACTAATATTTTCATCGTGTGTATGTGTCCAGTTATTTGGTCTAATCTAATAATTTAGTAAAATTATACTTTGTATAACGAAATATATATCGCATCAAGTTTCGAATATTTTCCCACATAAAATAATTTATTACATATAGTTAAGATGATTTATTAATGTTTATTCGATAATAATCACAAGCTTTTACAAAGTAACTCCAAGCCTTGCTTTAAATCAACTTTGGGCTGCCATTTCAATACCGTAGAAGCCTTATCAATTTTTGCATAAGATGCTTTAATATCACCTTTTCTAGGCTCACTATAGTTGACAGTACAATCAATCTTATATATTTCACATAACGTTTCTAACAATTTGTTTAAGGTGATTTTTTTACCCGTAGCGATATTATAATATTGACCTATACCATTTTTAGCATTCGCCGCTGACATATTCGCCTCAACAACATCACTAACAAAAACAAAATCTCTAGTTTGTTCGCCATCACCAAAAATTGTTGGTGTTTTTTTCTTTTTAAGTTTATCTGTAAAAATAGAAATCACCCCGGAATACGGTGACGATGGATCCTGTTTTGGCCCATAAACATTAAAGTATCGTAGACAAACCGTCGGTAGACCATAGAGCTTTGTATACATTCCACATGCATATTCAGATGCTAATTTATCTACCGCATATGGCGACAAAGTAACAGGACACATGGTCTCAACCTTGGGTAGTGTCGGTTCATCTCCGTACAATGCAGCACTTGAAGCAAATACAAAACGTTTTATATTATTATTTTTTGCTGCTTCTAACAGATGGAGTGTGCCTTGATAATTCACAGCACTGCTACCAATGGGATCATTAACTGTTTTTGGTACTGATGCCACAGCTGCTTTGTGGAAAACCCAGTCAATTTCAAGCATGCATTTATCTACGATTTCTATATTACTTATATCGCCTTCGATTATTGTCAATGCAGAATGTTCAGGTAAATTACTTCGATGCCCGGTCGAAAAATTATCTAATACGATAACTTCATGACCATCTTGTAATAGACGGTCGACAATATGAGAACCTATAAAACCTGCTCCGCCTGTAACTAATGCTTTCATTTTATACACCTTCCCTAAAAATACGTCTTCGCTAAAAAAGATTGCATCGCTCGCTTAATGAAAATAACCTGGCAATATGTTCGATGCAATCATTTTAATAAACTCTGTTTTACGAAACCAAGCATTGCTTAATTAACTGCTGATTATAGGATAAAAAATTATGTTTTTCGGGCAAGTAGACCCATCTAGAAAAAAGTATTTCTTAATAAATACACTCTGTTGTGTTTTTAGATATAATTTAAATAGCCTACTTTTTCTATCTATTGGATAAATTTTATTCAGTATTACATTCATACTTTTCAGGTTTAAAAAATTGTCGAAAAAATGACATGAATTATATCAATACCATTCATTTTAGACATTAAAAGTCTATACTCTTTTTAAGCTTTATAACTAACGAATCGCATTAAATATTCCTATTTATTACCATGAAAAAACAATTACTTACAGGACTATTTGCATTTCATTTATCACTCATGTTCTGCGTCAGTGTTCAGGCACAAAAAGCACCTGATTTTGAATTACCCAGTGACAATAAAAAAATCATTCTTTCAGACCTTAAAGGCAAAGTCGTCTATCTCGATTTCTGGGCTTCATGGTGTATTCCATGTCGTAAATCTTTCCCCTGGATGAATGAAATGCATGCTAAATATGATAATAAAAAATTCGTAATTGTTGCGGTTAACCTGGATTCGTCAAAAACAGATGCACAGAAATTTTTAAAGAAAGTTCCTGCTAAATTTATAATTGCGTACGACCCAGACGGTGAAATTGCAAGCAAATACAAATTAAAAGTTATGCCTAGTTCCTATTTGATTGATAAAACTGGAACACTTGTATACGGCCATAAAGGCTATCGAGAAGGCGATGTAAATGTCATAGAAAATAAAATACAAAAATTACTCAATTCTAAATAAACGGCTACAAATATGAATAAATTTTTGATACTCCTATTTTGCTTTCTAAGCACTGCGTGCTCAACGTTTACAAACATGAGTGCGAGTGAAACAGTTAAGCCCTGGGAGAAGAATATTCTCGCTCAACGAGCTATGCAGTTTCCACAAGATAAAATGTACTCATTTAGTGATGATCATATCTTCTTTAGTAAAGAAGCATCGACAGGTGGTAATGGCGTAGGCGGCGGCGGTTGTGGTTGCAACTAATACGAGGAGATAACTAATGAAATCAATTAAGAATAAATTAACAGTTGCGACCTGTACATTGTTATCGCAACAGAGTGGCAGCGTATTAGCCATTGAAAATGCCTGGGAAATAGACAATTCTTTTCTATACTACAGTGAAGCTGATAATCGCGTAAGTGTTGCAAAATTTGTTGCGACAGTTTCAGGTGATGTTTCTGATAAAGATCGCGTCAATATTCAAGTAGTACTCGACACAATGTCAGGTTCCACGCCATCCGGTGCAGTCAAGACTAGTGGTGGTGGTAATACGGTATCTGGCGCTTCAGGCGGTGGTGGTATTGGTGTGACCGACGCGAATGCAAATGCTTTAGTACATTTTAACGACACTCGTCTTGCTAACAGTTTAACCTGGACACATCTACATGATGATAACTGGTCAATTGACTACAATGCAGCTGTTTCGATCGAAAATGATTACCGTTCGTTTAGCGGCGCTGTAACTGTCAACAAAGAAACTGTAAAAAAAGATTATCTATTTTCTTTCGGTATCGCTGCCTCACACGATGAAATTTTTCGTGTTGGCGCTGGTGATACACCTGTTCCATTATCGCAAATTGCCGATAACGAAGTAGCTGGCGAAGGTACAAGAGAAACGATTGATTTAATCGCAGGCGTTACCCGAATAATTAATCGCAGAACTGTCGCTCAGTTTAATCTGGCCTACAGTATGTCAAATGGTTATCATACAGACCCTTATAAAGTATTTAGTGTGGTAGATAGAGCAACTAATGTTGTTATTGCAGGTTCGAGTTATTACGAAAGCAGGCCTGGTGATAGAACCAGAACCAGTTTAACCTTCAAGTTAAATCATCAGCTGTATCCAAGCAATAATATTATTCATGGCTCTTATCGGTACTATACCGATGACTGGGATGTTGATTCACACACATTCGATTTCAATTATCGTATTAAACTGTCCGATACCCATTATTTTGAACCTAGATTTAGACTGTATGTACAAAGCCAGGCATTCTTTTACATGAATCAGTTTTTTGTCGATGATGCTGGCGCTACTCTACCTCCAGATTTCCCGAAATATGTAAGTGCTGATTATCGATTAGATGACATGGTTAGCATTACACCGGGTATTCGTTATGGACGAGAAGTAGGTACAGATGGTCATTTACGTGCCAGACTGGAATACATGTACCAATCATTTAAGCATTCAGAGTTTGATACGAATAAAGCTATAATATTTCAGATTGCTTATAGTAAACGTTTCTAATTTATCGGCAATGAGTGGTGAAGACCACCTGTTGTATTTTAAAATAGCAGAAAAGAATTGATAGCTGATTTCTATAAACAAAAAAAACGCCGCAAAGATTGCGGCGTTTTTTTTGAGTAATAAGTTAAAACAAATCAGCTTCACCAGGTGTTGTTTCAATAATTACCGGCACACCATTTGGATTAAGTTCGTCATCAGCTGTTAATATTTCAGGGTTCTGAACACCAAAATATGAAAATACCGTAGAAGCAACTGACATAGGCTCGGCCTCATAGCTACCTTGTACAGGTTCTGTTACCTGATTATTAGTACCACTTGTTCCAACACGTTGTGTCGTACCAACAACTTTACCTAGGGCTGCAGCACCACCTGCTCTCACCTGCGAACCACCAAAAGTATATAGATTCTGATTATTACCATGATCCCAACCTTGATTGTTATTTAGATTTACGCGACGTCCAAAATCGCCAGACATATTTATAACAATATTATTATTGGTTGTTCTTGGAGTACCATTAAGTGTGTTCGCGTTATAATATTTAATATGCAACATAGCGGCGTTCATAACCGCCATTAAAGCACTCATCCGATTACGATAACTATCGATACCATTATTATGATCATCCCAACCTCCTAAACCACCACCAACGGTGACATAAAGTGTTGCAGGGTTCACCAATGTCAGTGTTACTGCAGCACGAACTCTGGAGGTATATTGGTTATTTGGATACACTAGCTGTTGACCAGCAGAAATACCAACCGAAGCTGCATCTGCCACACCAGTAATAATAGGTAAATTAGCGTCACTATCAGCATCATCAATGGCATCAATTTTATTTTCTAAAAATGCCCTTAAATCAAAACTGTTAGCCGCGCCTGAATAACGAGAATTATAAGTATTCGTCCTCATAGTGGTAGCAAGCGCTTCAAGCTCTATGTCATTCGGGTTATTATTTCTCGTATACGGGTTATCAAAATCCTGGTCCAGGGTAATACCACGATAAAGTATAGGTATCTGAAAATTAGGATCTTGTTGGTATGCACGTGTATCACCCTCAAATGAAACAAAAGGTAACAGTAGATCATTAACGATATCGTTAATTGCTGTGCCATCGGCTAAGGTAGTGTTTCCTTCATATTGGCCACGATGCTGATATAAAGTAGCTGCGATTTTTGTTCCCACACCAGCGCTACCTTCGATGTCTAAAGAACCTTTAAAACTTTGCAATAAACTTTCACGATGTGAACGAGTACCATCCAGTCTTTTCATCAAAGTACGATAAACAGACATATAGCCATTATCGACCATAAACTGCATATCTTCCCCACCAGCACCACGCCAAAATCCATTTTTAGTGATGAAGGCAGAATTACCATTATTATCTTGTCCATTGCCTGTGGTGTCGTTTCTTAATATCCCTGCGCCAAAAGCAGAGGCGTAAGAATTTTGAGAATTAGCATTTATATCAACGATGTTTGTCAAGTTCCCCGCCAGTTCAGAGGGACCACCATATAAATGAATATTGATTACTTGAGGCATAATTGCAGGTGCTACAACTGTCGCAGATGAATAATCAACGGCAGCACTTGCTGTTTTATACATTATTAATGGATTTATAGAAGATGGTAATAATGCGGAACCACCTAATGCCGCTACACTTTTAAGAAAGTTTCTTTTATTCATGTTCGTTGCCACCTTAATTTATAGCTCTGAAGTAATAAAACTCAGGCAATCTGGAAATGTAGTCAAAAGTTACAACAGCAATATTATTATGCCGATTATTACTGCTMCTCGGCCTTATTTCCTGGTTCCCATTTGAATCCAGTTGCAATAAAGAAAGTCCATCATAGATAGTAATTAAACCGTTTAATTCTTCAGTATTTGCTTTTCTATGTAAGGTATTCAAAAATAGAAAATGAATGTAATCGGTTAGGCTTAATTGTGCTACCACATCTCGTACGTTGTCATCAGCATCGTCACCATCACCTTTATAAATTAAACCTGGTATGCCATTTATACGACCACTGTAGCTCTGTTCATCAAGTAACATATCTTCTCTGAGTGCCTTGTGATAATTTGCAAAACTCAATGAATCTAATGGCACATCAGGTAAACGACCTATTTTTAAGGTCATATTATGCCAACCTTTATTGCCAAGATATAAGTTCCTATTACGGTAACTAGATACAATGTTCTCAAAAATACTTCGACCAACATCATCATTTGGATCGGCATCAGGACTCCACTTCAAGGTGTCCAGCAGTGGTAATAAATTCTCTTCAAAAGATCGTGGCCTTTCCGTATTTAACAAGTATTCTTTTGAAARTAATAATGCGGTAAATATATCCTCATAGGATTCGACACCGCTACTGGTAAGCGAATTTATTATGGCCACCCTGTCTGCACGTGAACGGCCAGAAAAAATATAATTAACTAACACTTCGACAGCACGCGGCATAACTAGTGGATGGCTTGCTATCACATCGTACAAATCGTTACAGGTAGTGATAAAGTACGCGCCTAAGACTAACTGTGGCACAGTGTTTTCTATACCGGTATTAGCAATTATGTAACCAGAGTCTTCATCCGTTAGATAAAAATCCTTACATGCAATGCCACCTTTTACTGAATCTTGTTCAGTTTCGAATAGACCAAGATAAAGCTCATAAGCTTCCAATGCATGATTTTCAGAGGAACGTGAGACACGCCATCTTTTTAACGACGGCAGGTTGGCACGGATAATTTCTCTAACAGACTGATTATCTTTAAGCTTTGATGTTAAAAAACTAAACATATTTTGCGCATCAAGCGTGTCCGTACTTTCCATTTCAACTGCCGGAGAGTACATGATGGTATTACTTAAAAAATAAGCCATCCATTGAATGTATAAATCACGACTTAATGGATATTCTTTAATTCGTGCGAGAGGTATTTGCATAGCCCTCTCATTTTCGTCTGCATCTGAATCTGTATCGAAAGTGTACTTTGCATCGGCTTCATTTGGATTTCCTTGATCATCAAATCCTTCAATAAGGCTGTTTACTTCTAGTAACTTTGCATTTGAAAGAGGTGATTTTAGTAAGTATCTAGTGTCGCTAAGAAACGTATTACTTTTGGTTCTGAGTGTTGAAGTACCAGAACTAAAATCAAAGAACTCCTCAGCTGAAACCCCACGAAAAAGTGTTCCGTATAATTTATTTGCTACCTGATACTGTTCTTCTGGCGTAAGCTCATTAAATTCATTTTGTGTAAGCGCGGCCGCATACCCATTGATCTGGAGGTCATCACTGCTACCTTGAGGTTCTCCTGGATCACACCCTGCCAAAGCAAAGGTTGTAATTAAAACAATTATCAGAGGTAGTATATTAATGGGGCATTTAAAAGAATAACTAAAAGTATTCGTTTTCAGTTTCATCGAATGACATCCCGAGCATATAGAAAGTAAATTGCTTTACAACGCTATGCAGTTTTAATGTGAAATTTAATTTAGGATATTCTTTTACAGTCACTAGAATTATGACTGCCAATTGGGAATACAAACAATTACGTTCGAATAAACCTCATTGTACACGAAGACCTTTTGAAACTGTCGAATATTCGACAAAATATCAACATGATGTGACGAACGGTAAAAATTAATATGAAATCACTTGAAAAAATGCATTTATTTCAGAAGGTTACAAAGTATTCTTTACCATCTTAGTTATTTAGTTACATGCTGCTATTAATGAATTTACTAGTATAAGATAAGCCTATTATATTAAAAATTATTTATTAAAAACTGTAAAACCATAACAATTAGACCCTATCCTATTCATAATTTATTTTTATCATTTTCGCCTGAGTGTTCATAAATTGTACATCTATTTCTTCCATTATTTTTACTTTGATACAAAGCCTTATCTGCATTTTTTAGTGCTATGTCTTCGTCGTCACCTTCCCTGAATTCAGCTATACCGACAGATGAGGTAATGTTGCAATACTTACCCTCATAATGAAAATTACACTCCTCTAATAAAACTCTCAATTTATTATTTACCGTTAAAGCGTCAGTAAGAGTAGTATCTGGCATTAACAAGACAAACTCTTCCCCACCAATTCTTGCAAAAAAATCGACCTTTCTAATTCTTTTCTGAATTATATCTGAAAATAACATTAATACTCGATCACCAACACTATGTCCGTATGTATCATTGATTTTTTTGAAATGATCTATATCCCATATTGCAATACTTAAAGGTGATTTAGAACGTTGCCAACGATTGACTTCAGCAGTAACCCTTTCATTATATGCAAGTCTATTTGCAATTCCTGTTAATGGGTCACGTAATAATAATGTTTTACTTTCATGTAATTGTTCTTTTAATTTAGCCGATTCATCTTGTGCACGTGACAGCTCTTCTAATGCTTCGGTGTAACGTTGCGAAGTAATGTCAGCTTGTTGTTTATCAATAATTTTATAGTCTTCAACATGTTTTCGAATTTCCTTTAAATTTGTCGACACATGCTTTTTTAATTCATCAAGATCAGAAGATTTTGTCACAGTATCTTCGATATCAGCTACATCCGTTTCTATAGAGTCAGTTAATGCTAGGGATCTTGCATGTACGCCATCACTATCATTTCTGATGAGATGAGTAAACTTTTCGATATCGGATAATTGTGCACAAATTTTAGTAATGAATTCTTCTAGTTCTTTTTTTTCTAACTCATAAGAGTGAATACTCTGGTTAATTAAAACAACAATTTTTGTCGTTATTTCATTTAAACTTTCATTATTATCTTCACTTTTATTTAATAATTGTCGTACTTCAAACTGCTCTTTTTTAGAAACGGATGGTAAAGTTAATTGATTAACTATTTCATTTAATACATGATTAATAATAATCGCATTTTTACTACTATCTAAAATCTTATCATCAGTAGCATTACTTACACCTCCATCATGTGATTGTATCTTATGTATATATTCTGATACTTTTATGGCAAGGTCGTGTAATACTTTTGTCGTATGCGAATTTGTAACACTAAAACTAAAATTATTTCCTTTGGTAATCGTCTTTATAAATAAGTTTAAATCTTCTTCCTCATGCTGTTTATTTCTTGAAACTTCATCTATAAAGTCAATAAGTTGAGAAGATATATCTGTATTTGATGCTTCTTTATTAACAAGTATTTTAAATTTGGAAATAAAGTCTTTAGAATATGGCGTATGGATATAACGTTTAATATCTTTTTTCAGAATAGAATAAAAAGGCTCACTATTTGACGAATTTTGATATCCGGAATTATTCGTTAATACAAATAGTTCATCTAAATTTTGATTGAGCAAATCGATATCTACGTGATCATCAACAGATGATTTGATATCGTTTAAAATATTATTGACGCGATCATCATCTTTTCTAGCAGTCAGCGATAACCTAATAACAGACTTTTTTAAGACTTGCTGTAGATCCATCAATCGAGCTTGYTTGTCATTCAATAAACGTATCGACTTTTCATATATWTTTTTTATTTCGACTTCAGATGACATATTCATRTTATTTCACTGCACAGGTATTGTTATACGTACCTGGCTACCATTATTTAAATATTGAATCTCATTAAAACTCAGCGACTTTGCTAAGGCGATACCTCTGCCGTGACTATCGAAAGCACGATCAGGACTTATTTCCATATATTTATGCCAATCAAACCCATTCCCCTGATCTGATATCACAAAGGTTATTTCATGTCGACCACGTGTAAACTCGACTGTTGCATACCGATCTTTATACAAGGGTGATACTAATCTTTTATTTACCTCCGTTTCCCAGCCACCTACGTTATTTAATTTTGACTTTTCCTTATAACTTATACCAAGGTTGCCATGTTCAATTGCATTCGTAATTATTTCTGTCAGGCCTAAAATCAGGCGTTCTGAATTTGGGCAGGCATTGGCCAACATGGTTGCAAGATTTCTTCCGTCATCTAAAGATTGAAATGTAAAGGTACCTTTTTCCATCATTTTTAATGCTTGAGAAGATTGCTTAAGATCATGTCGTAAAAGAAGATAATGTTGATAATCACGAATAGCTGAAGATACAATTRCGACCAGTGTATTTTGATCATAGGGTTTAGATAAATAATAATGCGCACCTGCACTTAACCCCTCTAACATGCTTTGTTTGTCTGCTTTAGCTGTTTGCATTATTATTGGTAACCTGTTTATATTATTGTCTTTTTTTACATTTTTCAAAACCTCCATACCATCCATGCCTGGCATCATCCTGTCGAGTAATACCGCACTAAATTGATCAGGTGTTTCTTGTAACATCGAAAGTGCTTGTTCTCCATTATTAACACAAGTTACATCGACATCTATATCACCCAAATAATCAGTAATGATATCAAGATTAAACTGTTCATCGTCAACAACTAATATAACTGGCTTTACATCATTCAAAATAACTCACCTGTCTATAGTCGTACATTCAAGACAGCTTCTACATGATTACCTTTTCCGTAATACAGCAAAGAGTCACTAATTTCATAGACGAGTGGTATACCTTCCTTAGCTATTTCTGATTGATCATATTGATTAGTTATTTTTTTCATTAAACCAAGATGATCAAATCCTATTCCACTATCCTCTAGGCTAATTAATAGTGCTACCTCTGTATTATGTTGTATTTTTTTTAAACCTATTCGAAGGTATTTTTTTTCATTATCATCATCTTTTGTATATTCTTCACCACCACCTAAAATTACTGACAAGCCGTGATTAATAGCATTGTCATATAGTGTGTTAATAACAGTTAATAACTTTTCCTCGCTTAACGATGGACCAAATATCTTGTATGCTTCACCCATTATTATAGGTACTGGATTAATGTTACGTAAACTTGAACCACTTAATTCCATATACCAACACCAACCATCCTCTAGATTATTTACATTTCGWGTTTGTAGGTATGAATCACCACTGTRCTTTTCTGTTAATTTTGATGTACARGGAACACAAGCAAGCGTGACATCGTCGTCAGGATTTTTACCACTACAGAAGTTATTAAATCCATCAACGAGAAACGGAAAGATAGACAACTTAGAACGATGTTGTTCAAAACATCGCTCGAGATGTTCGTAACCAAACATATCACCATTAAAGTCAGCTGCTTCTATCAGTCCATCAGAAAATATAAATAAATGATCCTTCGTATCTGTTGCTATAGTTTCCGGTATATATTGATTATGGATAGATTCAGTAATACCTAATGCTATGTGTAATGAGCGAATTTTTTGTTTTATATAACCTGTTTCACTATCTCTTACATAGATATCTGGCATGCCGCCATTCCAGATATCAACATGTTTTAAATCATTATTAATCTTCAGCATAATACAAGCCATAAACATACTGACAGGCAATAAGGTATGTAGCTTATTATTTAAATTTTCCAGGATGTTTTCTATCTCAAATCCTTTTTTCGTCATCACACTAAAAATATCGGCAACAGGTAACGCTCCTATTGCAGCTGATAAACCATGACCAGTAAAATCAGCAAGTAATACGTGCAAGCCACCATCAGGATGCTTTGAAGTTAGAAATAAGTCACCACTGAAAACTGCTTTTGACCTACTAAGTAGTTTTATTTCCTCAAATTCAGTGTTCCTTTCAGCTAACGCGAATGCAAGTATCTGTTTTGCTACTAATTGTTCATTGATAGAATCTTTATATAGATTCTTCAATTCATGTACTTGATCAAGTGCAGATAGTCTTGTTTTTATTGTTATACGAGAAACAGGTTTTATAAAAAAATCATCACTGCCTGCTGACATACAGTCAGATAAAATCACTTCATCCATAGATGAAGTGATAACGATTATGGGTATAAAATTATCGCTTACCCTTACACGCAAGGCGTAAACGAGTTCATCGCCCTGCATATCTATTGAATCTAAATCGACAATCACATAGTCAATATGTTTTGTAAGAAATAAATTTAAAGCTTGTTTGCTTTTTTTAGCTACTAGAATATTAATGCAATCTTTATTAACTACTTGTGTAATATTATTTATTGTTTTTTCAGAGTCACTAACAAGCAGTATGCACTTATTATCTATATCGAATAATAAATTTATAGAAGCTGATGTAACGGCATTACTCATATACCAGTACCGGCACCAAAACTAGAAACGGTAGTCACAGAAACAGTATAATTAATGTTAAATAGTTGTTCAAAATTGGCAACCTTCAAAATACCATCAATCTGTTTACTTGGTTGTTCAATAATCACTGATCCCTCACGAGACTTAGCATGTTCCCTGAGTAATAACAGCATGCCAAGAGCAGAACTATCCATGTAAGTAGCATTACTAAGATCGATATGATATGACACACCTTCCTGACCAGGTATTTGACGATAAGTGTCCCTGAAGTCCTGAGATATCTTATAATCAAACCGACCCGTAATACTTATATAAACATTTTTTCCATCACTGGAAACTTCCTGATTTATAGACATAATTCACCCTCTAATATATTTTACGTGGTATACGAAAAACAATTGCATGATGAATTTATCGGCAATAAATATAAAATCCTTAGCTTTATAAAGAATTATATTAATGTTAAAAAAAGATATTTATGATAGAGAAATACGATTTGAATAGATTAATTTAATAATCAAAAAAAATATTAACTTAATTGAATA
>NVSH01000006.1 GCA_002401185.1 Gammaproteobacteria bacterium | reverse complement strand
CACAAGGTGATGAGCTCGATTATATTCTGTTGATAGGCATCGGTTTTGGTGGTATCGCTGTCGTGTTAATCGTTATCGGTGGTATTCTTTTGCTTAAGGACGCTCGAAGGCGTGAGGAAAATGCGCTGGACAGTAACCGGAGGAATCAGCGTGCAATTCTTCGTTTGCTCGATGAGATGGCAAACCTTGCGGATGGTGATTTAACTTTACATGCCACGGTGACCGAAGAGATCACAGGTGCGATTGCGGATTCTGTAAATTTCACCATTGATGCGTTACGTACATTGGTAACAACCATTAACAATACAGCATCGGAAGTATCACTCTCCACAGAAAAAACACAGAAAACAGCGGTAGAACTTGCCGAAGCATCGAATAAGCAAGCGCAAGAAATTGCATCAGCGAGTGCTGCGATTACAGAGATGGCAGATTCGATGTCAACAGTATCTGACAATGCGGATAACTCTGCGCAAGTAGCGCAGCAGTCGGTAGAGATAGCGCAAGAAGGTGCGAAAGTAGTAAGAAAGACCATTAGTTCAATGGAGAATATTCGTGAGACCATCCAGGAGACATCGAAACGTATTAAACGATTAGGTGAGTCTTCACAGGAAATTGGGGATATCGTAGGGCTGATTACTGAGATTGCGGATCAGACCAACATACTTGCGTTGAACGCGGCAATTCAGGCATCGACAGCAGGTGATGCCGGTCGTGGTTTTGCGGTGGTGGCGGATGAGGTGCAACGACTGGCAGAACGTGCTGGTAATGCAACCAAGCAGATTGAAGGTCTGGTAAACACTATTCAGACAGATACGAGTGAAGCTGTGAAATCTATGGAGATGAGTACCGCAGGAGTGGTTAACGGTGCCTCCATGGCGGAAGATGCGGGCGTCGCATTGAAAGAAATTGAATCGGTAAACACCGAACTCTCGCATCTTATTAAAGGCATCTCAGCCTCTACCAAGCAACAGTCAAAAGTAGCGTTATCTGTGTCTGGTTCGATGAACGTGATTCAGGAGATTACTCTGCAAACTTCTGAAGGTGCTGAACTAACATCTGCTTCGTTGTCAGCGTTGAACGATTTATCGGGTGACCTGGGTCGTTCGGTATCTGGATTTAAACTGCCCTCCTCAGATAATGACGATAATATTGATACCGTTATACTTGAGAGTCATGCATAGAGTCAGTCAGCTTCAGGTAATCGGACAATGAACCCAGATAATACAGTTGAATATAATTCATTGAGCTGGGTGAAGTCTCAGCTAGATGACGTTCTGTCTGATGCTCAGTCATGTCTGAATGAGTACATTGAAAACAATGCTGCAAATGCATTAGAAAAATGCATAGAACACCTGCAATTAATTTATGGCACATTACAGATGGTCGAAGTATATGGCGCTGCGATGCTTGCTGAAGAAATGCAGTTAACGAGTTCTGCGCTGTTAGCCGGTAATATTGAGCGGGCTGAAGATACTTACGATGTTTTGATGCGTGCTATGTTGCAATTGCCTGACTACCTCGAAGGCATACAGGGCGGTAAAAAAGATACGCCTATCACCTTAATGCCTTTGTTTAACGATCTTCGATCAGCACGTAACGAAGGTTTATTATCAGAAAGTGTTTTGTTTTTACCTGAACTGGAAGACACGCAGTTAAATACAGATAGATATGATGTTGCTGCCATCGAATCGGGTAAGTTGCAAGAAGAAACCAAACGATTACGCATACATTACCAGTTAGGTTTGCTGGATTTTATTCGTAATAACAAACAACACGTTGGCTTGCAGCGAATTAAGGCCGTATTAAGTTCGCTCGAAATGGTTTCTGGTAATGACGAAGTTCGCCATGTCTGGATGGTCGTGGGCGCTCTTGTTGAAGGTTTGATGAAGCAGGGTATCGAAACTAATTTAAGTATAAAAAGGTTATTGGCGGCAGTTGATCGTCAATTGAAGTTTATTCTGGAAAATGGCGAAGAGGCATATGCCAAAAATTATTCGAAGGAGCTCATTAAAAATATCCTGTATTACGTTGGCCTTAGTACAGTAGACACAAAATTAATTACCGCAGTTAAAGAAGCTTACCATTTAGACGAGCTCATTCATCAGGACGATCATGACTCTGCCACTATCAGTGGCTTAAATGCTGATTTGTTTAGTACGGTATCTATAGGCATTACCGAAGACCTGGAAAAGGTTAAAGATACTCTCGAGCTATTCATGTACAGCAATGACAAGGATGTGACGCAGCTAACACCGGTTGCTGAGCAGTTAGGTAAGATTGCCGATACTTACGGTATGTTAGGTATGGGAGAGGCCCGGCATTCCATTATGGCGCAGCGTTCGATAATAGATAGTATTGTCGACGGTGAGATTGAAGTAAGTGATCATGTCGTCATGGATATTGCGTCTAATTTGCTTAATGTAGAATCTGAACTTAAAGATTATATAGATTCAAAATCAGGTAATACTAATCTAAATATTAATCAGGGCGAACAAAATATACCTGCTGCAGAATATCGGCAGGTTGTTCATACCGTTGTTGCTGAAGGTTTGAAGAATTTCAGCGTTGCGAAAGAAGCCATTTTATCCTATGTGACAGGTATCGGTGAGAAAGAGCAGCTTGATATTATATTGCAGCGTCTCGAAGAGGTTCGAGGTGTTGCGATGATGCTCCATTTAGAGCGTGTACAGACCCTTATTGAAAAGTTACAAAATTTTATACAGATCGCATTAGTGAATAATGACTATCAGACCAGTGAAAGTGAACAAGATGCCATTGCTGATGTTGTCATCTCCATAGAATATTTCTTTGAAGCGATTTCTGAAGGCAGACCTGGTGTCGAGCAGGGTTTGAATGCCGGCCATGAGGCTGTTGAAAGGCTTCAGGAAATAGTAAAGACATTCGGTGRTACGAATTATCAAACTGATTTTATAGATTTGAAGCCAGA
This sequence comes from Gammaproteobacteria bacterium, assembly GCA_002401185.1. Taxonomy (GTDB): domain Bacteria; phylum Pseudomonadota; class Gammaproteobacteria; order SZUA-229; family SZUA-229. The sequence continues at coordinate 26,993 of NVSH01000006.1, read as the reverse complement.
TCAGGAGATCGAGCGAAGTATTGACGAGTTACACTTTGATGAGCCATCTGATCTAAAAAAAAGCCCACCTGAAGCTATTGTTGAACCATCGGTAACAGTCGTTGAAGAGACTATACCTGAGAACAAAGGCGTTGCTGAATTTTCAATTCTGGCTGATGATGCAGATGAGGAAATCGTAGAAATTTTTATCGAAGAAGCGATAGAAGTTTTAGGGGAGTTGCATGAGTATTTTCCGCAATGGAGAATAAATAACGAAGATGAAGATTCGTTAGCCATTGTACGTCGAGGATTCCATACATTAAAAGGTAGCGGTCGTCTATTAGGTGCCGACATGATCGGCGAATTCTCCTGGAAGTTTGAAAATATACTTAATCGTTACATCGAAAATAAAATTACAGTCAGTGATGATTTATTTAATGCGTTTGATGAAGCACTTGCGGTTTTACCTCAGCTTATCGAGCAACTTAAAGGCAACCGCGAACCCATTGATAATATCGAGCAACTAATGTCGTCTGCTGATGCGATAGCTGAAGGTCGAATGGTCTCGTTTGAGGATAGCGAAATAAGTGACGTAGACATTGAAATTACGTTGCCTGTTGCTGATGCGTTAGATCTTGATATCGATCTGAAAAGTGATGATGAAAAAATCGAAGATTCTGAGTTATCGCATGATGAATACGAATTACTTAGTAATGCACCGTTGACTGATCTGGATGAATTTGAAAGTGACGATTCAGTGGCTGTGACTTTACGTGAAGATACAGTCATTACAGATATTGTCGAAGAAATAGATTTGATAGAAGAACCAATAGTAATTTCAGATGAAACAGAGATTACGGATGAATGGTTGGTTATTGATGAAAACATCAACAAAAATGATAAAGCACTAGAACAGCCAAAAATTATTGAAATAGAGCAAATAGCTACCAATGATGATGCCTATACAGATGATTTTGAAATAATAATCGATGAAGAGACAATCTATGTAACGGAGGAAACGCTAGACATCGATCCGATGTTATTAAAGATTTATCATGAAGAAAGTCAGGGTTATGTTGAAACGATTCGGCGTTTAATTAGTGAATGTGAATCGAATGGTTCGGCATTAAAAGCCGACAAAGAATTAATGCGAGCTTTCCATACGTTATATGGTAGTGCTAGGACAGCAGAAGTAGAGCCGATTGCAGAACTCAGTGGTTCAGCTGAAAAGTACGTGCAAATACGACGAGATAGTGGCAAGCAGGATATCCCAGGTAACGTCGTTGTTGTCTTCGATGAAATAGAGAAAAGCATCAGTGATATGTTATTTAGTGTTGCTGAGGGCCATATACCTGCCAATAATAAACCGCTGTCTGAGAAGATTAATAAAATTGTTCAGCAGGAGATGCAAAATCAATTACAAAAGTCATGGCAGGAAAGTACGTCTTCTGAAGGTGATGATGTTGACATCGTTGAAAGAATAATAATTGAAGATGAAGGTTTAAGAGAAGATGAATATTCTGTCGATATTATGGAATTATCGCCGGATACTAATGTTGTTGGTTTTGATACCCGTAAACAGACGAGCGATGATGTCGCAACCGAAAGCGTCGTTCAAGTAGCAGAGCAACCCGTTGCCTTAGCTTATGGCGATATCGATGATGAATTAATCGACATATTTCTTGAAGAAGCTGAGGAGTTACTGGATAGTTGCGAGCTTACATTAAACGAAATTAAAAGTACGCCACATTCTGTAGAGCATATACAGTTATTGCAACGTAATATGCATACCTTGAAAGGTGGTGCACGTATGGCAGATTTAGGTCCTATMRSRGWCNTWAANCSCRWAYKCWANGANMTSWCTNSTWGNWGWTGGTRANGNTGAAAATAAAGTTAAAGCTGACAAAGTGTTCTTTGAGATATTGCAGGAATCTTTGGATGCGTTAACAACCATGCTGGAGGATGTTAAAGGTCGTCAATCGTTGACTTGTGCAACTACTTTGAATAGCCGCTTAGAGATGCTAATGCGTGGTGAAGTGGTAGAAAAACGTGCTGTTGAGCGTTTTGATATCGAATTGAGTGAGCTGGAAGCTGTTGATGATGAAGAGCTCGAAGATATAAATATCGCTGATTTTCTGCCAGCCACGGATGTGACGGCATCTCAATCAGTTGAAGACCCAAAGAAAACTAAGAGCGACATGCCACATTGGGGTGAGCGTGCCACTGATGTTAATTTTAAAGATTCGCAGGAACAGGTTCGCGTTCGTTCTGACCTTTTAAATAATTTAGTTAACTACGCAGGTGAGGTCAATATCTATCATGCACGTATGGGCAAACAGATTACCGATTTTGGTTTTAACCTGTCAGAGCTGACACAAACCGTTGTCCGTCTAAAAGAGCAATTAAGAAAGCTTGAGATCGAAACAGAGATTCAAATTCGCTCAGGATATGAGACCGAAAGTGATAAGTATGACGCTGGTTTTGATCCGCTGGAAATGGACCAGTATTCGACCCTGCAACAGTTAACCAGAAGTTTAAGTGAAACCGCCGGCGACGTAGATAGTATCAACGAAATATTAATCGATATTACACGTGATTCAGAAACACTGCTGGTACAGGAGTCACGAGTAAGTACTGATTTGCAGGAAGGATTAATGCGTACCAGGATGGTGCGTTTTGGCGGGCTGTCATCACGACTACGAAGAATTGTTCGTCAGATTGGACGAGAACTTGGTAAAGATGTTGAGCTTGAGATAGAAGGTGAAAGCAGTGAGGTCGATCGTACTGTACTGGACCGAATCATCGCTCCGTTAGAGCATATGCTACGTAATGCAGTAGCACACGGAATCGAAAAACCTGAGCAGCGAAAAACTTTAGGTAAGGAAGAAGTTGGCAAAATAAAAATAACCGTTGTTCGCGAAGGTGCGGATGTGGTAATCAACATAGAAGATGACGGCGCTGGCATTGATGCAGAAAAAGTAAGAGAGAAAGCGATTAAGCTGGGTCTGGTCACGCATGACGCTATATTATCAGATCATGATACGCTCCAGTTTATACTGCAATCTGGTTTTAGTACGGCGGATGAAGTGACACAAGTTGCAGGCCGCGGTGTAGGCATGGATGTTGTTGATAGTGAGATAAAGCAGCTCGGCGGATTTCTGAATATCGATACTGTTAAAGGACAAGGTACAACATTTAATATTCGATTACCGCTGACATTGGCCATTAATCAGGCATTACTCGTGTCGGTAGGTGATGATGTTTTTGCGGTACCCTTGGCCAGTATCGAAGGCGTTGTGCGTATGACAGGGTACGAACTACAACGTTTTTATGATAGTGAAACTAGTCATTATGAATTTAATAATATCGAGTTTGAATTAAAACATCTTGGGGGGCTGTTAACAGGAACTCAGCCAGATTATTCTAAACAGTTACAGTTATTCCCGGTGCTACTGGTGCGCGTTGGTGATAAGCATTTTGCTCTGCATGTAGATAATATGTTGGGTCGTCGTGAAATTGTTGTGAAACCTGTCGGTATGCAGATTGGTGCTGTGCGAGGCATTGCCGGGGCGACCATTTTGGCTGATGGTCGCGTAGTATTAATTCTTGAAATGTCGGCACTCGTTACAGCAGAAAGTGTATTTAAATCACCTGCGCCAGTAGAAACAGTCGTTGATGTTATTGAGGACGAGATTAAAACCGTCATGGTGGTCGATGATTCGATTACCATTCGTAAGATTACAGAGCGTATGCTCAAACGATATGGTATCGAAGTCATGTTGGCGAAAGATGGTGTTGATGCTACTAGTCAATTGCAGGATAACGTGCCCGATTTAATGCTTCTCGACATAGAAATGCCAAGAATGGATGGTTTTGAGGTGGCAAATTTTGTACGAAATGATGACCGTTTAAAAGATCTTCCGATAATTATGATTACGTCTAGAACAGGTGCCAAACATAAAGAAAAAGCACTAGAAATCGGGGTTAATCAATATTTAGGAAAACCATTCCAGGAAGAAGACCTGTTGCATCATATTAATGACATTTTGCACACAGATTTTTAATTATTTGGTCTTTGAATTGAATATGCATCCGAATACAGCGACAAGAGAATAAATAATGGCAGTCAATACACAATCAATAAAATGCGTCATTCTTACGCTTCGGAAAGAAAACGTTATTGTGCCTAACGCTTTAGTTGCAGAAGTAATCTCTGTGAAAGAAGTGGTCGAGACTGAAGACGCCCCGCGATGGCTGCTTGGTAACATGAGTTGGCGTGGAGAAGAAGTACCCTTGTTGTCTTTTGAAGCAGCGGGTGGGCAGGACTTTCCTAAAGTCAATTTGAATACACAGGCTGTCGTTCTTTATGCCGTTGCTAAGGATGGTGGCGTTAGTAAAAATCCTTACATGGGTTTAGTGATGTCTGGCGTACCGCATGTTAGTTTCTTTAGCCGAGATCAGATAAAAAGTGACATAGAAAGTCTTGAAAATACTGAAGAACATCCAATGGTTTTACAAAAAGTTCGAATAAACGGTGCAAGTGTTAGTATCTTAGATGTTGACGCAATGGTGGCGATGGTCTCAGGCCTGGCCGCTTAACACTAGATGCATGACTTAATGTCTGGTGACTTTGATTTTATAATTTCAACAACCAGTGTAATCTGGTAAATATAGAGATTAGAAATCTCCCCATAACATCTGAATTGCGCTTATCACGGCAGGGCCTGCCGTCTCCGTGCGTAGGACTCTGGGTCCAAAACCAATTTCTTTGAATTGCTTGTCTTTTAGGTACAGAAGTTCCTCTTCGTTTAATCCACCCTCAGGACCAATAAATAGCTCAATGTTTTTGTTGAGAATATCAGCGTTAATGTTTTTAAGTGAGGTCCTTGCTGTAGGGTTTAATGTGAGTTTTATCGCATCGCTATGTAATATTGTGTCGAGATCGTTTACTGATATAACCTCTGTGATAACGGGAATGCAGCAACGACCAGATTGTTCGCAGGCACCAATGATAATTTTTTGCCAATGCGTTCGTTTTTTCGTGAGTTTTTCTTTTGACAGTTTGATGTTTGAACGCTGACAGATGACAGGGATTATCTTATTGACGCCGAGCTCGACAGATTTTTGTATACAGTTTTCCATTCTTTCATTTCGAGACAGGCCCTGAATCAATGTGATGTTCAGATTTGACTCCTTGTTGGTAGCTGATTTACTGTTAATCGATAAGGTTGTTTTTTTTGTATTGTTATCCAGTGTGGTACAAAAGTAGTCGAAACCATCGCCGTTGAATAATGTAACGGCTGAGCCTGTTTTAGTACGTAATACTCGAATCAGGTGATTTGATGCGTCATGGTTAAGCTGTATGGTTTCGCCACATTGCAATGCATTGGGTTGATATAAGCGGGTAATGCGCACGTTAATGTATGCTGATTATATTGAAAGGTTTTTCCAGATAGCGTTTGTGCTTTGAGCCTGGTTTAACGTATAAAAATGTAATCCTGGTGCACCTTGTTCGAGTAATTGATTGCACAAGTTACTGACAACGTCCAGACCAAACGCTTGTAGACTCTCTTTATCATCAGCATAGACTTCGAGTTGTTTTCTGATCCAGCGAGGTATCTCAGCGCCGCAAGTATCTGAAAAGCGAGTTAGGTTTGCAAAGTTGGTTATAGGCATAATGCCAGGTGTTATCGGGATTGAAATATTGGCTTGTTCGCAATTATCCATAAACCGATAATAAGCATCGACATTATAAAAGTACTGTGTGATAGCGCCATCTGCACCAGCGGCAACTTTGTTTTTAAAATGCTCAAAGTCACTTTGAGGTGAAGCTGATTCGGGATGGTATTCGGGGTAGGCGGCAACTTCGATAGTGAAGTGGTCACCTGTTGTGTCACGAATAAAAGATACCAGATCATTAGCATGTGAGAGTTCAGTTACGGTTTTATTCGGTGTTTCATCAGTATCATCCACAGCAATGGGGACGTCACCACGAAGTGTTACCAGCCGCGATACCCCTATAGTTTTATACTCGTTTAGCAACGTTTCTAACTGTTGTTTACTGGAACACATGCATGAGATATGGGGTGCAACATTAACTTTTTGTTCCGATAGTAATTTAACTAACTCAAGTGTGCTGTCACGTGTTGAACCGCCAGCACCGAAGGTGACGGAGAAATAGGTTGGTTGTATAACAGCATCTAGCGTTTGTCTTGTGGCCAGTAATTTTTCGACGCCAGCTGCCGTGCGTGGTGGAAAAAATTCACAGCTCATTGTTGCAGAACGATTATCAATACTCATCGTATAAACTCATAAAATTTCAGTTAAAAGACAAATATCAATAGCGATAATGTTTAGGTTTATAAGGTCCTTCGATAGCGACGTTAATATATTTTGCCTGTTCTTGAGATAACGCAGTTAAGTTGGCGCCCACTTTGTTCAGGTGTAAACGCGCAACTTTTTCGTCTAAAATCTTGGGTAGTATATAAACTTTGTTTTCATAGCTTGCACTGTTTTTATAAAACTCTATCTGAGCCATAACCTGGTTGGTGAACGATGCCGACATTACAAAACTCGGGTGACCCGTCGCGCAACCCAGATTGACCAGTCGGCCTTTAGCTAAAAGGATAATACGTTTGCCATCAGGAAAAATGACGTGGTCAACCTGTGGTTTGATCTCTTCCCATTGGTAGTCTTCCAGAGAAGCGATGTTAATCTCAGAGTCAAAATGACCAATGTTACAAACGATAGCTTCGTTTTTCATTACAGCCATATGGTCGTGGTCGATCACATTAACGTTACCAGTGGTAGTGACAAAAATATCACCCATTGCGGCGACGTCGTCCATATTGACTACGCGGTATCCTTCCATCGCTGCCTGAAGTGCGCAGATAGGGTCGATCTCTGTTACCCATACCGTTGCGCCCATGCCCCGGAAAGCCTGAGAGCAACCTTTACCGACATCGCCGTAACCCAGTACAACACAAATTTTACCGGCTATCATCACATCGGTTGCGCGTTTGATACTGTCGATTAATGATTCACGGCAGCCGTATAGATTATCAAATTTAGATTTCGTCGCCGAATCGTTCACATTCATTGCCGGGAACAGTAATTCGCCGTTTTCCTGCATCTCATAAAGACGGTGCACACCTGTTGTGGTTTCTTCTGTAACACCTTTCACACTGTTAGCAATGTCCTGCCATGTGTTAGCGTCCGGGCCGATAGTGCGGCGTAAGACATCAAGAATAGCGGCATATTCTTCATTGTCATCGTCCTTTGTTGCTGGGATTACGCCTGCTTTTTCGAACTCTGCGCCTTTATGAACCAGCAATGTGGCATCACCACCATCATCAAGAATCATGTTAGGTAGTTTGCCGTCAGGCCAGATAAGGGCTTGTTGTGTACACCACCAGTATTCCTCGATGGTTTCTCCTTTCCATGCGAAAACAGGGATGCCCTGGTCAGCAATCGCAGCAGCAGCGTGGTCTTGTGTGGAGAAAATATTGCAGGAAACCCAACGAACTTTTGCACCAAGTGCGATCAGCGTTTCAATGAGAACCGCTGTTTGAATAGTCATGTGGATACTGCCCATAATGCGGCAGCCAGCTAACGGTTGTTCGTCGCCGAATTCTTCACGTAGTGCCATCAGGCCAGGCATTTCGGTTTCAGCAATTCGAATTTCTTTATGGCCCCACGCGGCCAATGTAATATCGGCGACTTTGTAATCTTGGGAGGGTTTTGTATCCTGGATGGCGCTCATGCTCATCTCCTAAATTTTTAAGTATAAGAAACGAGCGCCGTTATTCTAAAGAGACCTGGTACAGGATTATTTAGTACCAGTTTTCTTGTTTCTGAGCCTGACAGAACTATGTCTGATGCAGCGCTCCTCAGAAAATGTAAGCGGATTATAGCCTAACTACAATCCTGCTGCATCTTTTAGGGCTTCAGCTTTATCGGTTTTTTCCCAGGTAAAGTCAGGCTCTTCACGACCAAAATGACCATATGCAGCGGTGTTTTTGTATATCGGACGTAAAAGATCCAGCATTTCGATGATGCCTTGTGGTTTTAGATTGAAGTGCTCATTGATCAGGGTTACAATTTTTTCATCAGCAATTTTTCCGGTGCCGAATGTTTGTATGGAGATAGACGTCGGTTTCGCAACACCGATTGCGTAAGATATCTGAATCTCACATTTATCAGCGAGGCCAGCGGCTACAATGTTTTTAGCTACATACCGACTTGCGTAAGCGGCAGAGCGATCCACTTTGGACGGGTCTTTACCAGAGAAGGCGCCACCACCATGACGTGCCATGCCGCCATAGGTATCAACAATAATCTTGCGTCCGGTTAAACCGCAGTCGCCGACTGGGCCGCCAATAACAAAAATACCCGTTGGGTTGATATGAAACTGTGTATCTTTGCTTATCCATTCTTTTGGTAGCTCATGTAGAAGAATCTCATCCATGACGGCTTCACGTAGGTCATTGTATTTAATATCCGGCGCATGTTGTGTCGATAAAACTACGGCATCGATAGCCACGGGTTTATCGTTTTCATAACGAAAAGTAACCTGACTTTTTGCGTCAGGACGTAACCAGGGCAGCGTGCCATTCTTACGTAGTTCTGCCTGGCGTTTAACGAGTCGGTGCGCATAGGTAATCGGTGCCGGCATCAGTACATCGGTTTCGTTGCTGGCATAACCAAACATTAATCCCTGGTCGCCTGCGCCCTGTTCGTGGTTTTCGGATTCATCGACACCCGCAGCGATATCAGCAGATTGTTTGTCGATGGAGGTTATGACAGCGCAAGAGCCATAATCAAAACCCATATCAGAACTGTTGTAACCTATTTCTTTGACGGTATTACGCACGACTGCCTGCATATCAATCCAGGCTTCGGTAGTGATTTCGCCAGAGATAACCACCATGCCAGTATTGATCATGGTTTCGCAGGCGACACGGGCTTTGTTGTCTTGTTCGAAAATGGCATCAAGAATAGCGTCAGATATTTGGTCMGCCACTTTATCTGGATGACCTTCAGAGACGGATTCGGAGGTAAATAAATAATCACTCATTGTTAAAATACACCTTGTTAATATTTGTTTTATGTATGGATTATGTTGCAAATAATATCCATGGATATTTGTGTTGCCGTTAATCATGGGCATAAAAAAACCCGTTGTAGCGGAAAGCTAAAACGGGTTTTCGATATTTTTTTGTACCGTAACTCGCTTTAGCATTATTTATATAGCGCCCGCAATCTGAGACAAATTAGCGCTGATGCATGGCATTATCCATTATATTTACATGATGTCAATAGTTATTTGGTGGGTGGTTTCAGGTATTCACTTTGTTCTTCAGGCGTCAACGGTTCATTATTTTTAATTTTATGCTTTAAATATTCATCACGGTCTTCATAGTGTAAGCGTTTGATGATGTCGGTATAAACGTCAATAATATTGTCGCTGTTTTCAGTCTCTGGGGTTTGTAATACTGCTAATTTATTAAGTGCGGTTTCGTGTTCATCATCACGYAACCGTTCTAATAATGCGGCMGARGTCATCGTGGGATTRGTTTCAATAATTTTTTGTAACTTATATAGYAGTGGTAATCCTTTGGTGAAGGCCTCTTTAAAATTTTCAGGCACTTGATGCTCGGTCGCAAGAAACGGGTTTTGTAACAGCAAGGCGATGGCGATACGTGTTTTGTGATTAGATACTTGTTGTCCGCGAACCGGCTTAGCTTGTTGCGTTGCGATTTTTTTATTTTCAATCGTGGAAGATATTTTCGACTCAAGGAGCTGTTGACTCAAGCCAACCATTGATGAAAGCTCTTCTATTAACAGGTCTTTAAAAATACTGTTATGCATCTTTTGTATTAATGCGTTAGCTTTAGTCGCGAGTTGTGCCTTGCCTTCATTGCTTGATAAATCACATTCTGTTTTTAAATTTTCAAATAAAAATGTTGATAGTGGCAAGGCATCAATAATGCGTTGTTCAAAAGCATTTTTTCCTTCTTTGCGTACCATGGTATCTGGGTCTTCTTTTTCTGGTAGGAAAAGAAATTTAGCAACCATGCCGTCACGTATGACGGATAGCGTATTTTCTAGTGCCCGCCAGGCGGCTTTTTTGCCTGCGTTGTCGCCATCGTAACAATAGATAATTTCGTGTGTTGTACGGAATGTTTTTTGTATTTGTTCGGTCGTTGTCGCGGTGCCTAGTGATGCGACGGCGTAGTTAATTCCGTTTTGTGCTAGCGCGACGACATCCATATAACCTTCGACGACGAGGATGCGATCGATTTTTCTTAATGCCTGTTTGGTTTCATACAGGCCATACAGTTCATAACCTTTATGAAACACGTCATTTTCTGGTGAGTTTAGGTATTTTGGTTCACCTTTATCGAGTACTCGGCCGCCAAATCCAATAATGTGACCACGTTGATCGGTAATCGGGAAGATTATTCGGTCGCGAAAACGGTCGTAAGTTTTATTGTTTTCGTTGTTAACGATTAAGCCTGTTTTGCTTAAGTTGAGTAAACTTTCTTTTGATTTTCCGAGCTGTGAGATTAAAAAATCCCAGCCGTCAGGTGCATAGCCGATTTTAAATCGTTTTGCTATTTCACCAGAAAGTCCTCGTTGTTTGAGGTAGTCGATAGCACGTTCGGAAGTTTTTAGTTTGTTTTGAAAAAGATCACTGGCCTGTTTGAGGATATCGTATAAAGGTTGTTTATCCTGTCTGTTCTGATGAGCAAAAGAATCATTTTCGTGTGGCACATCCACATGAGCGTCGGCSGCSARKKMYTCRATGGCWTCAAYAWAGNCTRAGKKGYTNAWAGTCCATTAAAAACCCAATGACATTGCCTTTAGCATGACAACCAAAACAATAAAAAAACTGTTTATTTTCACTGACGGTAAAAGAGGGGGTTTTTTCGTTATGAAAAGGGCAGCAGGCGCTGAATTCTTTACCTTTTCTTTTCAGCGGGACGCGTGCATTGATAACGCCGACGATGTCGCTTCGAGAAATCAGGTCATCAATAAAATTTTGCGGGATGCGGCCGGCCACGAGGTATTTAGATGCTTAGCTTGAAAAAGAGAGTTGACGAGGATTAAAGATACGTTCGTATTCAACGATGGCATAACGATCGGTCATGCCAGCTATATAATCGGATATACCACGCGCGATACCCGTATCTCCGTGTTTGTCTTTAAGTGTATGGCAATGTTGGACGGCTTCAGTGGGCAGGATTTTAAGGTCATCCAGAAAAGCGTTAAAGAGCGCATCGATAACGTAGGATGCTTTTTTTGTCATACGATGTACGCGGTAATGCTGGTAGAGGTTGTTTCGAAGAAATTTTTTCAGTTCCAGTTTTTTATCATTCATGCTAGCGCTGAAGGACATCAGCCGTTGTTTTTGATTACGAACATCTTGAGTGGAGGTCAAGTTTGCATCGGCTATATTTTTTTGTGAGGTGTCGATTAAATCAACAACCATGGCACTTATCATTCGGCGGATGATCTCGTGGTTAAGTTTTTTGCTGTCGAGGTTGGCGTATTGTTTGGTGACGATATTGTGTTGTTCTCTATATAATTCAACGGTTAATAACTCATCGACAGTAATTAAACCGTAACGAATGCCATCGTCAATATCATGATTGTTATAGGCTGTTTCATCTGATAGATCAGTAAGTTGTGCTTCCAGACTGGGCTGTTGCTTGGTTAGAAAACGTTGCCCCACATCGCCCAGTTTTTTTGCATTTTTAATTGCGCAGTGTTTTAAAACGCCTTCGCGCGTTTCAAAGGTTAAATTGAGACCGTTGAAATCAGCGTATTTTTGTTCAAGTTTATCGATGATGCGTAATGACTGGATGTTATGTTCAAAGCCGCCAAATTTTTTCATGCAATGGTTAAGCGCGGTTTGGCCGGCGTGTCCGAAAGGCGTGTGTCCGAGATCATGTGCCAGTGCGATAGCTTCGGTTAGGTCTTCGTGTAAACCCAGCTCGCGTGCGATGCTTCGAGCAATTTGCGCGACTTCAAGTGTGTGTGTCAGGCGTGTGCGAAATAAATCACCTTCATGATTGACAAAGACCTGTGTTTTGTATTCCAGTCGTCGAAAAGCAGCGCAGTGAATAATACGGTCGCGGTCGCGCTGATATTCATTACGGTAGGTTGGAAAAGTTTCCGTGAAACGTCGCCCGATGGATTGTGTATCATTACATGCGTATGCGACCAGCCGCCCGTTATAGCTACTTTGTGTATTTGACATGTTTAATTGGCCAAGGAATTTTCGATAGCCGTATTTAAATCATCGGCGTTATAGTCATCGGTAACCAGTGCTTTGCCGATGCCTTTCATTAAGACCAGACGTAAAGTGCCGTCGAGTACTTTTTTATCAACGGCCATCAAGGCCAAAAATGTTTCTACTGACATATTGGCAGGTGCTTTCGTCGGTAGTTTTGCCTGTTCGATCAAATTACAGGTACGCTGTAATTCTTGATCGCTCATCCAGCCCATTTGTTTTGACATGGTTGCAGCCATACACATGCCTGCGCCGACTGCCTCACCGTGTAACCATTCCCCATAACCCATGGCATTTTCGATGGCATGGCCAAATGTATGGCCCAGATTTAATAATGCGCGCTGACCACTTTCACGTTCATCTGCTGCGACCACGTCTGCTTTGTTTTGGCATGAAACTTCGATAGCTTGTGTTAGTACTGCTTTATCTCGACGGAGCAGTGCCTGCATGTTTTGTTCTAACCAGGTAAAAAAATCGGTATTGTTGATAAGTCCATATTTAATAATTTCAGCAATGCCCGCACTAAGTTCCCGGTCGGGTAGCGTATCGAGTGTGTCGGTATCTGCGATAACGGCTCTTGGCTGATGGAAAGCACCGATCATGTTTTTGCCCAGTGGGTGATTAACCCCTGTTTTTCCGCCAACAGAAGAATCCACCTGTGACAGCAGGGTTGTCGGTATCTGCACAAGATGTACGCCGCGCTGGTAACTGGCAGCCGCGAAACCAGCCATGTCGCCAACGACGCCACCGCCTAGAGCGATAATTGTGGTGTTACGGTCGAGTCGATTACGTAGCAGGGCGTCATAAATTTGATTTAATACTTCAAGGTTTTTGTATTTTTCCCCGTCAGGTAAGATGACTGACTCATGCTTTAGTCCCGTTAACATGGCCTGTGTTTTTTTGAGATAGAGTGGTTCAACCGTTTCATTAGTAACGATAAGTGCACTTTTCCCTGGAATGTGCTGGCGTAATAAATCAGCCTGGCCAAGAAGGTCACTATTTATATAAATCGGGTAGCTACGTTCGCCTAGATCAACGGTTAATGTCGTCATTGAGTGTTCTGTTTCTGTAGTAACGCTTAAAGAAACTTAATGATAGCGTGTATTACATTGTGAATCGAGTTGTTTGCAGAAGCGATGGTAAAGTCAGCCACTTCTTCGTAAAGCGGTTCGCGTTGAGTCAGCAGGCGTTGGAGTGTGACTTCTACAGGTTCGTCCGCATGGAGCAGCGGTCTGTTTTTATTTTTACTGGTGCGGGCTACCAATGTTTCAAGGTTGCTTTTGAGATAAAACACCGTGCCACGGTTGATTAAATGATTTCGGTTTTCACTACTAAGAATGGCACCACCGCCAGTAGCGAGGATGATGTTTTTTTTCTGTGTGAGCTCGTCGATGATAGTGGCTTCACGTTTTCTAAAACCAGATTCACCTTCTTTTTCGAAGATAAGCGGTATATCGACACCAGTGCGTTCTTCGATTTCCCTGTCGCTATCGATAAACTCCATTTTTAATTTACGTGCTAAATGGCGACCGACGGTTGTCTTGCCAGTACCCATTAAACCGATTAAAAAAATATTTTTTTGGCTAGTCATCGTTATAGGCATAAAAAAAGCGACCTCGTGATAATTCGAGGCCGCTTAGGATAACAAATTTATTATGGCGGTGGGTTATCCATATTGGTTTTAAATGATAGATCACATGGTTTAGTTGTTTATATTGTTCTTACTCGCTACAGTGAGAGCGCATCTTTTAAGATTTTAGGGGTAACAAAAATCAGTAACTCGCGTCTTTCGTCACTTTCTAACGTGTGTCTGAAAAAATAACCTATTATTGGCAGGTCCCCCAGGAAAGGTACTTTGTCGACTTCATTGCGGGTAATCTGTTCGTAGATACCACCGAGTACTACGGTATCGCCATTATTGACTAATACTTGCGTTGTCACTTCGCGGGTATCGATACTTGGGATGCCGGCAAATATATCACCTACGGTATCGTTGCTGACGGATAGATCCATGATGACTCGATCATCGGGTGTGATCTGGGGTGTTACTTCGATACTTAATACGGCTTTTTTAAATTCGACCTGCGTTGCACCACTCGATGAAGCCGACAGGTATGGTATTTCTACACCTTGTTCGATGCGAGCCTGGTGTCTGTCAGCCGTGACGACACGTGGACTGGAGATGATCTCACCTTTATTTTCCGCTTGCAGTGCGGATATTTCGAGATCGATAAGTGTGCTGCCGGTTAATACGGCAAAGGCGATACTGCCCGCAGCACCAACGGTCCCTAAGTCGACATTTAAACGATCCGCTGCTGTTGCGCCGCTGGGTAATGAAAAAGGCTCTGGTGAGCCGCCAGTGTTGATATTGGTTATGCCACTTGATGCGATGGTATCGGCGCCCTGGAATGTACCGGTAGTGACACCAAACCCGTTAGAATTTGATTTAGCATTAGTAACACCGAACCGAGATCCCAGTTCTCTTGTGAATGCATCGGTCGCAATAACGATACGAGACGAAATCATTACCTGTCGAATGGGTACGTCCAGTTTTTTAAGTGTTCGACGTATTTCGGAAATGACTTCTTCAGTATCTTTTACGATCAAGGTATTGGTGCGTTCATCAGTAAGTAGGCTGCCTCGTGGACTGAGTATACCGCTCGAAACGTTACTACCACCACCGTCTTCGCTATTACCGCCACCAGCTGATCCGCCAGAAAACAGGGTTGAAAGCTCGCCAACCTTAGCAAAGTTAATCGTGAAAAATGCGGTTCGGATAGGTGCGAGTTCGGTGATTGATTGTCGAGCTTCTAAATCAATTTTTTCTTGTGCGGCAATTTCCTCACTGGGGGCAACCAGCATAACCGTACCCGATTCACGTTTCGACAAACCTTTGGCTTTTAGAATAATATCCAGTGCCTGGTCCCACGGTACATTTTTCAGTCGTAATGTCAGGTTGCCGTCGACTGAATCACTGACCACCACATTAAGTCCCGTGAAATCTGCAATCAACTGGAGTACGGCGCGAACAGGTATGTCCTGGAAGTTAAGTGATAAACGTTCGCCGGTATAGCCAAATTTTTCTTTTTTTACATCTTCAAGCTCTTCTTTGCTGATAGGTTTTAATTCGATAGTAAAAATGTTGTTTGCCTGATAGGCGACATGTTCAAAATTACTGTCGACAGGTTCTATTTCTATACGAACATTACCATCTTCTTCGAAGCTGCTTATGGATTTTACCGGTGTGGCAAAATCTAGCACATCCAGGGTTTGGCGTAATTCATCGGGTAACTTGATGCCTAAAAATTTGACGACGACTTTGCCAAATTCTTGGCTGATATCCATCGGGATATTGGCTTCAGTCAGGTGGATAACAACACGACCTTCGCCTTCTTCGCCGCGTCTAAAATCGATATTATCGATACCACGAGGTTTGTCAGAGAATCTTGGTGCGCCAGCTGCTGTTGTTGCACTAACCGATGCGTTGGACGCTTCGAATGCGGCTCCAGTGGCTTCACTGTCGAGTGTAATTAATACCTTGTTACCTTGCGTGGTTACTTGATAGGGCACAACTTCAGTTAAATTCAGGATGACACGTGTTTTCGTCTTTGTCGAAATCGTGGTGATTGATTGTGCGACACCGATACCGATAGGTTGAGAGCGTTTAGATAATTTGCTGCCAGTGGCTGGAAAGTCAAACGCGATACGGGCTGGGTTGTCGATAGTGAAGCTTAAGGGGTTAACTGCCTGTTTACTTAATTCGAGACTTATTTGTAAGCGATTGCCAGGTAGTGTTGAGTACTGGATGTTTTGAATAACGTTTTGGCTGACTTGTGATGCACCATCTTCTGTTGTCGTTGTTTTTGCTATAGCTAAAGTACTTAATAAGCAGAGCAATGAAAAGGTTAGTAGAAGGGTTTTTCCCATACATAGACCCAGGGATGAAAGTTTCATGCTTGCCCCATTTGATAGTTGATGCGATTGTTTATTTATTGTTGTTTTTAACATGTCTATCTCCGCGGTTTGGCCGCCGATTGTCTGCTTCTGTTCGTTCATCGTTATTGACCACCTATGGCGATTGATGCGTCTCGTTCTATATAGCCACCGATACCGTCAGGTATGATTTCTACAAGGAAAACAGCAGATTCGCTTATTTCGGTTATGCGTCCTTCACTTTGTCCCATGTAGTTGCCAACCTGGACACGATGCACGATATTTTGAGGATCCTTGATTAATCCCCATAAATTTTGGTTTTGCTCAAGAATGCCGACCATGCTGAGTGTGTCCAGAGGAAAAATTTCCAGTGGTTGTCGCGGACGTGTTGAATCGGGGTTAAGCAAGCTGGTCTTGGTTGCGCCTTCCTGGTCTATATCAACAGTAGCCACAAAGGGGTCGCGCATTTCGGCAGCCGAATAACTGAAACTTTCATATGGCTTAAATTGCGGTAATGGGTTCACGCTACCGACGGTTGCTGATTTTGTTTGTGCGATAAAGGTATGCAGGTCAGCTGTGTCCTGGCTGCAGGCGCTAATACTTAAAATGCTAACGCAAAAGAGTGTTTGTGTGATGAGTTTCATTGCGCAGACCCCTCAGCCGTTTCGTCGAGGTACTGATAGGTGATTGCTGTTAGTTCCATGGTTAGCTTGGCACCGCCCTTGGGGTCAAAGGGGCCAATGGAAATGTCTTGAATCGTTACGATGCGTGGTAGTGCTGCGACACCGCTAATAAATTCGGCAAATTCATGATAACGTCCGGTTACTTTGAGCTTGATTGGGTATTCAGAATAAAATTCTTTAGGACGAAGACCTTCTGGTTTGAAGAAATCGATCTCCAGGCCAGCGGATATGCCAGTTTGAGATATATCCGTTAATAGCGTTTCAATTTCGGTTTTATTAGGCAGCTGCCTTAACAAGGTACCGAATGATGTTCGCATTTCACCCAGTTGTTGTTTGTATGCTTCCAAGTTGGCTGCTTTGGCTTGTTTCGTGGTGAAAATGTTACGTAATGTATTTTCTTCTTCGGTAACTTTATCGAGTTCGATCTGTTGCTTAGTTGTGATTAGGAAATAACCTGCAGCAGCTAGTGCGACACATAATACAACGATAATCGCTATTTTTATCGGTAACGGTGCGGCACCGATCTTTTTGAGATCATCAATGTCCAGTTCGTCAAGTTTGATTTCGGAAAGATCCATTAGCTACCTTCCTCATCGTTATCGTCGTTAGGCCGTGATTGTGCGGTTTCTAAAGTGAAACTACTGCTTCTAAGGGTGCCTTTTTTCGTTTCGATAACCTTCAGTTTAGGTGTTGCCATCCAKTSKKAGNGCRWNGMKGYWTCRCNATGYMSRMNGGWMAYGCNGACCMTKNGGMNTNGSCKWYSCCYWSMNATGGTTAGTCGCTCGCCGGATTGTTTTATTTTAGTTAGAAAAATGCCCTCTGGGATGGTGCGTACCAGATCGTCGAATAAGTGCACGATTTGTGGCCGGCGTTGCTGCAAAGATTGAATGACATCCATACGTGCTAGTAACTGTTCTTTGGTCTCTTCAAGCGTTTCAATCTGTTTTAATGAGGCGTCTAACCTTGTTATTTCATCCGTAAGTATTTTATTGCGATATTTCTGATGATCTATCTGACTTTCTATGGATGCGTGTATCATAAAAAAAAGTGCACCGGTTAGTACCAGCGAAAGTGCGGTAATGGTGGCAAATTGTCGTGTTTGTTCTTGACGTTGTTCTTCGCGCCAGGGTAATAAATTAATATGTGCCATTAATCAAAACTCCTCATGGCAAGGCCGCAGGCAATCATTAGTGATGGCGCATCATTGCTTAGTGATTGTGGGTTCACTTTGGAAGCCAGAGACATCTCTGCAAAGGGATTGGCGATAACGGTAGGTGTATCAAGTTGCAATTCAACCAGTTCATCGATACCGGGTATGGAAGCGCAACCGCCAGCAAGTACAACCAGGTCTACCGCGTTATGTTGTCCTGATGTGTAAAAAAACTGTAGAAACCGACTGACTTGTTGCGCGATGGTTTCTTTAAAAGGCTCAAGCACTTCCGGGATGTAATTATCGGGTAAACCACCTTCTTTTTTAAGGCGACCCGCTTCATCATAAGCTAGGCCATAGCGTCGCATGATCTCTTCAGTTAGTTGCTTGCCACCAAAACTTTGCTCACGTGTGTATATGAGGTGGTTATTTTCGACAACATTGAGACTGGTCATGGTAGCGCCAATGTCGATCAGTGCAATAAGTTTACCTTCACTGTCTTCTTTCATTTGATAAGCAATCAATTTGGAAGAGTTTTCGATGGTGTAGGCTTCTACATCTACAATCTTTGGTTTTAGGCCACCTAACGACAGTGCTGCAGAACGCAATTCAATATTT
The DNA here is from genome assembly GCA_002401185.1 of Gammaproteobacteria bacterium. Classification (GTDB taxonomy): domain Bacteria; phylum Pseudomonadota; class Gammaproteobacteria; order SZUA-229; family SZUA-229. The sequence continues at coordinate 8,332 of NVSH01000006.1, read as the reverse complement.
TCACTACGGGAAGCAGCAAGTAGTACATCAACAGTATCAGGGTTGTTTTTTGTTGGGCCAATCACTTCGAAATCGAGGTTGATTTCTTCCAGTGGGTAGGGGATGTACTGATCGGCTTCCATTTCGATCTGGGTTTCTAGTTCATCATCACTCAAGCCCGTTGGCATGGTGATAATTTTAGTAATTACGGCGGAACCCGATACAGCAACGGCAGCATTTTTAGCTTTTGTACCAGAGCGTTTGACGGCTTTTTGAATGGTCTCGCCAACGGCCTCGACATCCTGTATGTTTTTATCAACAACAGCGTTATCTGGTAGCGGTTCTACCGCGAGACTTTGTACGCGATATTTGTCCCCGTCCTTTGTTAGTTCGAGTAATTTTACCGACGTCGAGCTGATATCCAAGCCTAATATGGCTGGTTTTTTGCGTTGTAGCAGGCCCACGCTGTTCCCCTTATTTATATATTTTAAAGGTAGTTATAGGATACATTATAATTTTTGCATTAAATAATAGCGGTAAGTGTAGAGGAATACTAGAAATTTATAACAATGTCGTAAATTTGACGTTAAACCTTTATACTTTGTCGCCTAATTCTTATATATCGCAGGTAATGGATCAGTGCGTTTTTTTAATATAATAAAATCATTCGTCATCATCACGTTGGTGATAATGTTATTTGCTGCGGTAACCATCGTAGGTGGCTATTTTTACCTTAACCCTAAATTACCCTCAATCGAGGGACTTAGTAGTGTACGTCTTCAAGTCCCACTCCGTATATATAGCAGTGATGGTGCGTTAATGGGTGAATTTGGCGAGAAACGCCGGACACCCAAGGTACTTGCTGAAATTCCTGACCTGATGGAGCAAGCGTTTCTTTCAGCTGAAGACGACCGTTTTTTTGAACATCCCGGGGTCGATTATCAGGGTATATTGCGTGCAGTGGTTAATTTGGTTATGACCGGTCAACGTGGCCAGGGTGGAAGTACGATAACCATGCAGCTGGCGCGTAATTTTTATCTGAGTAGTGAAAAAACGTATCTGCGTAAGTTAAATGAAATATTGCTGGCATTAAAAATTGAGCGTGAGTTAGAGAAGGAAAAAATTCTTGAGCTTTATCTGAACAAGATTTATCTGGGCAACAGATCTTATGGTGTCGCTGCGGCTGCTCAGATTTATTACGGCCTGGATCTGAATAAACTATCGTTGTCGCAGATTGCGATGATAGCTGGGTTACCAAAAGCACCTTCTACATATAACCCAATCGTTAATCCCGAACGTGCGACCATCCGTCGTAATTATGTGTTAGGCCGGATGTTAAAGCTTGAATACATAACAGAAGAGCAATATCAGTTGCATAAAAGTGCGCCGGTAACGGCGGTTCGTCACCGCAGTGCATTAGGTGTTTATGCACCTTATGTTAACGAGATGGCCCGTGCTGAAATTGTCAAACAATTTGGTGATGAATCTTATGTGCGTGGTTTAAAGGTATACACAACCGTCAATAAACGTTTACAGCGAGCGGCCAATAATAGTATTTGGAACGGGCTGGTTGCGTACGATCATCGCCATGGTTATCGTGGTGTTATTCGACATGTAAGTCTGAACGTTGAAGAGCAACCCGTTGTTGATGATGTTGATGATGTTGATTCAGCAGATGAAAGCGAAGGTGGTTTGGTTTCGATATTAAAAAATGATGAGGATTACGGTCGTTTTATGCCTGCTTTAATTCTGTCTGTTAATGATGATGCTACGATGCCTAAAGGTGAGAGTACTGGGACAGGGAAGGCGACTAACGTTGGTGTGCCGGTACCTGAAGACGGTCGTTTTGCAATCGCTTTACTAAAAGATGGCAATCAGGTGCGAGTACCCTGGCAAGGCATCGAATGGGCGCGTAAATACATAAGTGTGAACCGGATGGGTGCGGCGTTACAAAAAGTATCTGAAGTAATTAAACCGGGTGATGTGGTCTGGCTGGATCAGCATCCAGTATCGGGCTGGAGCCTCGCTCAAATACCAGCGATTCAAGGTGCTTTGGTTTCGGTTGACCCGAATAGTGGTGCGATTCAGTCGCTGGTTGGCGGTTTTGATTTTCATCACAGTAAATTTAATCGCGTGGTACAGGCGAAGCGACAGGCTGGCTCTGGTTTTAAACCCATCGTTTACGCAGCAGCACTGGATAAAAAATATACCCCTGCAAGTTTAATTAATGATGCGCCCGTTGTATTTCAGGATTCTGCATTGGAGGGAGAGTGGCGTCCGGAAAATTACAGTGGGAAAACGTTTGGACCAACGCGTTTACGTATGGCATTGTATAAATCGCGAAACCTGGTGTCGATTCGGGTACTTCGTTCTATCGGCATTAAACACGCAACCCAATTTGCGAAAAACTTTGGTATAGCTAGTGATTCATTGCCTTATGATCTGTCTTTAGCTTTAGGCAGTGCCGAGTTGAGCCCCTTACAGATGGCGCGTGCCTATTCGGTTTTTGCCAACGGTGGATATTTGATCGAACCTTATCTGATTCAACGTATCGAAGATGCCGATGGCAGTATTCTGTTTGAAGCGGATCCAGTCGTAGCGTGTACCTCCTGTGTTATTGCCGAGCAGCAATGGTCAACTGACATAGCTGAAGATGATTCGTTGTCAACGTTGCCAAAACAGGCTGAGCGAACGTTGGAGCCTCGCCTGGCATTTCAGATGAACTCGATATTGCAAGATGTTGTTCTAAGAGGAACCGGTCGACGTGCTATGGCGCTAGGCAGAAAGGATCTTGCTGGCAAAACCGGTACAACCAATGATCAACGAGATGCCTGGTTTAGTGGTTACAACCCTGATCTGGTAACCACGACATGGCTGGGTTTTGACCAGCTTAAACCTTTAGGTAATAAGGAGACTGCCGCTCAAGCCGCATTACCTGTTTGGGTTGATTACATGAAAGTTGCATTGGCAGGAAAACCCGATAAACAGTTGCCGCGTCCTGAGGGTCTGGTAACGATGAAGATCAATGCTGAAACAGGTCTGGCCGCGTCGGACGCTGACACCAATACAGTGTTCGAAATATTTAGAAAAGAAAGAGCTCCTGTCGCTGCTGGTGTCGTATCCGATGCTGTTCCAGCGGGTAGTGATGCTACTACGATACCCGAGCAATTGTTTTAATCTCAAGTTCGGTTCTAAGGTGCAGGAAGTATTTGTTATGGTAAAAGAAACGTTTGGCCGAGATTAAAATACAGAGCCTGTTCACCACTGTCGGTAAAACCGAAGGCGATGTATAAAGGGCCAAGAAATGTGTCTGCGCCGATAAATATACTACCTGCAATGATCATGTTTTCTGCATTGATATCTTCATACCGATTCCAGGCGTTGCCTGTTTCTACAGAAAACCCGGTATAGATTGGCAGGAATGTGATGTCGCCGAGGCGCCTATAAAAGGCCGCTTCAATCAAACCGAAATGTTGGCCAGCTAGCTCTTGTTCCAGAGTGCCTGATAGTTCCAGAAAGCCACCGTTTCGATATACTGCATTAAATGGCGCGTTTTCATCCAGTGTCGTTTTGAATATCGCACGACTGAATACAGTATAACGCTGATAGGTCCCCGCACCGCTTAACTGCAACTTCAGCTGCTCGTATTCAGTGTCCGCACCCAGGTCTTTTTTACTTAACCTGAAAGAAATGCCGCCGAATAACCCCGTGTTTGGGAAGCTTAAATTATCCAGCGAATCATGAAATAAAGAAGCATAGATATAACCTTCTTTAAAATCACCATCAGAAAATAATTGACTGCCGCTAATGGTAATTGTACGACCATCGCTATGTTGCAGACCTAATTTGATTCTCGTTGCTTGTTTAAGTATTTTCCCCATGGATAAATCGATGGAGGTGCGTTGAAACCGTTCGATAGAAGCGACGTTATTATTGATGACACTGGGAAAAATGGAGGTGGTAAAGCCAATTTTTGCTGCGATAAAAAGGTCCAGGTTTATATTCAGTGGTTGGTATATCTCAGCGATGACTTCGGGCTCACTGCCGAGGCCAGCGGTTGCTCGGAATTCGCCGGCAAGACTGTTGAGGTCATGTTTTGTGTATGCGATGTCAAGGTTGGTAAAGGCACCGATTTGCGATTCAGACTTTATCGACAAGCCAAACTGTAGATAACTGTTTGCCCATTCTCGGTCACGGACATAGATTATCAACCCGGTCTTACCGTCACGTTGTTCCAATGAGTACACTACCGAGCTAGAGTAATCCAGACCATAGATGTATGACAGATCTTCTTCTAACTGTGTGATATCGAGTGTCTTGCCAATTTCCTGATGGATGCGAACTCGCATCACTGCATCGTTTAGCCCCGTTTTATTGTTGATTTCGATATAGTCGATGATGGGTTCTCTTCTCGCCATTCGTGGTAGCGAAGCAACATGTCTTGAATAACTCTCTCGAGACAGCGATAACATTTGTATGGCATCGAGTTTTACCAGAGCAGCCTCTTCGCCTGCTTTAATCAAAGCTGGGTATTGTTCAAAATCAGAAGATGAAATTTCTTGTTCGCCAGGAATGATTAAAATGTCGTCATCACGCAGCGTTTTTATCTGATGGTCGGCAATGCGTCGGGTAAGAATAGTGGTTAGCTGAGCCGTGACATCAATCGTTGATGTGATGTCTTCTTTTTTGGATAGTGGTGCGCTAACATCGATAGCGATAATGATGTCCGCGCCCATCGCACGAGCGACATCGATGGGTATATTATTAGCGATGCCGCCATCGACCAGTAGTGTATTATCGATCGTGATTGGCGGTAACGCACCGGGGATGGACATGCTGGCGCGCATCGCACGTGCAAGGTTGCCGTTTTTAATTATAAAGGTTTCACCGTTTTCGAGATTGGTTGCTACCGCACGAAAAGGTATTCTAAATTTATCGTAATCGTTAATGTGAAAACCTGGGTATGCCAATCGGTCGAGGGCAAGTTCGATCTGCTGACCTTCGATCAATCCTGGGGAAAGTTGTAAACCGTCTTCATTAATGCCGATGCGGTGGATGTTGAAAAAATCAAAATCATCCTGTTTTCGGCGAAATGTTTTGTATTCGCGATAAGCGAAATCATCAAACACTTTGCTCCAGGCGATGCCTTTTATACCGTCTTCTATTTCTTCAGGTGACAATCCGATAGCATATAAACCGCCGACGATGGAGCCCATGCTGGTGCCGACGATATAATCGATTGGTATATTGTTCTGTTCAAGAATTTTTAATACACCGATATGAGCGAAGCCACGTGCACCGCCGCCGCTTAGTACCAGGCCGATTCTGGGTCGCGCAGATTTTTCAGTTGGTATGTCTGATGTCTTGTTTTGTCGTTCAGCGGTGATGACGATGCTGTGATGACATAAAAATATTAGCGCGATTAAAAGGGTTTTTTTTAAGATGGCATATTTGTAAACAGGCATAACGTCATCAATGTTGCTTTAAAGTTGACTGAGTATAACGAAACCGTTACAGGCGTGCGGAGGTTTTAGGGTGTCGCGAAGATGAACCCGTAAGAGCGTGAAATGTTTTTTAAACGTGGTATTGAGCACTGATGTCGTGTACGGCATCAACCAATGCGGCGACGTTGTCAGGTGTGATATTGGGTGTGATGCCGTGCCCAAGATTGTATATATGGCCATTACCGTGACCAAAATCAGCGAGTATACGACTAACTTCTTGCTTGATGACTTCAGGGTTGGTCGCCATGATTGCAGGGTCCATGTTACCTTGCAGAGCAACTTTGCCGCCTATCTGCTGGCGTGCCTTACCGATGTCGACGCACCAGTCCAGGCCAACGGCGTCACAACCTGTGTTAGCAATTTCTGGCAACCACATGCCACCGCCTTTGGTGAATAGAATGACAGGGATTTTTTCACCGTCTTTTTCACGGATTAACTGGTCGACTATTTGTTGCATGTAGGCGAGGGAGAATGTTTTGTAGTGTGACGTTGATAATGCGCCGCCCCAGCTGTCAAAGATCATTACAGCCTGCGCGCCCGCTTCGATCTGTGCGTTGAGGTAGTGTGCGACTGAATCAGCCAATTTGCTCATCAATGTATGCGCTGATGCTGGGTCTTCGAACAGCATGCCTTTGATTTTAGCAAATGTTTTGCTACTGCCACCTTCGACCATATAGGTTGCTAGTGTCCACGGGCTACCAGCAAAACCAATCAAGGGAACTTTGCCATTGAGTTCTTTACGGATTAGCGATACCGCGTCTGCTACATAGGCTAATTTGTCCGCCGGGTCGGGAATGATAAGTTTTTTTACGTCGTTAGCGTTGTCGATGGTTTTCTTAAACTTGGGGCCTTCACCTTCTGAGAAATACAAACCCAGGCCCATCGCGTCGGGGATGGTTAAGATGTCTGAAAACAGGATAGCCGCATCGAGATTAAATCGACGTAACGGTTGCAGAGTAACTTCGCAGGCGAGTTCCGGCGTGCTGCATAGCGTCATAAAATCGCCAGCTTCAGCGCGTATTTTTCGGTATTCGGGCAGGTATCGACCGGCCTGACGCATGATCCATACCGGCGTGCGGTCGACGGGTTGGCGGAGCAGGGCTTTTAACAATCGATTATTCATGCAGCGTTTACGTGATACGGTTAATTTGAGCGCAATAAAAAAAGTTATTGCTTGCAGCAGTTGTGGTGTTCGTTGGCCGTTTAACTTGTCGAGAGTATCGACTTAATGCGGCCGCTAACTTCGCCCATATCAGCGCGTCCGATAATCTGTGGCCGGATCAGCCCCATGACTTTGCCCATGTCCTTAATGGAGTTAGCACCCGTTTGTGAAATGGCCTGAGTGACGATCGTGTCAACCTCTTCTTCACTTAAAGCCTGTGGCAAATATTCCTGGATGATATCTATCTCATAGCTTTCCTGTTCTACCAGGTCATTACGTCCAGCTGTTTTAAACTGTGAGATGGATTCGCGACGTTGTTTAACCATTTTGTCGAGAATAGCAATAATGCGTGCGTCATCGAGTTCGATGCGTTCATCGATTTCGATCTGTTTCATTGATGCAGTCATCAGTCGAATGATAGCTAAACGTTTTTTTTCGCCTGCTTTCATCGCAACGATAACAGCATCTTGAATTTGCTTTTTTAGGTCGCTCATTGGTTTTTTATTGTAGTGCCCAGAAGGGCAGCGCTATATGATTCTAAGAGTATTTATCAATGCCAAAGCTATCCGTTGGCAAAGAAAATTAACGACGACGCTGGTGAGGAGAGCGTGCAAACTTGTTGCGTTCTTTTGAAAGTTTTTTCAGGTGACGCTTAACGGCAGCGGCTGCTTTACGCTTACGCTCAGTCGTTGGTTTTTCGTAAGCTTCGCGTTTGCGAATTTCAGTTAAAACTCCGGCTTTCTCACATGAACGTTTGAAACGACGTAGGGCCACATCAAAAGGTTCGTTTTCTTTTACTCGTATTGCAGGCATATTGCTCTCTTCGTAATTGTTAAATACAATGGCCACATCACAATGTGTATTAGTGTGATGTGGTCCGATATTGGGTGTCCGTCACGCTGCCATTCTTAGCTTGTTGCGACATACTGTCCATCCATGGATAAATAAGGACATAAAAAATCCGCAAAGTATGCGGTGAAACCACGTATTATATCCCACTTTTAGTCAAACCGAAAAGCCAAATTGAAAAATTAAATGGCTTATACGGCTAATTTATTCAATAAATAGTGAAAATATGATTGTATTAGGTATTGAAAGCTCCTGTGATGAGACAGGTATCGCATTATACGATAGTGAAAAAGGCTTGTTGACGCACACCTTGCACAGCCAGGTAGAATTGCATGCAGAGTATGGTGGTGTGGTGCCGGAATTGGCGTCGCGTGATCATATTCGTTATTTGGTTCCCTTGTTAACGCAGGCATTGCAGGCAGCAGGGGTCGAAAAATCTGCGCTTGATGGTATTGCTTATACTGCCGGTCCTGGCTTGATCGGTGCGCTGATGTCGGGTGCGTGTGTAGGGCGTTCCCTCGCCTGGGCACTGGATATTCCTGCGGTTGAAGTGCATCACATGGAAGGCCACTTACTGGCGCCGATGCTTGAAACCAGCGCGCCGGAATTTCCCTTTGTGGCGCTACTGGTCTCTGGTGGTCATACCCTCCTTGCGTATGTTAAAGGTATTGGCCAGTACGAATTGTTAGGGCAAAGTCTGGATGACGCAGCCGGCGAAGCTTTTGATAAAACGGCAAAATTACTTGGTTTAGGGTATCCGGGTGGACCGGCGCTGGCAGCGATAGCAGAGCAAGGTACGCCGGCTCGTTACAAATTTCCTCGCCCAATGGTCAACAGG
>NVSH01000005.1 GCA_002401185.1 Gammaproteobacteria bacterium | reverse complement strand
TAGAGACAAGTGATCGAGTTGCCGTTATTGGTACGCCAGGTGGCAGTCGTATTATCACCATGGTATTACTTGKTAYANKRAATTTTTATGATAATAAAACAGCAGGTGAAATCGTCAACGCGGGTCGCTTCCATCATCAATATTTACCTGATGAAATCTCATATGAACAGGGTGTATTTGATCAGAAACTGGCAAATGCTCTGACGAAACTTGGTCATAAGGTCAGAGTCTTGGAAAGTACTTATGGCAAAATGCATGTCATCGTGCTGGATAAGAAAAGTGGTAAAGTCTCGGCGGCCTCAGATGGAAGAGGCGTCGGTAGTGCGATGGTTTTGAATGAGTGAAAATTTGTTTGGCTCAGTGATGTCGTTTTTTTAGGATGTCGTATTTTAGTATTACGTCAGGTATTTTTATTATAGTCCAAAATTAATTTCTTCACGTCTTGATGTATGTGGTTCTGCTTCTTTAACTTTTNCKATRSTTYGMAGYAATWKTGTYTTTTCYTGTTCWGACATGCCGTGGTTTAGATAACGGTCGGCAATATGTAGAACCTCGTCGAGATGTTTGATTCGATCATCAAAATTTAATAATGCTTTTGCAATAAAAAAAGGATCGACGTTTTTAGCTCGCATCTGTTGCGCCATTTTTAATGCGGCCGCTAGTTCTTTATCTGTTAGGTGTGACATCTAATGAGTATCGACTAGTTTAGGTGGCTTTCAAGTGTTTCTTGCAATGTTTCTAATTGAAAAGGTTTTATTATTTGTTCATTCATCCCAGCACTTAAGCATTTTTCTTTGCTCTCAGGGTAAGCGTCGGCAGTTAACGCGATGATAGGGATTTTATGGTTGCCGCTCTCTCGAATGGTTTTTGCTAACGTGTAACCATCCATTAAAGGCATGTTGCAGTCGGTTAGCAATAAGTGATAATTTTTGTTAGCCATCATATTAAGTGCTTCCTGACCATTTGTTACGAGGTCAGCTTGATAACCTAGTTTTTCGAGTTGATTTAAAATGAGTGTCTGATTTGTAGGGTTATCTTCAGCAACCAGAATGTGATAGTTAGATGCAATGGTTTTGTTTTGTATGGGTTTAGCAGTAATCGGATGACTCTCAGATTTTATAATAGTGTTTAATTCTGCATGGCCAGGAAGCTCTATCCAGAATTCACTGCCCTCATCTTTTTGACTGGTAACGCCAATCTTACCGCCCATCATGGTTACTAGTTGCTTACTTATCGATAAACCAATGCCCGTGCCCTGGATGTTATTAGCTGCATCGAGACGATTGAATGCCTGGAATATGTCGGGCAACAATTCTTTAGAAATGCCCTTGCCGGTATCAGCGACATAGATACGTACGGTGCCATTTTCTTTTGTTATTGCTCTTACGTTGACGCTACCGTTATATTTATTATATTTAATCGCGTTACTTAGCAGGTTGAGTAACACTTGTTTTAAGCGCGTGTGGTCTGCAAGTACATAACTTGTCGATGTGGTTTCAAAATTGAGGGTGATGTTTTGTTGTTTAGCCAGGGGGGCTACCATCGCATGGCATGCCTGTAGGGTGTCAGTGATAGCAATTTTTTCTATTGATAATTGTAAGTGGCCTTTTTCAATCTTGGCAAGATCTAGTATTTGATTGACAAGTTCAAGGAGAAGGTTGCCAGCGTTGTCGATTTCATTGATATGTGAATGCTGTTTTTCAGATAGTTCTTTTTCATATTTTAATAATTGCGTAAAGCCAAGGATGGCGTTAAGTGGTGTTCTTAATTCATGTGACATATTAGAAAGAAAGTCAGATTTTGCCTGATTGGCCTTTTCTGCTTCTTCTTTGGCTTTAAGTATGACGGCTTCGTTGTGTTTTTTATCGGTGATGTCAAGCGCCATGGCAGCGATGCCCACGATAGCATTGTGCTTATCAGTCAAAGGTGTAATAAACCATTGGCAAAAAATCGGCTTGCCAGATTTTGTTTTGTTTTCGATGGTCTCACCGATGAGAGCTTCGTGGTTAAGTAAGCGCTGCCATAGTTTATCTGTATTTGTTGAATTATTACGTAGGAGAATAAGCCGCATGATGTTCTCACCGATGGCTTCGTCGTGAGGGTAGCCAAAGATAGTTTCAGCAGCATTGTTCCATTCGCAGATATTGAGATCGATATCAAATTCGATAATGGCGAGAGGTGTGTTCTGTAAGTGTAAAGCCTGTTTTTGATGTAATAATTCTATCGCACGTTCACGGTTGTCGGCTTCTATGCGTAAACGAATATTTTGTTGTGTGTTGTCAAAAATACGTTTACCGGCGGATAATGAAAAGAAGACGAAAACACAAAGCACATAAGTTGTTGCATCCGAAAAATGTTGGTCGTCGAGAAGAAGTCTAAGGATAAGTAAAAAACTGGATGGAACCAAAAACAAAACCATTGTTTCCCATCGATATGATAACGTGGAAAGTGAGCCAGCAATAACGCCTACCTGGCAAACGATAATAAAAGCAATATATTCAACCTCTGAAGAATAACCTAACCAGGGCAACAGGCCCCAGCAGGTACCGGCGATTGCTGTGCCTATAAAAAATCGGATGCGCCAACTGCTTTTGAGTTTATCCTCCTTATTTAGTTTTGAAAACCGATAGCTTTCGACGCTTCGAACGACCATCACGCCGAGAATGGTTAATAACCATATATTCAGATATTGCGGCGAATCAGCATGGTCCAGCAAAACGCCATAGATGATAAAGGCGATGACCACGGAAGCGGTATAAGAAAAAGGTGTGCCGCCGTACAGGAGATGAATTTCTTCAAGCCTAATTTGTCGATCAAGTTTCTCTTTGTCGTGTGTATTGTTCTTATCCATGTTTAGGCCTGGTCTATGTGATAATTAATTTTTTAGTGCTTTGATGAAAACGCTAAAAAATTGACTATACACTAGGGATACTTATGTTTATATAAGAATTTTGTGTAAAACGGACAGCTACTATTATTGATGAAAACATCAGTAATTTCTGAATTAAAATTAAAGCAAAACCAAACGCGTGATCGTTCTGTTGCGACGGTGGGTATTCGTGGCGCTGAGTCGACATCATCTATAATAGAACCTTAGTAACTGACGCTGAACAAGTCATCGCAGAACTATAAAATAAAGATGAAAGGCATGTAATCTTGTATAATGCGTTGATACGTTTGATTGACAAAGGCCGGTTTTACCGGCTTTTTTTATGACAATTAATAGAGGTGCCCTTTAGCCTAAATCTACAATACTATTAAATATTACGGTTGTTATGGTGTCATCGTTTCAATGCCAATAGATATAATTTTTCGAGATGAGTACATTGTCGCGGTTAATAAGCCACAGGCATTGTTGTCGGTGCCTGGACTGGGTGTCGACAAACAAGATTGCATGATTTCTAGATTGGTTGGTGAAATACCCGAGGCCAAGGTGGTTCATCGTCTTGACTGTTATACCTCTGGGATAATGTTGTTTGCAATCGGTATTGAAATGCAGCGCGCACTGAGCCGAATATTTCATGATAGAAAAATAAAAAAACAATATACCGCTGTAGTAAGAGAGTGGTTTGATGAAACTGAAGGAGTAATCAAATTCCCTCTGCGTTGTGATATAGATAACAGACCGCATCAGATCGTGGACTATGAACATGGTAAAGCAGCGGTTACTTATTGGCAGGTTTTGTCACGCCAGGAAGGGTCGGTTAGATTGTTACTGAAACCGGAAACGGGAAGAACACACCAGTTGCGTGTGCATTGTTTGGCAATGGGTCACCCCATTATTGGCGATGGTCTTTATGGTAATGATGAAGTGAAGCAGCCTCGAATGTTGCTGCATGCTGACAATCTACTGTTTCAACATCCGGTTACGGCTGAAGAGATGTATTTGTCGGCAGTTTGTGATTTCTAAACATAGTTTTGGCCGACATGTATATGTCCTGTATTATTGCCAGCCAGAGACTACAGCCAAATAAAAGCGTGTTTGCCTGAAGTCGAAGACAGCGCCATCTTTTGTTATTTCATGTAGGCTTAGTTCATCCATAATATGGTCACCTTCTTCTAATAACTTATTATTAATGACGATGCTGCGTTGCAGTGGATTAGTCGAGTATATGTGCGCCGAAATTGTAATCGTGGGTATCTGCTGCTGCATTGCTTTGGGCAGGTCAAAATATTCTACGGTTTCTTGTTGATATGAAGCTGGCCTTGGGTCAATATCATTACGTGTTTTTTTTGTATTGTGTTGCGTAGTGTGCGGTGTTTTTATTCTGTTTTCATCGACGGTGTTGTTGTCGATAGTATCGATTGTTGCAGCGGTTTTAACTGGATTGTTTGCCGGAGCTGTTATCTGTTTTTCGATAGCTACAGCTAGAGTTTTTGTTGTTGCTTGTTCGGAGTGATGAGCAGTGATGATTACTGGTTTTTCTTCTTTATAAAAAATAAAATAAATGACGACAATTAGATTTAAGATGATTGCGGTAATGAGAACATATGGCCAGTATGATTTTTTTTCTTCGCGGTAATTTAAGCTGGAAGAATGTATCGTTTGAACATTAGGTATCTCGCCGTGGCCACGACGTTGTTCTGATTTTTTTAATGCATCAAGTATGTATGACATATTAACGTTGGCTGGATAATTCTGGTGGTAGGGAAGGCGTTGCAGCTTTAATGAGTGTGGGTATGTTTGCGTCAGCTATCGTATTCAAATGTATGATGGTAACGGGGCCGACGATACCGTCTGCAGATAACCCCTGTTTCTCTTGAAAAGTTATTATTTTTTCGGCCAGGAAATTGGTGTAGGTAGTTTTATTATCTCCTGCAGGTTCATGCGTAACTTCCATTATTTTTTTGTGTAACCAGTTGATGATAATACCGCTATCACCAGGAACAATGGCCGAAAGGTAATGTTTTGGTTTTTGCCAGAGTAATACGAATTGCCCGTGCCAATATTTATTTAGTTCACTTAGCTTTATCGTATAGATATTGTTCCTGGAATGAATCGTTGCTTGTTCATCGTTTATGGAAGCANTGGTGATGTAGCGTATGCCACCTTTTTTATTCGTCAACGTAAGTATTGCCRGSCRGTNTRTSATYWWYYRRATTKGWTAYRWWSMCCTNCNTAWKWAKRYAGWWWASANGRRTARTNRAYKGMKYRWYGGCNWGMRGTAGNNGTNWTTGYWKWYTTAWCRKMTTSCRGGWGNYRGAKKWKMRATAACNNATGGTATGCCGATGCAGGATTATTTCCTTCTTGATCGAGTATTTCATCAAGGTCGTCAAAATATGTTTGACTAGTGAGCACTGACTGTTTGTCGGCAACCAGTGCATGCAAGGTGGCTGTGGTCTTTGTTGTGTCAGGTGATGGCGCAATCAATTTGTCAGTATCATTATTGGCTAGTGGAATATCTATGGTGGCTTTAGGGTCGTCTGTGTTTTGTTCTAGCGAAAGTCCTAACGTATTTGTCGCGCTGGCCTCATTGGTATTGTTGAGATAAAACAGAGTGACGATGGTAAAAAAGGCAACGCTGGCGATGATGGCCGCACTGGTCGTAATCGAAAATAACCAGCGTTGTTTTTGTTGATGTTTCTCAACATTTTTGAGTTCACCAAAAACTTCTTTTGCCGCTTTTGTTACTATAGCTGGATTAACACTGGGTTGATCCTCTACATAAGCGCCGAGTAGTGCGCGGTCACTTATGATGTTGATTAAGCGAGGTATGCCGTCGCTGAGTCGGAATAAAAGTTTGATGCTTTTATCCGGAAACAGTTGAACGTTTTGTCCCGCAACAGCGAGGCGGTGACTTAGGTAGGCTTTTACTTCGTGTTTTTTTAATGGCTGTAAGTGAAAGCGTGCAGTGATACGCTGTGCTAATTGCCGCATTTCTTTCTTTGCCAAAATCTCCAGTAATTCCGGTTGGCCAAGGATAATGATCTGCAGCAGTTTTCGTTTGTTGGTTTCTAGGTTGGTTAACAGGCGTAGCTGCTCAAGTACTTTACTGTCGAGGTTCTGTGCTTCATCGATGATTAAAACGGTTTTTTCATTTTTTTGGTTACTGGAAATTAAAAATTTGTAAATCCTGTCTGTGTAGGTTTTAACGCTGTTGTTGTCGGCTGGATAATTTATCTTCAGCTCATCACATATTGTTTCCAGTAACTCAATTTCACTAACTTTGGGGTTTAAAACTAAAGCGACATTTGACTGGGCAGGCATCTGTTCCAGTAAGCACCGGCATATCSTCGTCTTGCCGGTACCAACTTCACCGGTTAGTAGTATGCAACCGCCTTCACTGTTTAGACCGTAGATAAGGTGAGCCAGCGCATCGCGGTGTTGCGATGTCATGTATAGATAGCGTGGGTCTGGTGCGATAGAGAAGGGCGATTCCTTAAACCCGAAATATTCGTTATACATTATCTGGCGCTGGTTTTTTTAATAGTAAATGAGAGTGTGTACAGGTTGGTTAATTATTTAAACACTACTATAACTCAATTATTGTTAGGACCATAGTTAATCAGAGGCTCCCTAACTCGTTGCTCAGCAACGATCTGTTATCTAGATTAACACAGCAGATTAAGCAATAAGTTGATAGGATTCAGGGCGTAGGTATAAAACCGATGAATCAATTATATGTTTAGCGTTGTTCTATAAAAAAACTTATGGATAAAGGTACATTAAATACTACATTCCCATGTTTGATGCAGCCGTTAGATCTAGGCTTTACTGTGTTAAACAATCGTACGATTATGGGTTCGATGCATACCGGTCTTGAAGAGCGCTGGAATGGATTTAATAAATTAGCCAAGTTTTATGAAGAACGTGCCGAGGGTGGCGTAGCCTTAATCGTTACTGGCGGTATATCCCCCACATTCAGTGGTCGATTGTCATTATTCTCATCACAATTAAGTTCGTTTTTTCAAATATTTAAACATCGAAAAGTTGTTCGTGCAGTACATGCTTATGACACGAAGATTTGTCTTCAGATCCTTCATGCAGGGCGATATGCCTACCATCCTTTTGCCGTTGCGCCATCGCCCATTCAATCCCCAATATCCCCTTTTGCACCGAAAGCCCTAACGGATAAGAAAATTAAAAAAATAGTTGGTGCTTTTGCACGAACAGCAAAATTGGCCAAACGCGCAGGTTATGACGGCGTTGAGGTGATGGGCTCTGAAGGTTATCTCATCAATCAATTTGTCTGTTCTAATACAAACCAGAGAGACGATGAATGGGGAGGCTGTTTTGAAAACAGGATCCGCTTTTCAATTGAAATCATTCGAGCGATACGCCGCGTTGTGGGCACTGATTTCATTATCATCTATCGCTTGTCCATGCTCGACCTACAAGCAGAGGGCAGCAGTTGGTCGGAGATCGTTCAGCATGCCAAAGCTATTGAGCGAGCGGGTGCCACGATGATCAATACCGGTATCGGTTGGCACGAGGTGCGAATTCCAACCATAGCGTCAGTCGTGCCTGATGCAGCGTTTAGTTGGGTCACTAAAAAATTAAAACAAAGTATCACTATTCCGTTGATTACGTCTAACCGCATTAATAGCCCCGAGATTGCTGAAAATTGTTTGCAGAAGGGTGACGCCGATCTGGTATCGATGGCGAGGCCATTTCTTGCAGATAGCCAGTTCGTCAACAAGGCGAAGCGTAATCAATCGCTTATGATAAATAAATGTATCGCCTGTAACCAGGGATGCCTGGATCGCGTTTTCAAACAACAACGGGCGACCTGTATGGTCAACCCCAGGGCTGCTTATGAAACGGAATACCCGGAAAATAAAGCGCAAACACAAAAAACGGTGGTCATCGTTGGTTTAGGTGTTGCGGGTCTATCTTGTGCTTATTACGCGGCCAAGCGTGGACATCATGTTATTGCTTATGATGCAGCCAATTTAGGTGGGCAATTTAATCTGGCGGCAAAAATTCCTGGAAAAGAAATATACGCACAGACGATACGTTATTTCGATGCACAATTGTCTTCGTTAGGTGTTGATTTACGTCGTAATCACAAAGTTGTTTTTGAAGACCTGCGAGATATCTATGCGGACGCTATCGTGTTTGCGACAGGTGTTACGCCAAGGAGGCCATCCATTCCGGGCATCGAACATTTTTCGGTGATGGATTATGAAACAGCGATTAATAATAAATCAGAGATAAAAGACAGGGTGGCCATCATTGGTGCAGGTGGTATCGGTTTTGATGTCGCTGAAATGTTGATTGAACCAGACGCGGAAGATTACACAAGTCGATGGTATGCAAAATGGGGAATCGATATTCAGTATAGAAACAGAGGGGGGTTGCTCGCTGAAGTCGTGGATCACAAGTCAGCACGTACGGTTTACTTGTTACAGCGCAAAGATGAGAAGTTGGGAAAAAACCTTGCCCGTACCACGGGTTGGATCCGGCGTCTAACATTGAGAAAAGCCGGTGTGAAAATGTTATCTGGTATAAGTTATGAAAAAATTGATGACTTCGGTTTGCATATTGTTCATCAGGGGGTGCAAAAAACCCTGGCAGTCGATCACGTTATCATCTGTACAGGCCAGCAATCTGAAAATGATTTATATGAGCAATTACGCGCTATCGGTCAGCCGGTTAAAATTATCGGTGGCGCAAAAAAAGCGGCAGAATTAGACGCAGAAACAGCAATAAGAGAAGGCATGAAGTTGGCTTATAAGTTGTAGTGTTCATATGGAAATATCGGTTTTATTTTTGCGAAATACGGTGTGTGTATTTGTTAATAAGCATAAATTTATGATAATTAATAAGAGTTTCCTTATATTATTCGCGTAAAATACTTGGATGAATGCACGAAAAATTTCTATTGCACCGATGATGGGCTGGACTGATCGTCATGCGCGTTATTTTTTGCGTTTGATTACAAAGCAAAGTTTGTTGTATACCGAAATGATTAATACCGGTGCGTTATTGCATAACGATCAAACGGTTGGAAAGCAAAAGAGATTGCTTGCATACCATGCGTCAGAGCATCCTTTGGCGCTGCAGCTAGGTGGTAGTGACCCGCAGGCGTTAATGCAGTGTGCATTGATGGCGGAGAATGCTGGCTTTGATGAAGTTAACCTGAATGTTGGCTGCCCTAGTGATCGTGTTCGATCGGGTGCTTTTGGTGCCTGCCTGATGGCAAAGCCTGAATTAGTAGCAGATTGTGTCAGGGCGATGAATACAAGCGTATCGATACCCATTACGGTCAAGTGTCGCATTGGTATTGACGACATGGATGATTATCAGGCTTTTGAAAACTTTATTTCGGTCGTTGCCAGCGCTGGCTGCGAAACCTTTATCGTGCACGCTCGAAAAGCTTGGTTGCAAGGCCTGAGTCCAAAAGAAAATCGTGAGGTTCCACCGCTAAAGTACGATTATGTGCATCGTTTAAAAAACCAGAGGCCTGAATTAACCATCGTCATTAATGGTGGCGTTAAAACCATCGAAACAGTGCAGCAACAACTGCATCATGTTGATGGTGCAATGATAGGGCGTGAGGCTTACCATAATCCTTATATGCTGGCATCGGTTGATTCGCATATTTATCAAGACAAAAGTGCAAATATAAAATCACGTGAAGAGATTGTGTTGGAAATGTGTGACTATATCGATGCTGAACTCGTTAATGGGGTTGCGCTACATTCGATGACACGACATATCCTGGGCTTGTTTCAAGGTCGTCCAGGCGCCAGAGCATGGCGTCGTTACCTGAGTGAAGAGAGTCATCGCCCTGATGCGGATACGGCGGTGGTAAAGGCGGCGCTGACAAAAATTATTAATTAGGCGGTCGTTAAGATACAAAATTAACAGCCTGAGGAGTAACCCCGCCAGCTGATCAGAAGACTTGCATCGGGTGAAGCATCAACTTTTATGTCTTCACTTATGGAAAAATCCAGTTGCTGACATGCGTTTATTTTTATCGACGTACCAAAGCTTAAGAAATAAGTGTCACCTAGTATTTTTAGCTGGCTCTCATCGTAATAACTGGTATGCCCCTGAAGTTGTGCTTTGACATTAATATAGTCGTTGAATGACCAGCCGAGCATAAGATGGCCGAAAAAAGTATATTCGGATAAGGGGATGTTCTGGTATGTGTTATCGCCCAATACTACGGTACCTGCATTGATGTTCGCTACCCAGTTTTCACTTAGTTGTTGATTAATAGCGAGCCATGCTGATATGTCCGTCGCGCCATTGCCGCTTAATTTATTCTTGTTACCCGTTGGTAGTTTTACGTTGCCCCATAAGCTTACCGTCGTATTTTCGTGTGCAATGAGTGAGTGAGCTAAACTAATCTGAACATCACCCAATGATGTACTGGTTGCATCCAGATTGACCAATGACTGCTTTGCGATTGTGTAGTTAGCTTCGTATTGATTGTTTTCGACAAAGGGTCGATTTGCTCGGGGCAAGTTGAAAATTTCATGCCAGTTGTCTATTGAGGTATCTAAAAAACCACCTGTTTGATGTATTAGCGGGATAGTAAATTTAATGTCCCATTTTTCATTTAACCCGTACTGATAAGAAACATTAAGGCGGTAGGCTTCATAATCCAGGTAGATGCTCTCATTGTTGCTGGTTTCAATATTGAGAGTATTGGTTATTACCAGGCTGCTTGACCATAAACCCTGGTTTTTATTATTTAAGTGGGCATTGGTGGGAAGAGGTTGTCCGTGGATGAGATTAAATAGGTTTTGATCTCGTATTTCAAATGGCTGGAAGTTATCGTTCGGCGAGGAAGCAATGAGATGGCAGGGCAAGAGGTATATACTGAGAACAAAGTATCGTGGCGCTGTCCACATAGTATCTATTTTGTATCCGTTAGATATGCATATAAAAAAGCCAGCGGTGATTAAACCGCTGGCTTTTTTATATAACTGAAATAAGAGTGATAATGCTTATTTCAGACCTGCGTAATAAGCAGCAAGATTAGCTATGTCAGCGTCGCTTAAAGGCGCGGACATGCTGTTCATTGTGGGGTCTTTGCGACTACCGCTTTTGAAATCTTTTAATTGTTTAGCAAGATAAGCTTCTTTTTGGCCGGCTAAATTAGGGAATGTTGGGATAGCACTAACACCAGCAGCACCGTGACAACCAACACAAGTGATAGCTTTAGCCTTGCCTGCAGCAGCATCGCCAGCGAAAGATACATTGGCGCTAACAGCAAGTGTTAAAGCCGATACGATTGCTAAAATTTGACGTTTCATAGGTTACTCCTCAGTTGTTTAAAATGTTGATGTTTCACAAATTTACGTGTCGATCCACAATCAACGATATAATGTTTTTAAGTTGACTACCATGATGAAAATACAGTAGCTATCCGTTGTGGCGGCAGATGTTACATTAAATATAGTTGATTTGCTATATACATCAACGACGTTGGTTTATATCTTATTTATAGGGCTAGTCTTTTTACAGGTAGCGACCCGCACTGGCCACGGTGGTGACCAGTAACCCTATGAGGGTGTTGATACCAATGAGCTTCCGGATACGGTTGAGTTGTTCGCCAGCGAGTGGATAATCCTGAATAATGACGGCCTGTTTTAAACGTTGATAAGGTAAATAGAAAACATACAGGTAAATAACAATCATTATAAGACCGCCGCCATGCATGAGGTGGATATGCGTGCCCGCACCAGCAAAGCCCCCGAAATAGCTGAATAACATCCAGTAACCGGTGGTGAGTATTATGGCGATACTCAGCCATACCCAGACAAAAAAWCGRCGAAAYACCTGRACCCAYARCTCSAGWCGMMGTGGTGGYTCAAGCACYTGTGCCGCTGCCGGCCGCAATGCATTATAGGCAAAGAACATGCCGCCTACCCAGATCATGGCAGCAAGAACATGTAGGCTTATGCTATAGGTCATGATTTGTTCCTGAGTTTAAATATAGAACGTGCATCATAATCTTGTCATCGGTGACCTGTAAAGGTGAGATGTGGCATCTCGGCTGGAGTCGATTACTGCAATGATGTAAGATGTATCACGTTTTTTTATCGTACACGAAAATTAAGAGGCTCAGTTATGGCAGATTTTAAAATAGCTCCATCTATCCTATCCGCAAATTTTGCAATGTTAGGGCCAGAAGTAGATAACGTATTGGCATCGGGCGCGGATATCGTGCATTTTGATGTAATGGACAATCACTTTGTGCCTAATTTAACCATTGGTCCCTTGGTATGTGACGCATTGCGTAAGCATGGTGTTACAGCTGATATTGATGTGCATTTAATGGTGAAACCTGTCGATCGTGTTATTCCTGATTTTGCTGATGCCGGTGCTACCTACATAACATTCCATCCTGAAGCCAGTGAGCATCTCGATCGTAGTTTGCAGTTGATTCGTGACTGTGGCTGTAAATCAGGCCTGGTATTTAATCCGGCGACACCACTGAGTCACCTGGAATATGTTATGGATAAAGTTGACATGATTTTGTTGATGTCAGTCAATCCTGGGTTTGGTGGTCAGTCCTTCATCCCATCGACATTAGGCAAGCTGCGCCAGGTGCGTAAATTGATTGACGATTCGGGCTTTGACATACGTCTGGAAGTTGATGGTGGCGTTAAAGTCGATAACATTTGTGAGATTGCTCAAGCCGGCGCGGATACTTTTGTTGCAGGTTCAGCCATTTTTAACGCGAAAAATACCGGTGATGCTAACGATTACGATACTGTATTAGCAGCCATGCGTTCTGAGTTGGCTAAGGCCTAATGTTACATTATTAAAAGGTTCTTACCGTGTTGAAGCGCCCCGAAATGGTATTGATTGATGTTGATGGCACGCTGGTAGACAGCGTGCCCGATTTAGCTTATTGCATCGATGAAATGATGAAGCAACTGGATATGCCTGTACGTGGTGAGGCCAGGGTGCGTCACTGGGTAGGCAACGGTGTTGAGCGTTTAGTAAAGCGCGGCTTGATTAATCAGCTCGACGGTGAGCCGAATGAAACTTTATATGCCAAAGCTATCGAGATTTTTCGTGAGCTGTATGCTGTTAATACTTCAGTGCGTAGTTGTTTATATGACGGCGTGCCGGAAGCGATGGAGTTTTTAAAATCCACAGGTGTAAAAATTGGTTGTGTTACCAATAAGGCCAGTGAATTCACCTTGCCGCTTTTGAAAGACCTGGGTATCAGTGATTATTTTGAAACGATATTGTGTGGTGATATGGTCGAACGTARWWWRYYYKWSSYRYYAMYTTTRAYNAWKGTCGRNAKWAWMAMTTRSMGYNNCSYMGCWGNCATCATTGATGATTGGTGATTCTATGAGTGATGTAAACGCGGCACGGGCAGCTAAGTTTTCGATTATCTGTATGTCATATGGCTATAATCATGGCGAAGATATTCGTGATTATGACCCCGATGCTGTTATCGATACCATGACAGAAATCAAAGACCTTATCGATTGGTAGAAACATTGCTCATGCAGCGATTGATCGTTGAGGTCTTTTATATTTGGGCAACATGCTCTATTATCCTCTGATGAAATACTTTTCCAGACATAATGAGGCGAATAAACACTGGCGATGGTAAAGCGCAATGCTTAACTTATTCGTGATGCCTTACTTTAAGGCTGTGTCGTCTACTTTTTATGTCTGGAAAAATTAATGTCAGCTGAAACCTTTTCAAAATTAAATTTATCAAACGTCAAACTTGCTGAAATCAAACGGCAGGGTTTTAATCGTGTGCCGTTAGTACGTGAAGTACTCGCCGACCTGGACACACCTCTGAGTACATACCTTAAGCTGGCAGATGCGCCCTACAGTTATCTGTTCGAATCGGTTCAAGGCGGTGAGAAATGGGGGCGTTACTCTATTATCGGCTTGCCCTGTAAAAAAGTTATCAAAGTTTCCGGTTATGAAATATCTCAGTATGAAAATAACCAATTGGTCGACCAGCAAACAGTCGACGATCCGTTGCAATGGATCACGGATTACCAGTCGACCTTTAAGGTTTATGATGATGAGAGCCTGCCACGATTTACCGGTGGTCTAGTAGGCTATTTTGGTTACGAGACGATTGCATATATAGAAAAACGTTTGGCTAAAAGCAATAAACCTGACCCATTACAGACACCGGATATCTTATTGATGGTGTCGGAAGAAGTGGTGGTTTTTGATAATCTWYSSGGTWAATTATTTATTATCGTTCATGTTAATCCTGAAGATAAAGATGCACTAGAAAAAGGTGAAGCGCGTCTGCAACAAATAGGTAAAACGCTGGATAATAAAGTACCACGAAAGCAACAGCATGAAGTACAGACCGTAAACGAGGAGGATTTTGTTTCTGGTTTTACCGAGCAGGGTTATAAAGATGCCGTGGTAAAGGCTAAACAATACATCGTTGATGGCGATATCATGCAGGTGGTTTTATCGCAACGCTTAACCATTCCTTTTACCGCGCCTCCGTTAGATTTATATCGAGCGTTGCGTAGTTTAAATCCCTCACCCTATATGTATTACCTTGATCTTAGTGATCACCATGTTGTGGGTTCTTCTCCCGAGATACTGGTCCGACTGGAAGATGATGTGGTAACGGTGCGTCCGATTGCTGGTACCCGTCCACGTGGTGCCGACGAAGCGGAAGATAATGCACTTGAGAAAGAATTACTGGCCGACCCAAAGGAGCTGGCTGAACATCTGATGCTGATCGATCTGGGGCGTAATGACGCAGGCAGGGTAAGTAAAATCGCCACAGTTGAGCTCACCGATAAGATGCTGGTCGAGCGTTATTCGCATGTCATGCATATCGTATCCAATGTAACCGGTGAGCTGAAAGAAGGCCTGAATGCGATGGACGTTTTACGTGCAACGTTTCCGGCCGGTACAGTGAGCGGCGCACCTAAGATTCGAGCCATGGAAATTATCGATGAATTTGAACCGGTAAAACGTGGCATATACTCAGGTGCTGTCGGTTATCTTTCGTGGAATGGCAACATGGATGCCGCCATAGCGATTCGCACAGCAGTCATAAAAGATAAGCATTTGTCGATACAGGCGGGCGCTGGTATCGTTTACGATTCGATACCGGAAAATGAATGGGCTGAAACCATGARCAAAGCGAGAGCAATATTTCGTGCRGTRACCCTGGCWGAAGCMGGTTTAAAATAAGGCGTATCATTTWATCARAGGCTTCTTAAAAAAGTAGAGTATAAATTTGTATGYTATTAATGATAGATAATTACGATTCGTYTACCTACAACCTGGTGCAGTACCTGGGTGAATTGGGCGCGGATGTCGAAGTGTTTCGTAATGATGAAATCACACTGGACGAGATCAAAGCCAAGCAACCGGAAAAGTTGATGATATCGCCAGGGCCGTGCACACCGGATGAAGCGGGCATATCCATGGCAGTAATAAAAGCTTTTGCGGGTAAAACGCCTATTCTGGGTGTTTGCCTGGGGCATCAGAGTATTGGTCAGGTATTTGGTGGCAAGATTATCCACGCGAAACAAATCATGCATGGAAAAACGTCACTCATTTACCATAAGGATGACCATGTGTTTTCTGGTTTGACCAATCCGTATACGGCGACGCGTTATCATTCGCTGGTAATCGAAAAAGAATCATTACCCGACTGTTTAGAGATTACCGCCTGGACACAGATGGAAAATGGTGAAATGGATGAGATTATGGGTGTATGTCATAAAACCATGGATATTGAAGGCGTACAGTTTCACCCGGAGTCTATCTTGACCGAACATGGACATGATCTGCTGAAAAACTTTTTAAACACGAAATCACGAAAACAACTGGATAATTAATACGAGAGAAAGTATGAGCACTGCTTTTACCATGCAATCGGCGATTAAAGCCGTAACCGAAAAACGTGATCTAAACGCCGAAGAAATGACAGCGACCATGCGCCTGATCATGACCGGCGAGGCAACACCGGCGCAGGTGGGTGGGTTTTTAATCGGTTTGCGTATGAARGGYGAAACCATYGATGAGATWGCWGCYGCWGCYGSTGTSATGCGTGARCTTGCCAGTAAGGTRGWTGTSGAYAAARAACATCTGGTTGATACCTGTGGCACCGGTGGTGATGCCTCCGGTAGTTTTAATATTTCCACCGCCAGTGCGATCGTTGTTGCCGCAGCAGGTGGCAAAGTGGCTAAACACGGTAACCGTTCGATAAGCAGTAAATCGGGCAGTGCAGACGTATTGGAAACTGCGGGTGTCAAGCTTGAAATAAGTCCAGAACAGGTTGCTGATTGTGTCAATACTGTCGGCGTAGGTTTTATGTTTGCACCTTTGCATCATAGTGCGATGAAACATGCGATTGGTCCGCGACGTGAGATGGCAGTACGCACTATCTTTAATGTATTAGGTCCGCTAACGAACCCGGCAGCTGCGCCCAATCAGGTGCTGGGCGTTTTCAGTCGAAAGCTGGTCGAACCGCTAGCGCATGTATTGCAGCGGCTGGGCAGTGAACATGTGTTGGTGGTGCATGCTGAAGACGGTATGGATGAAATTAGTATCGCTTCTGCAACGTTTGTTGCCGAGTTAAAAGATGGTGTGGTGACGACGTATACTGTGCAGCCAGAAGATTTTGGTATGGTACGTGCCGATCTCGAGCAGATACGCGCTAATGATTCAGCGCACAGTCTGGCGATTATAAAAAAAGTGTTTGCTAACGAGAAGGGGCCGGCTAAGGATATCGTATGTTTGAATGCCGGGGCGGCCATCTATGCGGCTGGGTTGACAGCTTCTCTGGCTGACGGTGTTAGGAAAGCGCAGGATGTAATCGCCAGCGGTTCAGTTAGCGATACGCTTGAGCAGTTGATTGCAAAAACCGTTGCTTATTAATTCAATGGCGATGGTTAGTGCATCAGTTTACATAGATAAACAATCAGCAAAGATTATTCATCTGCATTAACGCTACCCTGTTCACGATAAACGCTAATGACCTGCTTACTGGAAAGTAATAATGAAGAGCAATAATGAAAAGTAATGCGCCCGATATACTAGTTAAAATCCTCAACCGTAAACGTGAAGAGATAACTGAACGTTCATCCCATACCTCGATGGCAACCTTGAAACAACAATGTGTTTCAGCAGATGGTGTGCGTGGTTTTATTCGCTCGATTGAAAATAAAATAAACAAACAGCAGCCAGCTGTCATCGCAGAAATAAAAAAAGCTTCACCCAGTAAAGGTGTTTTGCGTGAAAATTTTAACCCTGCCGAGATTGCCAGCAGTTACGCTTCAAATGGCGCAGCATGTTTATCAATACTTACCGATAAGGATTATTTTCAGGGGCACGAAGATTATCTTCAACAGGCGAGAGCCGCTTGTCATCTTCCGGTTATCCGCAAAGATTTTATTATCGACCCTTACCAGATTTATGAAGCCCGTGTGATTGATGCTGACTGTATATTGTTGATCGTCTCGGCGCTTGATGATGCCGACCTGCAATCATTATTTGATCTTACCTGTGAACTGGAAATGGATGTATTGATGGAAGTGCATGATGCCGCTGAGATGGAGCGAGCGTTAACAACCGGTGCGCGTTTAATCGGTATTAATAATCGTAACCTGCGAACCTTTGATACGTCACTACAGACGACACTGGATATGCTCGACATGGTGGATGCGAGGCACATTCTGGTGACAGAATCGGGCATTCATACGAAAAAAGATGTGCAGTTGATGCGTGAAAATCATGTTAACGCGTTCCTGGTAGGTGAAGCGTTTATGCGAGCGGAAAACCCAGGGGATAAATTAGCCGAGTTGTTTTATTGATAACGCAGAAACATCTGCCGCATGACATTTCACCTGCATACATATTGCAGCTTAACGAGTACCAAACACGACGATGGTTTTTCCGTGGGCGGTAATCAGGTCTTCGTCCTCTAGCTCTTTTAAAACGCGCCCAGCCATCTCTCTTGAACAGCCAACCATTTTTGCTATATCTTGTCGGGTTGTTTTTATCTGCATGCCATTGGGGTGTGTCATGGCATCAGGTTGGCTGCTGAGGTCTAGCAAGCAATGTGCGATGCGTCCTTTAACATCGAGAAAGATAAGGTCGCGAACTTTCTGGCTGGTTTTTTTTAGTCGATTAAAAATCTGACTGGTTAACAGGAACATGACGGCAGGGTCTTCACTGATAATCTGTTTAAATTGTGCGTAACTTATCTCGGCGATCACGCAGTCTGCTCGGGCAGTGATGCCTGCGGTGCGTTTACCTTGCTGTGTCGTCTCTATGTCAAACAGTCCAGCCTCGCCGAAAAAATCTCCCTGATTTAGTTGCGCGAGGATGATTTCTTCTCCGGTTTCGCTCTCTGTCTGTACGCTTACCGAGCCCTCGATGATATAGTACAGGCTATTTGAAACGTCACCTTCATGGATGATGACCTTTTTGGCACTGTATGTTTTTTGGTGAGAGTGTTTCAGCAGGTGTTCTAGAGAAGGGTTGAGTGTTGGAATCTCTCTGACAATGCTCATGGTAAATGCCTGCGGTTTTTCATTGACAAGAGATAATACACAAGATTTAAATAAACCTAAAGTATCAGTAAAAAGATGCTTTGTGCAAAGATTCCTATGAATATAAATAAAGGCTTAATATGAAAGCAGTCGTAAAGTGGTTGGATAATATGTCTTTTGTTGGTGAGTCCGACAGTGGTCATTCAGTGGTCATGGACGGGCCGCCAGAAAGTGGCGGTCGTAACCTCGGTATTAGGCCGATGGAAATGGTATTGCTAGGCATGGGGGGGTGTACCGCATTTGATGTAGTGTTAATTCTTCAGCGACAACGCCAGGAGATTACCGATTGTCAGGTCGAGTTATCAGCCGAGCGTGCTGATGAGGCGCCAAAAGTATTTACAAAAATACATGTGCATTACATCGTGAAAGGTAAAAACCTCGATACGAAAAAAGTCTCGCGTGCGGTGGATATGACGGCAGACAAATATTGTTCAGTTTCTATTATGCTGGCGAAAAGTGTTGATGTAACCCATGACTATGAAATTATAGAAGAATAATAAGATGCCCAGCGTTGAAAAGTTAGTATTAACATCCGTAGAAGATAGTGTAAGTGTTGAAAGTAATACTCAGTGTAGTTTGAGTGACAAACATTTTGATCTGCTATGCGATCAATATTATCACTCATGGCTTCGTTATCACCCAGAATCCGCTGTTTCTGTGGGGGTCAATGAATATGCCGAAATTTTAAAAAGTTACGAGCATGATGATATCGGTGCGTTGATTGTTTTAAATCAGAAAATGCAGTCGGCGATGGATGAGTTAACCCTGGCCGAATTATCAGAAGCCAGGCAGATAGATTACCGCGTTTTGTCGGGTGCGATATCGGTTGAGTTGCATGATCTGGAAGAAAATGACTGGCGTTATCGTAACCCTGTCGAGTACCTGCCAATCAATGCAATCTATCAGCTGTTGATTCATCCTGGCAGTAATGTACACAAGGCGACCAAACATCGTTTGCAGGCCATCCCGGAATATTTACGTGGTGCAAAGAGCATGTTATCGCATTATCCAGAGCGGGTTGTGCCCGAATGGACGGTTACGGCAATAGGTATCGCGCGATCGGGCGCAGAATTTATACACACGCTGGACAGAAACCCTTTGCTTACGGCCAAATTCACTAATCCTGCAAGACTGCAACCATTGTTTGATGAGGCGGCGCACGCGATAAATGATTTTGCTGATTACCTCGAAAATGACGTGTTGCCATCAGCGGCAGGAAAATTTGCATCTGGCCATAATCGGTTTAACCGTCTGATAAATGAAAAGCATTTCTTATCAGCGGATGCTGCGAAAATTCTCGATTTTGGTGAGCGTTTGGTTGCGCAAACAGAAGAGGAATTATTGCGCTATAGCGATAAGATTTGTGGTGAACAAAACATCAATAAAGCATTGGCAAAAGTTGGCGCCAAGCATCCGGCCGCCACGCAATTACTCGATAGTTATCGTAAAAGAATGCAAACAGCACATGCGTGGTTATTAAAAGCCGATATCGTTACGGTGCCTGAGCAGCAGTCACTTAAAGTGCAGCAGACCCCGAAGTTTTTGCGCGGCATCATTCCTTTTGCTGCGTATGAACCACCGATGCCGCATGATAAAAAACAACGTGGTCTGTATTATGTTACGACGGTGGAAGATGAAGCATTATTGGCGGAGCATAACCAGTTCAGTATCGATTTGATCTCAGCGCACGAAGCCTTTCCAGGGCATCACTTACAGTTTGTTATTGCTAATCAAAACCATAAAAAAAATATGACGCGTCTACTTAACGCTTCGGCAAGTATGTACGAAGGTTGGGCGCTGTATTGTGAGCAACTGGTTTTTGAACAAGGCTTATATAACCAGAAAGAGCATGCGTTTATTTTATTACGTGACCGATTGTGGCGTGCTCTTCGCATTGTTATCGATGTAAAAATTCATACAGGACAATTTACCTTTGATGATGCAGTCAACCTGTTGGTCGAAAAACTGGGTTTTGACGTATCACAGGCACAGGCTGAGGTTAGTTGGTATTGTAATGCGGCTGCAACCCCGTTGTGTTACGCAATTGGTCGTGAGCTTATTTTAAAAACACGTGAAATAATAGTAGGTGAACAAATAAGTGTTGCCGATAAAGTAAAATTAAAAGCCTTTCATGATGCGATATTGTCACAAGGTTCTATTGCACTGCCTCTGGTGATCAAGTCGGTATTTGGTGAAAGCGTGTGGCAACAAGTGCATGATGCGGTATTCGCCGATTAGCACGAGGTAGATAAAAGATGTCACGAATAGAACGACCTGAAAAAACCGCAGGCATGCACCACCTTGCGCTGAACGTTAGTGAGCTTGAAAAATGTGTGGATTTTTACACACGTCTGTTAGGAATGAGTATTGAATGGCGGCCAGATGAAGATAATTATTATCTGACATCAGGCAGCGATAATTTGGCATTACATCGTGCCAGTAAAGCCATTGATGAAAATAGCGGGCAAAAGCTGGATCATTTGGGTTTTATCATTGATAACGCAGACGATGTAATACAATGGTTTGCCTTTTTAAAGCAGGAAAATGTGGAACTATTATCCAGTGTGAAAGACCATCGTGACGGTGCGCGTAGTTTTTATTGTAAAGACCCGGATGGCAATGCGGTGCAGATTATTTATCATCCGCCATTAAGTACTGGGTGAACGGTTGTTCTTAGAAAGTTAAATATAATAAGTCGAACCCGTCATTACTTTTGACATGGCGGCCATTAAGGTTTTAACCGGAGGAGGTAATACAGCAGCGCCATTTTCGATGGCAGTGGTTGCATGTTTTTGTTCATCGGTTTTCATCTGTTCCAGAATTGCGCGACTTCTTAAGTCGCCACCGGGTAGTTTGTTGAGGTGAGATTCCAGATGCTTGACGACCTGATGTTCGGTTTCTGCTAAAAAACCTAAATTCCATTTATCACCAGCGACGCCGGCGCAGGCACCGATAACAAAAGACCCGCCATACCACAAAGGGTTTAACAGACTGGTGTGACTACCCAGTTCGTTTATTCTGTTTTTTGTCCACTCCAGATGGTCGTTTTCTTCCTGAGCGGCCTGCTGTAATTTTTCCTTGATAGCTTTATTTCTTGACGTTAAAGACTGCCCTTGATAAAGAGCCTGAGCTGCAACTTCACCACTATGATTTACCCTCATCAGCCCAGCGATGTTTTTTCTTTCCTGTTCAGAAAAATCCGCGTCAGATACACCAGCGGCTGGATACGGTCGATGCGTGATAATGGGCTCGCCAAATAAAGTACGTAAAGCCGTATCGGCATTTATAATGAGTTGGTCAAAGAAAGTGTAATTACGCATGCGGTGTATATTGCTGTTTTAGTGCGGCGGGTGCAACAGGTTTATGTGTAGCAATGTTGGTATATGATCTTATATAGCGGCATTTTTGCCGTCATGGTGAAACCACCTTATATGGTTCTTTGTGACATACTATTAAGATTACGTAAATAAATAGTGACAGAAGGGGAGTGTTGATGGCGCATTATAAATATCATGTGTTTTTTTGTACAAATGATCGGGCGTCAGGTGAGCAATGCTGTGAACAGTGTAACGCGACTGAAATTCGTGCTTACGCTAAAACAAGGATAAAGGCATTGGGTTTATCTGGTGAGGGCAAGGTCAGGATAAATACAGCAGGCTGTTTAGACCGTTGTGAACTTGGTCCGGTTATCGTGGTCTATCCTGAAGAGACCTGGTACACCTATCTCGATCGCGAGGATGTTGATGAGATTATTGAAAAACATCTGAAAGGAGGTGAGATTGTGACGAGGTTGTTAATTTAGGGCGCAAGCAATTAATAGAGGTGCCCTATAGGTAACTTTTTGAAATTTAAGTAACTTTAAGAAGGTTGCGCGAGATTATTATGTACTTGTTGAAATCTGTTAATTGATATATTATAATTTACTTATATTAAATTCATATGGATTGAATTTTGTATATCTTTTCCACCCTTCCCTTGGTGGTGTTTTTAACGCGGATTTTTTAATCCGTGTTTTTTTTGGCTACAGGGATGTAGGTAAGGGGCGAGAGCAGGACGCGGAAGCTTTGCCTACAGGGATGTAGGTAATATGTACAGGATGTACAGTAGTAGGGCAATGCATCGTTACATGGATGAAATTTATTAGGGTAACGCAGGAAGCGGTTACCGAGGGGCGAGAGCAGGACGTGGAAGCTTCGCCTACTGGAATGTTAAGTAATCTATAACAGGTCGCAACATCAGTGTGGTCAAATACTCCCGCTGACAGCCCGCCTATATGGTGCCCAGCCGTAATAGTAAATATTTTTACTAAAAAGCCAGCAATAGACTTGTCCAGCACAGTAAATGCCTGTAATATTCCGCCTCTTTRTCGGGGCCGACCATTCGGTACACGTCATAACATTTAATTAGATATTAAGTAGATATACCGGATTAGTGATGAAAACCATAAGCGCAAAAGCTGATGACGTAAAACGTGACTGGTTCCTGGTTGATGCTGATGGTAAAACATTGGGTCGATTAGCAACTGAAATCGCGCGTCGTCTACGCGGTAAACATAAAGCAATCTACACACCACATGTTGACACAGGTGATTACATCGTTGTCATCAATGCAGAAAAAGTGCGTGTTAGTGGTAATAAGGCGAAAGATAAGATGTACTACCGCCACTCTGGATACATGGGCGGGCTGAAAGAAACCAATTTCACCGATATGATTGAACGTTCGCCAGAACGTGTGATTGAGATAGCGGTAAAAGGCATGTTGCCAAGAAATCCTTTAGGTCGTGAGATGTACCGTAAGCTGAAAGTTTATGCAGGTCCACAACACCAGCATGCAGCGCAGCAGCCACAACCTCTAGAAATCAGTTGATAGTTAGCTGGTCGAAGTAAACTAATTTAAAAGACGAGATACCCATGGCAGAACAATATTACGCAACCGGTCGACGCAAAACATCAAGTGCACGAGTTTATTTAAGCACAGGTGCTGGTGATATCGTTGTTAACGGTAAACCACTGGATGTTTTCTTTGGTCGTAAAACAGCGCAGATGATTGTGCGTCAGCCGTTAGAGCTAGTTGATATGACAAGTAACATCGATTTAAAAGTTACGGTAAGCGGTGGTGGTATCTCGGGCCAGGCCGGCGCTATCCGTCATGGTATTACCCGTGCTTTGATTTCATACGATGAAACATTGCGAAGCCCACTGCGTAAAGCAGGTTTCGTTACTCGTGATGCACGTGAAGTCGAACGTAAAAAAGTGGGTTTACGCAAAGCACGTCGCGCAGTTCAGTTCTCAAAACGTTAAATATCTTTTTAAGGTTTTTGATAAAAGGCTCCTTCTGGGGCCTTTTTTATTGGTCAGATTAATATGGACTCTATAAAATTGGCAAATGCGTAAGGTTAGGTATCTTAAGTATTTGCTTGCAAACCTAGTGTTTCTGCATATAATCTCGGCATCTTTGTTTGTAAAACACTTGCACGAAAAGGTGTTAATAGGAAAAGATAAAAAAATGTGCCTACATTATTTTTTATCAATAAGGTGGAGCAAGTTATATGTATTGTGCATATTATCTTGTGGTCACATTTTATAATTATAATAATTTAAAAATTGCAGGAGTCTTGCATGATGAAAAAATCACTATTAGCAATCGCGGTAGCAGCAACGATGGCTGCACCAGCGGTTATGGCAGCACCAACTGTTTACGGTAATATTCATTTAACGATCCTTGATCTTGACAGTAACGATAACCTTGATTTGACAAGTAACACATCAGCTATCGGTGTAAAAGGCTCTGAAGACCTAGGTGATGGTTTAAAAGCTATCTATAAAGCCGAATTCGAAATTAATCCAGCAGATGGTGGTTTCTCAAGTGTGGATGACGGCACGAGCGGTAATGCTTTTACTCAACGAGATGCCTTCGTTGGTTTAAAAGGCGGTATGGGTGTCCTTAAAATTGGTACCTTCTCTTCAAACTACAAACAAAAAGGTGGCAAGGTTGACTCTTTGTACCGCACACCTGTTGAAGGTCGTGGTTTTATTCATACCATGTCCAGGCTACATAACGGCCGTGCTATTAACCGTGGTCGTATGACGAATGCTGTGCAATACTCTTCACCTAAGGTGGGTGGGTTTCAGTTGGTTGCGAATACAACCTTTTCTAACAGTGAAGACGAAACCGTTGGTTTTGGTTTTCGTTATCAAACAAAAGCCATTTTAGCTTTTGTAGACTGGATAGATGCGCAACCAGGTACAGCTGTAAGTGGTAATGGTGCGACTAATGCTACCGAGTCAGCGGTGAAGGTTGGCGGTAAGTTTAAAACCAAAGCATTTCATGTGGCTTTGCAGTATGAAGACGCTGAAGATTTCACTGGTTTTAATTACATACATGCAAATGCCGGTTTTAATATTAATAAGRATAATTCTATCCAGGCAACCATCGGTCAGGCATCTCATATAACTAACAGTAATGCTGACACGAACAGTTTTGCACTAGCGTACATACATGCATTATCCAAGATGACGATAATGTATGTGGCTTTCGGTGATGTTTCTGATGATATTACTGCTGCTGATGCTGGTTTTATGAGTAAAGAAAATGATGGCCTTGCGTTAGGTATCCGCAAAAAATTCTAATCTTTAATGTTTAGTATGTAAAAAATGGGGTCTTAGGGTCCCGTTTTTTTGTAATGTATGTATAGAAAAAACCGCAAGTACACGACTGGCGGTTTTTTTTCTCAAGGTGTTTTTATATGAACGAGGAGCTATTTGAGCGTTGGTATTATTTGGATAACACCGTTTTAGCACCTTCTTGCGTGCCTAATATTAATACGTCAGCAGGTCGATTAGCAAAGATGCCTACCGACACGACACCGGGTAAACTGTTAATCTGGTTTTCCAGTTTGACCGGTTCCATTATTTTTAAATCGTGTATATCCAGGATGTCGCAGCCGTTATCGGTGACATAGTTTTCGCGCCACACTGGCCGTCCACCTAATCTAATGAGTTCTCTGGCAATGTAACTACGTGCCATCGGGATAACTTCAATCGGTAACGGGAACTCACCCATGACATCCACCAGTTTAGATTCATCGGCGATGCAGACGAATTTTCTACTGGCGCCAGCGATGATTTTTTCGCGCGTCAGCGCACCACCACCACCTTTAATTAAATTAAGATAATGGTCGGATTCGTCAGCGCCATCAACATACACAGAGAGCGTAYCAGCCATATTAAGGTCGTATACTTTTATGCCGTGGGCTTCCAAGCGTTCGGTTGATGCAATGGAACTAGAAACCGCGCCATCAATCTTGTGTTTTATCTCAGCAAGCACATCGATGAAGTGGTTGACTGTAGAGCCAGTGCCAACGCCGATTATCTCGTCCGTACCTACATAGTCAAGTGCAGCCTCAGCGGCTTTTCTTTTCATTTCATCCTGGGTCATGTGTGTTTACTCACGTGAGTTTGTGGCTAATAATGTTTTCTTGTATGGATGATACTACAATAATGTTGGCAGTAAATAGCGTGATTTTAATTTCAGTGGGTATTAATTAATAGTTCCTTAAGTTTGCCTATTCACTATTGACTGTTTAACCGCTATTCTTCGCTTATGACTAAGAAATACATAGAAAAAATATTAACTGCTCGGGTTTACGATGTTGCTGTAGAAACGCCGTTGGAAAAGGCCAATTTATTAAGCAAACGCGAGAATAATTTGGTGTTGCTTAAGCGTGAAGATTTACAGAGTGTTTTTTCATTCAAGTTACGTGGTGCCTATAACCGTATTTATCAGCTTACGTTATCAAAAAAAGTACGTGGCGTGGTTGCCGCCTCAGCGGGTAATCATGCACAAGGTGTGGCTTTGGCTGCGAAAAAGCTTGGCCTTGATGCAACCATTGTAATGCCTAAAACAACACCCGGTATTAAAGTCAAAGCGGTTAAGTCTTATGGTGCGAAAGTCATATTAATTGGTGATAATTATGATGAGGCCTGTGAGTATGCAACTGAGTATGCGTGCAAACAAAAATTAGATTTTATTCATCCTTATGATGATATCGATGTTATTGCAGGGCAAGGTACAGTCGGTCTTGAAATCGTTCGTCAACATGCTGATTTTATCGATGCCATTTTTATTCCAGTTGGCGGTGGCGGCCTGATCGCAGGTGTGGGCTCAATTGTTAAGTATTTAAGTCCGAAAACAAAAATCATCGGTGTAGAACCGGCCGATGCAGCTTGCATGACGGCCGCTTTTGAAAAAAACCGTCGTGTTACTTTAGGCCACGTCGGCATATTTGCCGATGGTGTTGCGGTAAAGCAGGTGGGTAAAGAGTCGTTTCGAGTAGCCAAGCAGTGTGTCGATCAGATGTTAACGGTGACTACCGATGAAATTTGTGCGGCCATTAAGGATATCTTTGATGATACCCGTTCGATTACTGAACCTGCTGGTGCACTAGCTGTGGCAGGTTTGAAAAAATATGTTGACCAGAAAAAAGTTAGTGGTAAAACACTGATAGCCATCAACAGTGGTGCGAACATGAACTTTGATCGCCTGCGCCATGTTTCAGAAAGAGCCGAGATAGGTGAGCAACGTGAAGCTTTATTTGCAGTAACCATTCCTGAACGACCCGGCAGTTTTAAACATTTCTGTCAAACCATCGGCAAGCGTGGCATAACCGAATTTAATTACCGCTATTCTGATGATACCGATGCTCAGGTTTTCGCTGGTGTTCAGTTAAGTGATGGTATGACTGAGCGTAAAGAATTAATCGCCAGATTAACGAATAAAAAATATCCAGTACTGGACATGACGGATAACGAAATGGCCAAGATGCATGTACGTCATCTGGTCGGCGGTCGTGCTGCATTAGAAAACGAGGTATTGTATCGTTTCGAGTTTCCCGAGCGTCCGGGTGCCTTGCTGGATTTCTTGACCCGTATTGGAACGCGTTGGAATATCAGTCTGTTCCATTATCGAAATCATGGGGCAGCTTTTGGTCGCGTATTGGTGGGGCTGCAGATACCGAAAGCTGAGCGTAAGCAGTTGGGGGAGTATCTTGATACGTTAGCTTATCCGTATTGGGAAGAAACGGATAACCCTGCTTACCAGCTATTTCTTTCTGTTTAGGATTCTAAAAACTTTAAAAATTATTTACCGCAGAGGCACAGAGAGCGCAGAGTTTTTTTATTGTTAACGTGCCCTACGGCGCAGTTAGCAATATGAGCGCTTACTCCGCGTTCTCTGTGCCTCTGCGGTAAAATGTTTTGACTGTAGCTTAGAGCAGTCCAGATTTACGAAGCGGTATACCGTTGCTTTTCAGTAATGATGCAATCCAGTGGAATATCCCAGTTTTGCGTATGGAGTTGTTCTACTTTTTGAATGTCGTGTGCCAGCCCCACGAGTGTTGGCTTTCGCCAGTGGTGCCGGTGTTTGAGGTACGCCAGTGTACGATCATAAAAACCTCCGCCCATACCGATACGATTTCCGTCAACATCAAAAGCTACCAGCGGAAGTAACAAGAGGTCTAGCTGTCTGGCCGTTTTCCATTGTGATGGATGGCACACTGGCTCG
This sequence comes from Gammaproteobacteria bacterium, assembly GCA_002401185.1. Classification (GTDB taxonomy): domain Bacteria; phylum Pseudomonadota; class Gammaproteobacteria; order SZUA-229; family SZUA-229. Next base: position 4,037 of record NVSH01000005.1, on the reverse strand, counting down.
GGTATCTCATAACGGTTAAGCCTTAAATGGCTACCTGTGTCATAAGGTGCAAAATACAAACGGTTTCGTAGTGGTGCCAGTATAGGTAGATAAACTTTTTTGTTTAGAAACCAGGCGTGTTCGATGAGTGATTGCGGGTCAATTTCGCCGTCATTGGCTATGTACAGGGCGATGTGTTTGCTGTTTAGGTAGGTTTTCTCTTTAATGACATTGTCGCGCAAAGCCTGGCAGTGTTTTTTTTGTGTCTTAAGGGTTAATCGTTGACGTTGAGCACGCTTCTGTCGTCTGATGTTTGTGTGACTCTGGTTGGCATTAACGTTATCCGCTAGCTTGTCTGGCGTTGAGTCGTCAGGCATGGAGGCTCCATGGAAACGGATGTTGGGCTGAGGATGTGATTTTATTAATGATTCGGTTAAAAATAGGATGACACCTCCAGAAATGCCGTAGCAATACTGAAGACCTTGAACCGGTAAGTTCAGGGGGGAATCAGCGATGAAACGTCAGGCTTCCCGACTAGCGGTAATGCGCACGGCTTCAACAGTCCAACTCCCAAAGACAGCATTTAAGGCTCAAGGGATATAACAGGTTGCTTACGTACATCCCAGAGATGTCAAAACTGACGGATGAACGATGTTTAAGTATCATGCATCCGTTACTCTATTGTATGTAATGTAATATTTAAATCAATATAAAAAGAGGTAATAAATACAATAAACCCGAACGTTAGTTATAACAGTTGAATATTTCGCATTGAATCATCGATACGCTCTGACAGAGCATCGATGCGCTGATTTAAAGTATCGTGCTCGGTGTTGATTGATGCGCTATGTAAAACTTCATGGCTTAGGTTGAGTGCAACCATTATCGCTATGCGTTCGGTACCGATTACGGATCCTTGTTGTTTTATCTCAGTGAGTTTGTCATTTAAAAGGTCTGCGGATGCGCGCAGGTTATCTTTTTCTTCATCAGGACAGGCAATGCGGTATTCCTTGCCCATAATGGTTATGGTTAAGGGTTCTGTTTTACTCACGTAGGGTAACCTCTATCAATGACCGCCGTAGGTGGTCTTCGATAGTTATCTTAACAGAATGAACAAAATCGGGTAGTTAGGCTTTTTCCATCGAGCGTAAGCGACTAATCATTGACTCTACCTGTACGCGCACTTTTTCTTTTTGTTCGATGAGGCCAGAACGTTCAGAATGGAGTTTATGGAGTTGGTTGCGAAGTTCGGTATTATCATTGCCCAGCTTTTGGCAGAGCTCAATGAGGTCACTTACCTGTTCTTCGAGTTTGGTTATTCTTGTGATTGTGTCAGTCATGCCTAATAGTAGAGTGAGAAACGTCATCGGTCAAATACTATGAAGAATTTATCATGGGTTTGATTTAAACTCACGTCTTTTTAAGACTATTGGTGTTTTTTGTTGTCATGCAAAGTTTTCCGGATATTTCACAGTTAGAAGGTTTGTTATTTGACGTTGACGCAGCATTGGGTGCGATTGAAGCTCATGGTGCACTGTGTGGCATGTTGTGCGCACAGGGTGCAACGGAGGCATCGCAGTGGATGCTGCAAGTGCTTGGTAACCATGAGGAAAGCAGTAAAGCGCTGCAGCAGGTAGGTAAAAAGTTATTACAAATACATCAGATATCAACAGAACAGTTGAACAGCGTCGACGTGGATTTCGAATTGATGTTGCCCGATGATGATGAAGAACTTGAATCGCGAGTCGAGGCCTTAGGTGTCTGGTGCCAGGGTTTTGTTTATGGTCTGGCTATCGGGGGCATAAAAGAAGACACAGAATTGCCCGAAGACAGTAAAGAATTAATTCATGATATTCTGGAAATATCCCGTGCCGGATATATTGCGGATGATGAGGCGGAATTAGCCATCCTGGAAGAGGGCGACGAAGAAGACGAAGTTGCTTTTATGGAAGTTAGTGAGTATGTCCGTGTGGGTGTGTTACTGGTTTACGAAGAGTTGCAGCCTTTGCAGTCCTCTCAAACAGTACATTGAAGCTAACTTTATTACACTATCGGAAACCAGAAAATTGAATAAAAAAATACACATTAAACGTCGTAAGCAACTGATGCGGATGATGCATGATAACTCGGTAGCGATTTTACCTTCTGCACCGACACTGATACGAAATCGTGATGTTGAGCATGGCTTTCGCCAAGACAGTGACTTCATGTATCTCAGTGGTTTCAATGAGCCGGAATCGGTCATCGTGCTTATTCCCCATCGTAAAGAGGGTGAGTATGTCCTGTTTTGTCGTCAACGTGATCTGCAAAAAGAAACTTGGGAAGGCCGTCGTTTTGGACCAGAAGGCGCGATAGAACACTTTGCTGCCGATGCGGCTTATCCGATTGATGATATGGAAGAGATTCTGCCAGAGCTGATGGAAGGGCGAGAAAGCGTATATTACAGTATCGGCCTCAACCCAGTGTTTGATAAACATGTCATACAGTGTGTGAATGATTTGCGTGCGCAGTCTCGTCGAGGTGCACGGGTACCGTACGAATTTGTTTCTCTCGAATTTTTATTGCATGACATGCGGTTATTCAAGGGGCGCGAAGAGATCAGCTTGATGCGTAAAGCAGCAAAAATATCGGTGCGGGCACACATCAATGCGATGAAGAAATGTGAACCAGATATCAACGAGTGCGAGCTTGAAGCCGAGTTTTTATTCGAATTTAAACGCAACGATGCCGGCTGGGCATACTCATCCATCGTCGGTGGTGGTGAGAATGGTTGTATCCTGCATTACACTGAGAATAATGCCAGGCTTAATGATGACGAACTGGTATTAATCGATGCCGGCGCGGAGTATCAGGGTTACGCTGCCGATATAACGCGTACCTTTCCGGTCAACGGGGAATTTACCGTGCCACAACAGGAAATCTACGAAGTTGTGCTGGCTGCGCAGGCTCTGCAGGAAAGCCGCGCTGTTCTCGTCATCCAGTGCCGGGCTGAGGGTCAGTGCCTCGACGTCGAACTTCAGCAACAGCTGGCGTGCCTCGGCTGCGCTCCCACTGATCAAGGTGGCGTAGCCATGTTGCTGCAGCGCTGTGGCCAGCTGCTCGGCGGCCCGCGTGTCCGGCTCGAGGATGAGGATCAGCGGCGCGTCGTCACCCTGAGCGGCTCTGGCCCGTGGTGCGGCGGGTCGCTGCAGGGGCGCTGCGGATTGCTCCTCCAGTGGCAGCTGCAGCCAGAAGCGCGAGCCGTGGCCTTCCTGGGAGTCGAAACCGATCTGCCCGTGCATCTGCTGCACCAGCGAGCGGGTGATCGCCAGGCCCAGCCCGGTGCCGCCACGTTGGCGGGCGTCGGAGGAGTCGGCCTGGGCGAAGCGTTCGAAGATCCGCCCGCGGAAAGCCTCGGGAATCCCCGCCCCGTGATCCTGTACACCGAGTTCCAGCACGTTGTCGTGGTGACCAAGATCGACCGTCACGCTGCCGCCGGCGGGGGAATGCTTGATCGCATTGGACAGCAGGTTGGCCATCACCTGGGCGAAGCGGTCGGGGTCGACCATGGCGTCGCTCGACCGCGACTCGTCGCCGCTCACCAACGCGAGGCTGACGCCGTAGTCGCGGGCGTACGGCTCGATGTCCGACAGCGCCTGCTGCACCAGCGCGCGCACGTCGTGGCGGCCGAAGTTGAACGCCAGGCGCCCGGCTTCGAGCTTTTCGATGTCGAGGATGTCGTTGATCAGGCGCACCAGGCGTTCGCTGTTCTTGTGCGCGATATCCAGCAGCGGGCGGGCGTCGTCGCCGATATGCCCGGCGATACCGCCGATCAGCATGCCGAGCGCGCCGCGGATGGCGGTCAGCGGCGTGCGCAGTTCATGGCTGACGGTAGAGATGAATTCGGTCTTCATCTGCTCCATGCGTCGGCGCAGTGAGATGTCCACCGCTACCGTGACCACATGGCAGGTGCGTGCCGAGATCCGCAGCGGTCGCTTGACCACCTGGAACCAGTGCTCCGTGCCATGGGCATCGGTCAGCGCAACCTCGCTACTGCGCAGTTCGCTGCTGCCTCCCGC
>NVSH01000004.1 GCA_002401185.1 Gammaproteobacteria bacterium | reverse complement strand
AACGGATGTCATCTCTTTTTCCCCTATGCCCGCCGATCTGATTATCGAACAAGCTCGCGCGATATTAGAAGATATGCCGATAGCCGCAATAAAAATTGGTATGGTTGGCAGCGCGGAAATCGCCATGGCCATCCACTCCATTATTATGGATTACGAACACATTCCGGTTATTTACGACCCGGTCTTCAGCACTGAAACTGACGGCTCGTTAAGCACAGACGAATTAGTCGACACGGTGCGTACCTTAATATTACCTGTCACCAAAGTACTTACCCCTAACATTCATGAAGTACATGCATTAGCGCCCGGATCAGATACACCAAATGCCGCCGCAATAGGCCTGTTAGAGTCTGATGTAGAATACATACTGCTCACCGGCACACATGGCAATACACCGGATATTGTGCACACCCTGTTCAGTAACAATCGCGAACTGGAAAAATTTCACAATGAACGCTTGCCGCACAAATATCATGGCTCTGGTTGCACACTCGCATCCAGTATCGCGGCGCAGATTGCACTTGGTCAAGAGGTACTTGGCGCAGTTAGAAAAGGCCTGGAATACACCCATAAAACATTAGTTAATGCGCACCGTATAGGCATGGGGCAATATCACCCCAACCGTTTTTTCTGGGATAAATAGTGACCCGACACAATGCACATAAGGCCAGCCTCAACGGTCTCTATGTCATCACCGATGAAAAACTAATAAACGAAACAAACTTTGAATTCGCCATCGAATCCGTATTACGCGGTGGTGCACGTATCATCCAGTATCGTGATAAGTCAGATAATGCCGAAAAAAAACTTAAACAGGCAAGCGCCCTGCAATCGCTCTGTCACAAATATCAGGCAATATCCATAATTAACGACGACATCGAACTTGCTAAAGCCGTTAATGCCGATGGCGTACACTTAGGTAAAGACGATGCAAACATCAGTAAAGCACGCCAGATACTTGGTCAGGATTCGATTGTCGGGGTCTCATGTTATAACGACATCCCACTCGCCTTAAAGGCACAAAAGAACCTTGCGAGCTACGTTGCCTTTGGCGCAATATTTTCATCGCCAACAAAGCCCAACACGGTCGTTGCTGGCCTGGATATTCTTTTAACAGCCCGTAAGCAACTAACACTACCCATATGCACTATCGGTGGCATCAGTGAGAAAAACATCCAACAGGTTATACGACATGGCGCTGATATGGCAGCTGTGATCAGCAGCGTATTTTCAGCAAAAGACATCCAGCAGGCTACGATGAATCTCAATCAATATTTTTAACATGGGGCTGCAAATATATTAATTCCTGCTAGGGAGCCTCTAAAATGAAAGGTGAAGGATCAATGACATTATTAGAGACTTTTGCGCGATACAGGCGCGAAAGAAAAAAGGCTAAAATTTTGCTGATTGAGGCACGAGACCAAGGATGGTCGAAGGTAGAGCAACGCAGGAGCAATTGCCGAAAAACAGGGGGATTTTAGACGTTTTTACTCGTGTTTGTATCGTGCAAAGGTCTCTATTAACTAAAAAAATAAAAACAATGAAGGCGATCGCCATATGTGCACCATTTTTTGCTTTCGGACTAAGCGGCTGTTTAAACGACTTTACTATTCCTGAACAAATCACCTCATTGAATGTCGATTGCACACCGGAAAATGTGCAAGTGTTTGATGAAAAAATCGAACTTAGTGGTGAACAATCCTGGACAGCCAAATGCAAAGGCAAAGTATATTATTGCTCTTACTTTCCTGAATCGGACGCCGGCTGTTATGAACTTGATGAGTAAAATACCAAACTCAGCTATTCATCCACAATTCAGGTAAAATCGCGCCCCAGATAATTCATCATATTTTGATTTAAATTTAGGGAACCACATGTCCGATCAATTCAAATCCGCTCAAAACCATATCCCCGGCGGAGTTAACTCTCCGGTGCGCGCCTTTGCCGGTGTCGGCGGTGACCCGGTCTTCATCAAACGCGCTCAAGGTGCCTACATCTATGATGAAGATGATAAACAATATATCGATTATGTTGGTTCATGGGGACCAATGATCCTTGGCCACGCTCATCCTGATGTTATCTCTGCCGTCCGCGACGCGGCGAGCAACGGCCTAAGCTTTGGCGCACCGACGGTTCTTGAAACCACGATGGCAGATAAAGTCTGCGAACTCGTGCCTTCGATGGACCTGGTGCGCATGGTAAGTTCGGGCACAGAAGCGACCATGAGCGCAATCCGATTGGCCCGTGGCTTTACCGGTCGCGAAAAACTGATTAAGTTCGAAGGCTGTTACCACGGCCATGCCGATTCATTATTAGTGAAAGCCGGTTCCGGTGCTTTAACCCTGGGGCAACCAAGTTCGCCCGGTGTACCCGCAGCGCTTGCAGAACTAACCGTCACTCTGCCCTACAATGACCTGGATGCCTTTAATGCCGCCATGAAAGATATTGGTGCGCAGACCGCCTGCGTCATCATCGAACCCGTGGCCGGCAATATGAACTGCATTCCACCGGTCGATGGCTTTCTTGAAGGTGTACGCGAAACTTGCACGAAACACGGTGCTGTACTGATTTTTGATGAAGTGATGACCGGTTTTCGTGTCGCTTTAGGCGGCGCACAAGGTCATTACGGAATCACCCCTGATCTGACCACGCTAGGTAAAGTCATCGGCGGTGGTATGCCGGTAGGCGCATTCGGCGGCAAGCGTGAGATTATGCAACACATCGCGCCACTCGGTCCGGTCTATCAGGCTGGCACCTTGTCTGGCAACCCGATAGCGATGACCGCCGGTTTAAAAACACTGGAATTGATCTCAGCGCCTGGTTTTTATGATGACCTGGCTAAAAAGGTCGAATTTCTTACCGACGGCATCCTTGCTGCAGCAAAAGACGCACGCATCGATATGACCTACAATCGCATCGGCGGCATGTTCGGCCTGTTTTTTAACAAACAGCAGGTAACCAGTTTTGAACAGGCGACAAAGTGCAATATCAATCATTTCAAAACCTTCTTTCACGGCATGCTGGAACAGGGCGTGTACCTGGCACCTTCTGCTTATGAGGCTGGCTTTGTTTCTTCCGCGCACACAGAAGAAGACCTTCAAAAAACCATCGATGCTGCCACCTCCGTATTAAAACACCTATAATTTACCGAGACTACCCACATGTTAAGTTTTATCTACCGTTGTAACCTGAAGCCGGATATGTATATCTATCTGGCCGAAGAAGATAATTTTGAGCCCATGCCTAAAGAAATTTTTAACAGTCTTGGCATTGTTGAATTTTCTATGGAACTGGAGATTTCAAAAAAAACCAAACTTGCCCGAGAAGATGCCAGCACGGTTTTTAATAATCTCAAAGAACACGGCTTTCACATTCAGCTACCCAGTAATGAATCGCTTGAAGAGATTATGGCGCGTATCGCCAACAAAAAAAACAAAGCGTCCGCCAAATAACCACTTAACAAACACCACTAACCAAGAGTTCCCAATTAAATCAATCATTTAAACAGAAAAAACCCTGTAACAGCTCTATTCGCCAGGAAAAAGCTCAGTTATAATATCAATTGCCCGTTTTTTCATTTCACTTGATGGGTAACACACGTTATTGGAAATATAAAGAACCCCTTTATCACTTCCTGTTTTAATTATTTTTTCGGAGTCCCTAAATGTCATACAAAAAAATCATACTTATCAGCCTCGCTGCATCCATCATTGCATCCATTATCAGTATTCAAACGCTAGCCACCGCTAGCTTTAGTGAAAGCTTTTCATTATTACTAACCCCCGTCTACGCAAAACTCTGGGCGATTTCTTTCATCAGCATCCTTATCGCTACATTGCTTTCAAGTAAAACAAATTCAACAGAAACAATTAATTCAGTTAGTGCAATAAATTCTGAAATCGAGATTTCTGACGGCCAGGAACGCGGCACAGTAAAGTGGTTTAACGCGGCTAAAGGTTTTGGTTTTATCACCCGCGAAAACGGCGAGGACGTATTTGTACACTTCCGTTCGATTCAGGGCAAAGGTCATCGCTCACTAGGCGAAGGGCAAGCTGTTATATTTTCTGTTGCAGAAGGTGACAAAGGCTTACAGGCTGTCGACGTAACAAACGCCTAAAACCACGCACCACCTATAAACGAAAAGGCCGCAGGATTAATTTCCAGCGGCTTTTTTTATTCCCTTCTTATTAACAAGCGCAACAGTTTGATTTATTCGTCAGTTAATTAAAAGCCATCTGCTTTCAAATGACGATACGCCTTGCCATTATTTATTTATGCAAATTGATTATGCTTCATCTCAAGCCATGCAGAGTTGTGTACCTCAGTAATCAGTTTACTGGCCTTTTTCCAATGCCTGCCTGAACGCAATGCATCGTAAGACTTACTATTTTTCCCATACATTTTTGCAAGTCGAGCTTGCGAGTCCACATTTACATGTCCGTCTAGAGCTTTAAGTACTTCTACAACACCCGCCGGGTTATTACATACTAAAACCATATCGCAGCCAGCTTTTAATGCCAAACTGGCACGCTGCGCATAGCTACCAGCAACGGTTGCTGCTTTCATCGATAAATCGTCACCAATAACTAGCCCTTGAAACCCCAATTCTTCACGCAATATTAGTGTTAACCATACCGTTGAATACGCTGCAGGTTTTGAGTCAACTTTTTGATATAAAATATGCGTTGCCGTAACCGCAGGAAGACCTTTCTTGATAACACGCTTAAACACATGCAAGTCTGTTTCATTGAGCGTCTCCATGTCACGGTTATCAATCGGCAAAGCCTCAGACGAGGCATCATTAACACTACCATAGCCAGGAAAATGTTTGCCTACTGCTTGCATACCTGCTTTCGACATACCCTTCATAAATGAACAAGCTAATACAGCTGTAAATTCGGCATCAAAATGAAAAGTTCTCTCATCGTAACTATCTTCATCATGATCTATATTAAGCCCAGGGTAGAAACTAAAATCGATACCTATMGARCGTAATTCTGCSGCAAAYARCCAACCTGCYTTTTCRRYAAATTCACTRCCTTCAAATTCATTRTTTTCRTAAATAATSCCMAACTCTCTCRCCGTMGGAAAAYGMGTAAARCCTACTGGAAAGCTCTCGATACCCTCACCATCATGATCGATGGCAATTAACAAATGCGGGTCTCGCAACGCATGTATTTCCTTAATGAGCTCCTGAATTTGACTTATCGATACGAAATTACGCGGATACAATACAACACCCGCTGTTTGGGGGTGACTTAAAAATTTACGCTCCTGCTCATTAATGCTTGCTCCCTCTAGATCGATCATGACACTACCTAAAGACATATGCTATTACCTGTGATTACTCGTTTTTTAAAAAGTTTTTTATCTAGCATATTAGTAGTCTATAAATGACGAAATATCCAGACCAAGACAAAAAACGAGAGCAGCATGATCACTCTTCTGCCCGCCAACATAGAAAAGCTCACCGTACCTGACTGGATGAAGACTCTATAAGTAATGCTACACCATGACTCGCCTGGTGATTACGTCGTAACTGCAATAAAACACATCAGGCAATTTTAATCCTTACTACACGCATCACTTCCATCACTATGCCTGCAACATTCTCCGTTGCAGCATAATAGGTAAGGTTAACGCGTTGACCTTGTAAGTTTTTATACCGTTTTTTACGTTTATACTTAAATGGCACATCACATCCCTCGATCATCACGGTATTTAAAATCCAAGCCTTTGTATCACGTTGAACATGCGAGACAACCTTCACGCTTTCCGTATGAGTGAGGCTTTTATGCGTCTTTAGTAATTTTTCTGCAGTGTTTTTTATCATCAAAATACTATTCGTATGGTGTTATTTTTCAGGAAAGACGATGAACTCGACCAGCTGCTCAGGATGAATATATTCTTCTGATTGCGCGAACCATTTTGCCGATACGCCTGCATCATGCACGGTATGATTGTTGCCGGTCAGTAGCGGATGCCAGGATGGCAATGGCTCACCTTCATACAGCAATTTATAAGCACAACTATCTGGAAGCCAGTTCAGTTGTGGCAGATTATCTAACGTGATCTGGATACACATAGGCACATCGGCCAATCTGTTTTTATAGTCGCGACAACGACAACTCTGGGTATCTAACTGCCGACAACTCACTGTGGTATTAAATATTTCGCCGGTATCTTCATCTTCTATCTTTACCAGACAACACAAACCACAGCCATCACACAATGATTCCCATTCATGGTGACTCATCTGTTGCAGTGTTTTTGATTCCCAGAATTTATCTTCAGACATGACAGTATTACTTGTATTATTTTGCCGGAACATGTCATCTCGACCGAATGGATGAAATCGACTTCGAGGAAATAAGACCTCTCCCATTCGGTCAAGATGACAACGCTATTACGTTATTCGCCCCAGCGAGGCTGTAACGTATGCTCCACGTTTAGTTGATCCAGTATTTTTGCTACAACAAAATCGATTAGATCCTCGATGGTTTTCGCACCGTTATAAAAACCAGGATTGGCGCATAACATCACTGCACCCATACGTGAAAGTTTCAACATATTCTCCAGATGGATATCGGAATACGGGGTTTCGCGTGGCACGAGGATTAACTTGCGACGCTCTTTTAACATGACATCGGCCGAACGTTCGATAAGATTATTGCTGGCTCCCGTGGCGATCGCTGACAAGGCACCCATCGAGCAGGGACACACCACCATAGCATCGACCAGTCCACCACCACTTGCTGTCGGCGCGGTCCATTCATCTTCGCCAAACACATGCAGTTGACCACTATCACAGGCATACTTTTCGACCAGAAACTTCTGCATGTCTTTGCAGCGCCCAGGTAGTGCGATATCCGTTTCCATACCGATAACAACCTGTGCAGCCTTGCTCACCATAAGATAAACCGTGTGATTTTTTTGCAATAACACGTCCAGCAGACGAAAACCATATTGCACGCCGGACGCACCCGTTATCGCCAGAGAGATTATCTGTTTTGTATTATTCACTGCTGTCCTTCATGTTTACTTTTCATGCTTTACCTTCGAGCGCATTTAACATACGTTCATGTATTGATTCAAAACCACCATTACTCATAATAAGTATATGGTCACCACTTTTGACGCGTGTCAGCAGGTGACTGATTATCTCATCCGTACTGGAAAATATCTTCGCCGACGTTTTCGAACCCGAGACCACATCCGTAAGATTCCAGTCCAGTCCTTCAGGCTGATACAGACAAACCTCATCTGCCTGCTGCCATGAATCACTTAAACTATCTTTGTGAATACCCATGCGCATGGTATTTGAACGCGGCTCTAATACGGCAAATACCTTAGCATCGCCTTTCAATTCTTTCATCGCCGTGAGCGTTTCTTCGATGGCCGTTGGATGGTGCGCGAAATCATCGTATACCGTTACCTCATTAACCACGCCTCTGATCTCAAGACGACGTTTTATACCTTTAAATTTACTCAAGGCTTCACATGAAACAGCCACCGGCACACCCGCATGTTGCGCCGCTATTATCGCTGCCAGTGCATTCATCCGGTTATGCAACCCATGAATCGACCAATGTACACTTGCAACCATTTTACCGTCTAACTGAATTTCAAAATATTTCCCATCCGCGGTTGTTTTACCGATCGACCAGCCCTTTTTTTTATGATCTGCATCATCGGTTTTATAAAACGCCGCTGTCTGTGACCAACAGCCTTGTTCGAGCACATCATCGATATTTTTATCCGCACCATTTTTAATGATTAGCCCATCGCCTGGAATGGTACGCACGAAGTGATGAAACTGTTTTTTTATGGCATCTAAATTGTCAAAGATATCAGCATGGTCAAATTCGAGATTATTCAAGACGGCCGTTCTCGGCCGGTAGTGGACAAATTTAGAACGTTTATCGAAAAACGCGGTGTCGTACTCATCGGCTTCGACCACAAAAAAAGGCGCATCACCCGAGCGTGCAGACAGACCAAAATTAGCCGGTATACCGCCGATTAAAAAACCAGGATTTAAACCTGCATACTGCAACATCCAGGCGAGCATACTCGAGGTTGTGGTTTTACCGTGAGTGCCCGCAACTGCCAACACCCAGCGCTCATCCAGTACGTGTTTCGACAACCACTCAGGCCCTGAGCTGTAGGCAATATTATTATTTAATACGTATTCCACCGCTTCATTGCCGCGTGACATCGCATTACCGATAACGACTTCGTCCACATCCTGTGGAATATCTTCTGCACGAAAACCTTCGCACAGGTGAATACCCTGCTCTTCAAGTTGGGTACTCATCGGCGGATACACATTGGCATCACAACCGCTGACCTCATGCCCCGCCTGCTTCGCCAATACCGCGACGCCACCCATGAACGTGCCACAGATACCCAGTATATGAATCTTCAAATTTAATAACTCCTTTAACCCGCCGCCTCAGCAGAAAATAACAACTGCGATAACGCGACCGAGATAAAAAACAGAGAAAAAGATAAAGCCAACGCACTCAACATCTTCATCTCCAACGCGTGCTTGAATATATAGGCCTTAACCAAAACCTCCCAACTGATGATCATCAAAAAAATCAATGGCATCGAAGATTTCACTGTATTGTCGTTCAACTCATCAGACATAATCGAAAATATCGGCCAGGATATTAAATTAAATAAAACACCGACACCAAGTATGGCAAGAAAGGTTTGCAAAAATCGCGGCTGCAGACCCATAGCCTGCAATACGATATAGACAAAGGCAAACTGCACAAAAAAACCTAATATCAAGCCCATAAACATATCATCGGGCCTTAACGTCGTCTGCAAAACGATATAACCCGAGAAAAAATAAACGATAGCCATCTGCACCGTTCGTTGCGATGAACACGTCAGGTCTTGCGGCGCGGATTTTAAAAACAATAAAGACAGTAATTTTTGAAGGTCAGACATCTCAACTTAGGGCATAATAGCGAACTTGTATTATGACAAAAAATCAACTAACAATCACCCGCCCTGATGACTGGCATTTACACCTGCGAGATGGCGAAGCACTAACCAGTGTTGCACCGTTTACTGCCAGGCAATTTGCGCGCGCCATCATCATGCCAAACCTGAATCCGCCGATAACCACTGTCATCCAGGCGGTGGCGTACCTCGATGAGATTCTCGCCGCCGTTGAAGGCTATGACTTCGAACCCTTGATGACACTTTATCTAACCGATAATACCCCACCGGAAGAAATCATCGCTGCCCGAAAAAGCTGTTTTATAAAAGGAATGAAGCTATACCCAGCGGGTGCGACGACAAATTCTGACGCCGGTGTCACCGATATACGACTGTGCGATGCCACGCTGGAAGCGATGCAAAAAGCAGGTTTACCATTACTGATCCATGGTGAAGCAACCGCACCGCAGATCGATGTCTTCGACCGAGAAAAAGTCTTTATCGATGAAACACTGCTACCTCTGACACAACGCTTTCCCGATTTGAAGATTGTTTTCGAACACATCACCACCAAAGAAGCCGCCGACTTTGTCTCACAGGCAGGTGATAACATTGCCGCCACCATCACCCCACAACATCTTCTGCTAAATCGCAATGCCCTGTTTCAGGGAGGCTTGCAACCACATAATTACTGCCTGCCCGTTTTAAAACGTGATATTCACCAGCAGGCATTACTAAAAGTTATACGCTCAGGCAGCAACAAATTTTTTCTGGGCACTGACAGCGCGCCACACAGTAAAAATAAAAAAGAAAGCGCCTGCGGTTGTGCCGGCATTTTTTCCGCACATGCTGCCATCGAAATCTATACTTCGATATTCGAACAGCAGGGTGCATTAGATAAACTAGAAGCCTTTGCCAGTTTTAATGGCCCCGATTTTTATGGCCTGCCTCGCAATAAGACAACGGTCACTTTACACAAAACAGACTGGGAAATACCCAACACTTACCCACTAGGCGATGAAAAACTGGTGCCTTTTCTTGCCGGTCAAACCATCAACTGGAAACTGGCAGAAACTGCTGCAACACCACAATGAGTGACGAAGCATTAAAACTGATGAGTCGTCGCTTCCGCGGTTTTTACCCGGTGGTTGTCGACGTCGAAACCGGTGGTTTCGATGACAAAAAAGATGCCTTACTGGAAATTGGCGCGGTCACCTTAAAAATCGATGAAAACGGCAAGATGTCGACCAACAATGAATACCAGTGCCACATCAACCCATTCGCAGGCGCCAATATGGAGCCTGCGTCAATGGAAATAAATGGCATCGACCCACATCATCCTTTTCGTGTTGCCGTAGCAAAAGACGAAGAGACTGGCGTTCGCGAACTGTTTCGTTTTATCCAGAAAGAGATGAAACAGCACAAATGTAAACGCGCTATCATGATTGGTCACAATACGACCCTTGACCACAATTTTATATTTTCAGCGGCCGAACGTAACAAGATCTCTCGTAACCCGTTTCATCCTTTCAGTACGTTTGACACAGTCAGCTTTGCAGGGCTAGCTTATGGACAAACGGTATTATCTCGCGCCGCCCAGGCAGCAGGGCTAGAATGGGACAATAATGAAGCGCATTCTGCATTATATGACGCAAAGCAAACCGCTGAATTATTCTGTATTATCGTCAACCGATGGGCGGATACCTCTGGCCCGGTATGGAGCGATGCTGGTTAATATAGATATACACTTACAAGTCGGTAACCATCAATAAGTTAACGGCCTGTAAGACAATATTAGTAATAAATAATAAGGCATTTTTTGACTAAATTCGCTATAGTTCTTATATTGTGACATTTCGATTAACAAGACAAAATTTTTGCAACTACCTGATTTACGACCACAGGATGGCAGTAACCTTTCATGAGCAGTAAAGACCTCTCAATAATCATCGTTGATGACCTTCAATTTAGCCGAATCGTGGTAAAAACTGCACTAAAAAAGGCAGGTTACAACGGTGTACGCATGGCCGACTGCGCAACCGAAGCCTTAATTATGATGGACCAGCAACCTGCCGATGTCGTACTGGCAGACTGGACGATGCCAGAGATGGACGGCCTTGAGCTGACACATCGTATCCGACAGACAGATGAGGAGAAAGGCACTTACACCGCCATCATCCTGTTTACTGCACACGACGGTGTCGAGTACCTGGTTAAAGCTTTCGATCATGGTGTTGATGACTATCTATGCAAACCCCCGAACCCTCAGGAATTAGCTGCACGAGTAAATGCTGCTGCTCGCATCGCCGCGTTACAAAATGATTTACTGGAAACTTCGCGGCACATGGAAGCAACCATTCAAAATCTGAAAAAGATGGCATTGGTCGATGAACTTACCGGCGCCGGCAATAAGCAATTTTTATTGAATAACTTAAATACACATCTTTTAGAAGCCTCAACAAGACGTGGTGGCGTTTGCCTGATTATGGTCGAGTTGCGAGAACTTGAAGACATCGCTAGATCACATGGTGAATTTATTGTTAACGAGATTTTAATCAGTCAGCATCGACGTTTACGCCGTGCTGTTAGACCAACAGATGTCGTCGCCCGGTTAGACAACAATATCTTTGGCATCATCATGCAACACACCAAAGCCAAAGACTACAAACCCGCAGCCATCGAACGCATCCTTAACGTAATAAATAACCGCGCTTACAAAACCACAGCCGGCAACTTGACCATTACCGGTAATATTGGCGTACATTACTACCGAGGTGACGAGCTGATGATTACCACAGAAGACATCGTCAAACTGGCCACCGAAAAACTAGAACAAGCACGTTTTGATACCTCCATGAGTATTGCGTACTAGCGATAAAAGTGAACACCCACAAAAAAGCCACTCCTTACGAGTGGCTTTTTTGTGGTCTGAATAGACTGATAAGAAATGAAACTCTTACACAGTCGCCTCGTCTATCATTTTCTTCAGGTCACCATTTTCAAACATTTCCAGCGTAATATCACAGCCACCAATTAACTCACCGTCCACATAAACTTGTGGGAATGTTGGCCAATCTGCATACCGTGGTAAATTTTGAAATATTTCGGGATCCGCCAGCACATTGCAGTAACCAAATTCTTTACCTACTTGCTTCAACACTTCGACGGTACGACCAGAAAAACCACACTGCGGRAAYTGYGGTGTGCCTTTCATRWAWAYCATCACYTTGTTRCCYTTAACYTGCTCRTCAATTCTNGCYAANAAMSTCNWGTYRTGTCTAATACCTATGTTCACTGAATTATGGTGCCATTATACCCTGAGTCGCCTACGATTAACCTTAAGGTTTAATGGGTAAACAAAAACATGGGGTTGAATCAATAATATTCAAGACCTGTTCGTCTTATGTTCAAGCTAACCCAGCCCATCTGATTAATTCTCTTTTATTAGTACATACATAATATCACTGACCTTATCACGCCATTTTTCAATATTTTGCTCCAGCTGATCTTCAACGTTCTATATTTTGTTGCCACCACAATTCTAGCGCCGCTAAATGCCACAACTTGCTGCCCTGTAATTGCGTTAGATAATCTTCTGGATTTTTCAGTAATTTTTCAACATACGCAGGATTATAAAAACCGCGTTGCCGAGCACCATCACTCAGTAAAATATCTTTCATAAATTCAAGAAACTCGCCACGCACATATTTTAATGCCGGCATTGGAAAATAGGCCTTGCTCCTATTAACCACGCTATCAGGCAAAAATCCCCGCGACAATTCTTTTAAGACATGTTTGCCACCATTAGGCAGTTTCATCTCGGCCGGCATCGAAGCGGCTAGTTCGATCAATTGTGTATCAAGAAAAGGTACACGCGCTTCCAGCCCCCATGCCATAGTCATATTGTCGACACGTTTAACCGGATCATCAACAATCAATGTATTCACATCCACCGCCATCACCCGGTCAAGGTATTCATCGGCCTCGACTTCGTCTAGCAGATCCTGCATCAACTCTGAGGTTACATCGTGGGTATGGAAACGTTTATCCACTGTCTGCAAATACTCAGTGTGATCACGATCAAAATATTCATCTGAAAAACGCTTGATGCCTGTTTTTATCGAATGATGCATACGCGGGTACCAGAAATAACCACCAAAAACCTCATCCGCACCCTGTCCGCTCTGCACCACTTTAACTTCTTTGGAAACCACTTCTGAAAGCAGATAAAACGCAACGGCATCCTGTGCGAACATGGGTTCTGCCATGTTCGCAAAAGCTTCTGGCAGACGAGGTAACACCTGATCATTTGGTATCATCAACTGATGATGCTCGGTTTCAAACATTTCTGCGACAGCATCAGAATATTCAAATTCGTTGCCTTTTTCTTCCGGGGCATCTTCAAAACCAACAGAAAASGTTTTTARKYYTTTYTGACCKGCYTCGGCMARCAAACCAACCAGCAGGCTGGAATCGATACCGCCAGATAACAATACACCTACCGGTACGTCTGCAATTTTTACGCGTTTTTCGACCGCACGCCTTAGCTCATCATGCACAGCCTGCACCCAATCTTGCTCACTCATTTTTGTATCTGGACGTTTTGCTGTTAATGTCCAGTAACGTTTTTCGGTGACCGTTCCTTTGGCATCAATCAACATGTAGTGCGCCGGCCTAACTTTTCTTATGCCGTTAATCACCGTACGGGGCGCGGGGACGACGGCGTGCAATGTAAACAGATGATGTAAAGCCGTGGCATCGATCGAAGTATCAATGGCATCATCAGCATGAATTAACGCCTGCGTATTGGAGGCGAAGAGAAGACGTTGCTGCGTCTGTGAAAAATACAAAGGTTTAATGCCTGTGCGGTCACGCACAAGCATTAAACGTTGTTGTTTATTATCCCAGATAGCGAAAGCAAACATCCCCTGCAAACGTGCCACACAGTTTTCACCCCACTCGATATACGCTCGCAAAATAACTTCAGTATCGCCCGTGGATGTAAAACGATGCCCCAGACCAAGCAACTCTTTACGTAGCTCAGGGTAGTTATAAATCGTACCGTTAAAAACCAAAGCAACACCGGTTTTCTCATCGCGCATGGGTTGCGCTGCTTTATCCGAGAGATCGATAATCGCTAAGCGGCGATGACCAAACGCAATGGGCGCGTCGACATAGGTTCCTGCAGAATCCGGCCCGCGCTTCTGTAACTTATCTTTCATCCGTTCAATCACCGCCACTTCTGGCATCGAAGCATCGAACCTTAACTCACCACAAATCCCGCACATGTTTTTTTATATCTCAACTATTTTTTGCTTAATCTCACGGCCATATCCACCGCCGCCTGCCGATGTTATACAAACCACATCACCCTGTCGCACATTAAATGTTTGTTTTGCTGGCAACACTTTTTCATTTAGCAGGTTGATACCTGCTTTTGCATCGTCGCCACCCTTCAAGCCCCAGGGCTGATGACTTCTTCTTTCAGACAAAATGGTCACTTGCGCTGGCGCTAAAAATTCATACTCTCTTATTAAACCCTCACCACCACAATACTCGCCAATACCGGCAGACCCACGTCGAATTTCATAACGAGAAACACGCACCGGGTATTTCATCTCCAATGCTTCGATAGGTGTGTTTAAGGTATTCGTCATGTGCGTTTGAACCGCATCCAGACCATGACTTACTGCACTAGCTCCCATGCCACCACCGATGGTTTCATAATAATCCCAGGCAGGCAGATTCGCATCACCGACATAACCCATGGCAAGATTATTCATGCTGCCATGACTGGCCGCCGGGATTCGTTCAGGTATCGCTTTTGCCATCGCACCTAACACCACATCAACAATTCTAGTACTTGTTTCAACATTTCCGGCAGCAACAGCCGCTGGAAAACTTGCATTTACCACAGAGCAACTAGGCGCTTGAATAATAATATTTTTAAAACTACCAGCACATGCTGGCGTCTGCGGAGGCATAAGACACCGAAAAACATAATACACCGCTGCTGCTGTAACGGACAAAGGGCAATTGATGTTACCGGCAACCTGCTTTTCACTGCCGGCAAAGTCTACCGTGACCACACCATCTTTACAGCGAATAGCCACTTTGATAACAATATCCTTTTTTCCCTGACCATCATCGTCAAGCACGTCTTCAAAACAATAAACACCATTGGCAATATCACGCAGACTTTTATGCGCCAGGATTGCTGCGTAATCATTCAACTGATTGAGGCTTTGCAAATAATGCTCACGCCCCATTTTATCGATTAACGCCTGCAAACGAATTAAGCCTCGCCGATTAGCCGCAATCTGCGCAATAAAATCCCCCGAAGATTCCTGCTCATTTCGCATAGGTTCCATCAATTTTGAAAAATATTGCTGATCGACCTCATCATTTTTAACCAGGAGTGATGGCTCGATGATAAGCCCTTCCTCGGATAAGCTTGAGGATAGCGGCATAGATCCAGGCGTATCGGAGCCGATGTCTGCATGATGCGCGCGGTTAACGACAAAACCAGTTAAAGTGTTATTAATAAACAGCGGTGCAATCAGCGTTACATCGGGTAAATGCGTGCCACCTTTATACGGGTCATTAAGCACAATCATATCGCCCGCCGACCAGTTTATGGTGGAAACCACATCACGCATAGCAAAGGCCATGCTGCCCAGGTGCACCGGTATATGTGCCGCTTGCGCGCACAGTTCACCATCAGCATCAAAGATCGCACAGGAATAATCCAGTCGATCGCGGATATTGGGAGAGAAAGCTGATTTTTGTAATGTAGCACCCATTTCGCCGCATATTGCGTCGATACGGTTAGCAAAAATACTTAAGCGAATAGCATCCATGAACGTGAGAGCAGTTTTAATATGAGAGAATTAACACTTATAATTATATGGAATATCTTGTTTTTGTTAAGAAAACTTAGATAATTAGGTAAATTAGATTTGCATTATACACCCGACTACCCTATCGTAGCGCCGAGCTGAATCTACATTAACCTTATGACAAATAACCTATTAACAGGGGAAAAAATATGAATCCTTTACTATCAATCAAAGGCACGTTAGCCGTTGGTTTTATTTTAGCATTAGCTATTATTTTTGGCCTGGCGGATGGCGTGGATAGTTTTAAAGCTGCCGGCATGGTCTGGTTTCACGTACTCGCAGGCGTAGTATGGATTGGACTACTCTACTACTTTAATTTCGTTCAAGTACCAGGAGTCGGCGCAGCTCTAGCAGATTCCGATGGCCCGGGGCCGGCAGCAATAAACAAATATATCGCACCTAAAGCATTGTTATGGTTTCGCATGTCAGCTGCAGTAACCTGGATAACGGGTCTTAGTGCGCTGGTCAAAATTGGCGGAGGCATGCAAGGCATAGTCAATGCATTTACTCTCCAGGACGGAATGATCATTATTGGTATCGGCGCATGGTTAGGCACTATTATGTTATTTAACGTATGGGTTTTAATCTGGCCAAACCAAAAGAAAATATTAGGCTTAGATGGTAAAGAGCACAGCGCAGATGTTATTGCCAGTGCCAAAAAAGTTGCTTTAATGGCATCGCGCATTAATACTGCGTTATCTATCCCAATGTTACTTTGTATGGTTGGCTTTGCACACGGCCTTACTGCTTAGTTAGCTACGTTAGTCCCTTACCTGTACAAAAAGGACTAATCAAAGGCGACCCACTGCTTAGGTAGTGGGTCGCCTTTTTTATTGGGCCGATAAAATGGACGTACAGAATAAAAGTAGCACGCAACCAAAAACCATAACAAAACGGTAGTGGCTCAGTTTTCGCTAATAATAGAAACAATTGTGATCTGACCGCACTTTTTAGTGATTTTTTTGCAACCCATAAAGCATTATAATTAGTTTAAAATCATGTGCGATTGTACAAGCTTGCTGCACTGCACCATACTGGAGACTTAAATCGAGAGAGTGGGTTCACTGTAATTTAAAAAGGATGGCGTCAATGAAATTTTCACAGCGACTTAATGCATATCGAGTATGGTTTGTTAACGGTAAGAGTGTATATAACCTAAATCAAATACTTCAAATCTTACTACTAAGCCCACTTCTTTTGGTGCTCATTACCTGTAGTGGCGGTGGCGGTGGCGATGAAAGTAGTAGCAATAACAACAATAGTTTCGCCCCACTTGAATTGATTGACCCCACACCAGGTGTGAGTGATTTATTTGGCAGCATCGTAGTTGCGTTAAGCAATGGAAACATAGTTGTCAGCGACCCTAACGATTCAAGTTTGTTCACTAACAATGGTGCAGTGCATCTCTATAGTCTCACTTCCTCAACACCCATTGCGAGTATTTACGGTGACGCTGCTGATGACCAGCTCGGCAGTACGAGTATTACAGCGCTGCCAAATGGTAACTTCGTTGTTGTGTCCATATTTGATGATGCCGCAACCCCAGATGTTGGGTCGGTACGGTTGATCGACGGGACGACGGGTATACAGATTGGCACGGCCCTAACCGGGGATTACCCGTCTGATCAGCTCGGTAGCGGAGGGGTCACCGCCTTGAGCAATAGCAACTATGTAGTTGCTACCCCGCTGGATTTGGATATACCGAATGGAAACGACGATGCGGGGTCGGTACGCCTGGTGAACGGAACGATGGGTTCAGAGATAAGCGTCTTGATAGGGGACCTCGCAAATGACCAGGTTGGTATCGGCGGCATCTTCGTTTTGGGTAACGGCAATTACGTGGTGTCGTCGTTCCTTGATGGGGAAGGAGGTATTGGGAACGCGGGCTCAATCAGAGTGTTCAATGGAACCACAGGCGTACAGATAGGCCCTACCCTGGCAGGCGATAACATTTTCGATAATCTCAGTTCAGGCGGTGTTACCGTTCTTGGTAATAACAACTTTGTAGTAGCTTCAGGATCGGATGATGTAATGGGGATTTCGAATTCAGGTTCGGTACGTTTAGTTAGTGGTGCGACTGGTTTGCAACTCGGACCTACTTTAGCCGGGGATGATGTAAACGACTTTTTTGGTACTGATGCAACCAGCGAAAATAGTATTGCCGCATTAAGTAATGATAACTTTGTGGTTGCATCAGCTTTTGATGACGTCGGTGTGATAACGGATGCTGGCTCGGTACGTCTGATGGATGGTGCAACCGGGCTACAGATCGGCGCTGCCTTGTTTGGAGATYTTGTAAGTGATCGGCTGGGTAGCGGAGGTGTTACCGCATTGAGCAATAGCAACTACGTCGTTGCTTCACCTATAGATAACGAAGCTGTGATAACGGATGCCGGCTCGGTACGTCTGGTCGATGGCGCAACTAACCTGCAGCTCGGCCCAACCTTAGCCGGAGATAGCGCGAATGATGAATTTGGTCGCGGAGGTGTTACCGCATTGAGCAATAACAATTACGTGGTGGCATCACCCATTGACGATGGTCCTCCACCTTTATTATTTAATGCCGGTTCAGTGCATCTGCTTAATGGCTCCACAGGCGTTCAAATTGCTGCCTTCACAGGCAACGTGTCGACAGACGAGCTTGGTAGTGCAGGCATTACGACGCTGGACAATAACAACTTTGTGATTAGCACACCCTTCGATAATTCCGCTATTGGTGTTTTGTTGGACTCGGGTTCAGCACGACTGATCAATGGTACGAGCGGGGTAGAAATCAATGCGTTAGAAGGAGACAGCACTGGAGAACTCTTCGGCTTTACTGGCATTACAGCTCTGACCAGCAGCAACTTTGTGGTGGCGTCAGAGTTTGATGAGGAAGGCGGAGTTTCGGATTCCGGTGTAGTACGCCTGGTCAATGGTGCGAGTGGAGGGCAGCTTGGCTCATCGATTGTTGGAATTGTTGCGGCAGATATTTCAGAAGCAAAGGTTACAAATCCCATTAGTGGAAGTTTCTATATACTAAGTCTGCCGCGTTTTAATAATGGTGGCCTAGTCGACTCAGGTAAAGTGCTCCTTCAGTCGTCTATGTAGAAGATATCTACAGCTTTTCTGTTTTCATTCAAGTGTGCAGTGCACAATATACACCTGAGTAAGTTGTAAGAAACATAGATCGCGTGCTGCCTTAATCTTGGCAGAAAGGGGCAGGGGCTGCAGGCTGAATATGGCAAGTCTGGCATAAACCCTGAAATGGCGGTGCGTTGATTTATTGCTATTAATACTTCATCTGAGAGCTGGTTAAATCAACAGTCACGGTATGATCTTTGGCGGGTGGGGAATCATCGCAAAGAGTTACATGTAATCCAGCTATCTGCGGGATAAACACATAATAATTAGCTTAAACGAACAAGGTAGCGACCTTCTTACTGTTCGGTTTACTTACCGTTCTGGTTGCATCCGTATAGTTGGTGTAGGTTATTGGCGCAAAGTTAAAAAGATTTATGAGCCAATCGGTGATTTAAACCTAACACCTGATTTCCCACCATCACCCGCAGAGCTTTCACTTAAACAACAGAGCACTAAAGATATAATCTCTCTTAGCTCAAAGAGTGTCGCCTATTTTAAAGACACTAAAAAAAACATCACATGCAGTATCAAAAAATAATTCGGCAATTGTGCTTTCCACTATAATTCTATCATCTGAAAGTCCAATTTACCCATACCACAATCTGGGCATTTCCAGGTAGCGGGGACATCACTCCATGCAGTTCCTGCGGGTATGCCTTCATGTGGGCGGCCTTCGAGTTCGTCGTATATAAAGCCACAAACGACACATGTCCAAGTTTTGTATTCCACGTTATTTACACCTTTTTATCATTCGGAAGTTCTGATCTATTCTGGCTTAACTGAGACGGGTAGAGATGTATTAAAATCGGCCTCGGTCAATGTTGAGTAAATCAGCGCCTCCTTTACTATGGGACGGTTATTCTAACAGCCCGACAGATGCCGCGGTTGGATTTTTACGTAAGGCACGATTGCAAAACAATTAACCTCATCACGAAGAAAAGACAGCCATCACACTTACGCAGAAGGCAGGCATCACAGCATCGAACACCCCTATGCAAACAGTTGCTTTACATAAAACTACGAGTATAATCAGTCCCTTAAAAGCGGTGGCCACGGCCGCCGCTTTTGCTTTTTATACGATTTTATTTACTGATACAATTTATCCAGTTGAAACAAAAAAATGACGACTAATAATCATTTAATGAAAACCTACGCGCCTCTCGATGTAACCTTCGAGCACGGCAAAGGTGCTTATTTATGGGACACGAATAATCAACAATACCTTGATGCTTTAAGTGGTATTGCTGTTTGTGGCTTAGGTCATGCGCACCCTGCTATCACAAAAACTATTTGCGAGCAGGCGGCGAAATTATTGCATACATCCAACCTGTACCAGATCGATAAGCAACAACATTTGGCTGATCAGTTATGTGATGTTGCAAACTTGCATCGCGTATTTTTTTCTAACTCTGGTGCAGAGGCTAACGAAGCCGCCATTAAGATTGCTCGTTTATTTGGTAATAATAATAATATCGACAACCCAGCTATCATCGTCATGGAAAACAGCTTCCACGGCCGCACAATGGCAACGCTGAGCGCGACCGGTAACCGCAAGGTACAGGCAGGGTTCGAACCACTGGTTCAAGGATTCATTCGTGCACCATACAACGATATCGCTGCAATTCAAAACATTGCTAACAACAATAACAATGTCGTCGCCATATTAGTTGAACCGGTACAGGGCGAAGGCGGTATTAAAATTCCCGATAAGAACTACCTGAATCAACTACGTGAGATATGCGACCAACAGAACTGGTTGTTAATGCTCGATGAGATTCAGACCGGTATGGGACGCACCGGCGAGTGGTTTGCTTTTCAGCATAGCAATATTGTGCCCGATGTTATGACGCTAGCGAAAGCGTTAGGTAATGGCGTACCTATCGGCGCATGCCTGACAAATGAAAAAGCCGGCGATCTTTTTCAGCCAGGAAATCACGGTTCTACCTTTGGCGGCAACCCGCTGATGTGCGCAACGGCATCCACCGTTATCGACACGATTAAAACTGAAAATTTGATTTCAAATGCTAAAATAATGGGAAATTACATCGCAGACACCTGCAGAAAAAAATTCTCTAAACTAGATGGTGTACGCGAGGTCCGCAACCTGGGACTGATGATCGGCATCGTGCTAGACAGTGATAAGGTCAACGGTGAATGCGGCGAATTAGTCAAACTGGCCCTGGATAAACATCTGTTACTCAATGTTACAGCGGGCAACGTTATCCGCTTATTGCCACCATTAATTATTACGCAACAACAGGCTGATAGCATCATCGATATCATAAACGAATTGCTCACCTGTGTTTTACTCAAAAAAGAAGCCGCATAAGAGATGAACAACGTTAGACATTTTTTAACATTAACCGACCTAAGCTCTGATGAACTTAGAAAAATAATACACCGTGCCATCGAATTAAAAGCGATACAACATCGCGGCGAGCTATATGAGCCACTAAAAAACAAAATATTGGCGATGATCTTTGATAAGTCATCGACGCGTACCCGCGTTTCTTTTGAAGCCGGCATGGCACAATTTGGAGGTCACGCTATTTTTCTTTCACCACGCGACACGCAACTTGGCCGTGGCGAACCTATCGAAGATAGCGCCCGGGTTCTGTCCAGTATGACAGATTGTCTGATGGTCAGAACTTTCGCACATAAAAATGTAGAACGTCTGGCCGAATACTCGTCTGTGCCAGTGATTAACGGCTTAACTGATGACGTTCACCCCTGCCAGTTACTCGCAGACATGCAGACATATTTTGAACAGCGCGGTGACATCAAAGGCAAAACAGTTACCTGGGTTGGTGACGGTAATAACATGTGTCATTCATACATGCATGCCGCAAAACTACTGGGCTTCAAATTAATCATCGCCTGCCCTGAAGGTTTTGAACCGCAACAGAAGTTTATTGATCAAACCAGTAACGCTATAGAGATAACACATGATGTAACGGCTGCCTGTACGAACAGCGACCTGATAGTTACCGATGTCTGGGCTAGCATGGGCCAGGAAAAAGAGCAGAAAATTCGTGAAAAAGCCTTTAGCTGTTTTCAGGTGACCACCCAATTAATGCAGTTAGCTAACGTGGATGCTTTATTTATGCATTGCTTACCGGCACATCGCGGTGAAGAAGTCAGCGCTGATGTTATCGATGGGAAGCAGAGCGTGGTTTGGGCAGAAGCCGAAAACAGACTGCATGCACAAAAAGCTTTGCTAGAATTTCTGTTAATAAACTAAACCAACATTTAATAAAAAAGTTACCCGATCAATCGATTGTTAGTGAAAACAAAAACTCGTAGACATATTTTAGTCATGTGTGAAAAAAGGTCTCAGCAAGCACTAACCTCTCATTTCTACAGTCTTGCTCCATCATCTCTTCGCATACTTTTATTGTTGCTTTCTCTTTCACTGTTCGCACAGGACATATCGGCAGCAACCCATTCGCAAGACAGCATATACAACTTATGCCCGGTCAGTGACGACCACGCCACAAAACACAATCGACCACGCGCATTTACTGCTAACGACAAGGGTAATACTGAAATCGGCGCCGACGCAACGACGTCTAGCAGTGATGGCACCTTATCACTCGACGGTAATGTTATTATCGAGCAACACCTGTTACGTATTCGCGCAGACCACGCGGACTACGATAAGCAGTTAGACCTCTTATCTTTTTCGGGCAATGTGCATATCGATTCCGAAAGCATATCGCTCGATGCCAACGACGGATCTGTAAAAGTAAATACGACAAACGGACAAGACACAAAACAGGGCAACTTTAACGATGTTACCTTTTTCATTCCCGACAACAATTTAAAAGGCATCGCTAAAACCATCGTTATCAGTGCGTACAGCAATAAAAATACCCAATCAAAGTTAAGCGATGCCAGCATTACCAGTTGTGATTTATTTGACCCTGACTGGCTGATCAGCGCTGATAAGATAAGGCTGGACCACGATGAAGAATACGGATCTGCTGATGATGTCGTTATCCGTTTTAAAGGTGTGCCTTTTTTATACACACCTTACATCGAGTTCCCGACCAGTGATAAACGACGAAGCGGATTACTCTTTCCTGAACTAGGCACATCTTCTTCCAGAGGCATTGAACTAGCGATACCCTGGTACTGGAACATCGCGCCAAACCAGGACGCCGTTATTATCCCTCGCTATATGGATAAACGCGGCCTGGAGCTAGGCGGCAATTATCGCTACCTAACAAAGTCGAGTGAAGGAACTTTAAATGGCACTTACTTACCTGATGATGACATCACGCAAGAGGCACGTTATCAATTTCGCTATCAGCAACACAGCCGTATCCTTACTAACCTAACGTTAAACGTGGATCTACAAGATATTTCAGATTCAGAATATTTGAACGATTTCACAAATGACCTGAGCAGTACCAGTCAAACACATTTAAATCGCAGCGCAAATCTACGTTACAACATCGGCAACTGGCAAGCACGCGCACTGCTACAGGACATTAAAACCATCGACACAACCACACCGTTGAGCACTCGTCCCTTTGAACGTTTGCCTCAATTAACATTGAGTGGTGATACTGAAATTGCAGACACGCAATTAATGTTCACGCTGGATTCGGAGTATGTCGACTTTACCCATGAAGATGAAACACAAACGACCGGCGCACGTTTTACATTGCGACCCGGACTTCGATTACCACTCAGTGGTGCGTACTGGTTTTTGGAACCCGCTGTAAAATTCAGCCACGCCCAATATGATGTTGGTAATAATATATCATCTCAAACCGTTAATAAGCGTAATCTACCGATGAGCAGTATCGATGCCGGTTTATTTTTTGAGCGCACCCTGGACAATGGTTACCAACAAACGCTGGAGCCAAGATTATTCTACCTGAACGTGCCTTTTGAAGAACAAAACGACACACCTGTCTTCGATACCAGCATCCCTGACTTTAGCGTCGCTCAGCTGTTTCGCGATAACCGCTTCATCGGCGGCGACCGCATCGGCGATGCAAACCAGCTCACCCTGGCACTGACCAGTCGCGTTCTAAACACCGCCACAGGTAATGAACTCATACGTGCCAGTATCGGACAGATCTATTTTTTCGAAGACAGACGCGTCTCGCTGGATGGCAATATCGATACTGCCAAACAATCCGATATCATCGCGGAGCTCGATACACGATGGGGACGCTGGCAGACAAACATTGACCTGCAGTGGGATACATCGAACAGCACACTGTCCAAAGAAAACTATTTTCTACATTATAAATCTGACAAGCATCATCTCTTTAATATCGGTTATCGAAAACGTCTGATAGACAATAACATCGATATTGAACAGATGGACACTTCGTTTGTCTATGCTATCAACCGTGAATACAGTAGCTTTTTCCGATGGAATTATTCCATTCATGATCATCAAAATATCGATATCATCGCCGGTATCGCTTACAACAGTTGCTGCTGGTCTTTACAATTATTAGCACAGAGACGTTTACTTAACACCAACAGTGCAACCGATAATGATGCCTTTGACAACTCGATACTGATACAATTTAGACTAAAAGGTCTGGGCAGTCTGTCTGGCAGTAAAGCCAGAAAAACACTAGAACGCTCAATTTACGGTTACAGCGACACACTTAAATAAATCCAACTTTGCTCGCCGAATCTATTTAAAAAACACTAACCACGAACACCCGAAACATTAGTAATGAATATGAAAAAAATCGCACAAATCATTTGTTTTACCGTCGTCAGCACCTACGCTCTGTTCACTCACGCCGCATTAAAACCATTAGACCACATCGTCGCTATCGTCAATGAAGATGTTATTACACATACTATGCTGAAAAATCGTATTGCCGATTTCAAACAACAATTAGCTCTGAGTCAATTATCACGGATAGAACCTGATACTCTGAAAAAACAAGTTCTCGAGCGCATGATTCGCGACACCATTCAACTCCAGCAAGCAAAACAACTTGGCATTATCGTCGACGACCTCATGTTGAATCGCATGATGGAACAGATGGCTAAAGGCAACAATATGTCACTCGAAATTTTTCGAGACACCATCGAATCTGAAGGGCTTAATTACACACGCTTTCGCGAACAGACAAGAAATGAGATTGTGGTCAACCAATTACAACAGCGGATTATCGCAAATAAAATCAGTATTTCAGATCAGGAAGTAACACAAAACATCAAACTGAATGAATCGAATGGATTATCTAACATTAGCTACCATTTACGACATATTTTAATCGCAACACCAGAGGCAGCAACCCCCGAAGCGATCAAGAAAGCAAAAAACAAAGCCGAAGCCGTCTATAAAAAAATTCAGCATGGCAGTAAATTTCGGGACCTTGCCATCAGAGAATCAAGTGGCCGTAATGCATTAAAAGGTGGCGACTTAGGTGAACGAAAAGCAAACGAATTACCGCAATTGTTTATTGATGCTGTCAAAGAGTTAAAACCTGACGAAACCTCAAAACCGGTAAAAAGCGCCAGTGGATTTCATTTATTACAGTTAGTGAGTAGCTCTAACGATCAACTGATGGTTAAACAGGTGCATACTCGTCACATATTAATTCGACCCAATGATGAAGTGAGTGATGAACAAGCGAGAAAAACATTATTGATGTTAAAGCAAAAAATTGAAGACGGTAAAAATTTTGCTGAACTTGCCAGTGAGTTCACCGAGGATCCTGCCTCAAAAATAAGAGGTGGCGATCTAGGCTGGGCCGGCCCTGGTGATTATGTGCCTACCTTTGAGAATGTCGCCAACAGTTTATCCGTCGGTCAAATATCCGAGCCATTTAAGAGCCAGTTCGGCTGGCACATATTAGAAATCTTGGAGCGTCGTGAGCACGACCAGGCTAAAACAAACAAAGAAAACCAGGTGCGCAACGCCATTCAAAAAAGAAAATTTGATGAGGAACTACGTCTCTGGTTGCGGCGGATACGTGACGAAGCCTATGTCGAATACGTCTCCAGTTAACACAATAAAACTAAGTATTAAATCATGACAAAAAAAATCGTCATATCTTCAGGCGAACCTGCCGGTATCGGGCCAGACCTATGCATTAGTCTGGCGGCTGAAAAAAAAACAACCATCAATAACGCAAATTTATACATCATCGCCGACCCGGATTTACTAACTGAACGTGCCGACATTCTTAATATCGATATTCATCTGCAGATACACGATGATATAAAAACATTAAGCTCATCGTTTGATGACAACAAACTAAACGTTATCCCGCTACAATTAAAAGCACATTGTACACCCGGTGTTTTAAATAAAGATAACAGCGCTTATGTATTACAAATGCTAGACCTTGGCTGTGACCTTTGCCTGCAAAAAAACGTAGACGCACTGGTAACCGGACCGGTACAAAAAAGCATTATCAATGCCGCCGGCTATAACTTTACCGGCCACACTGAATACCTCGCTGATCGCGCTTCATCAACACACACGATAAAACCGGTAATGATGTTAGCCACAAAAAAACTGCGCGTAGCCTTAGCTACTACACATTTACCATTAAAAGACGTGAGCAAAGCGATAACCAAAGAATCACTTAGCGAAACATTGATTATATTGAATGAATTTTTAAAACAGCAGGTTGGATTAAAAACACCGCAAATATTAATCTGCGGTTTAAACCCACATGCTGGCGAAGATGGCAATCTTGGCTATGAAGAAATAAATATTATCACCCCCGTTGTAGAACAATTAAAAAAACAGGGCATGAATTTAATCGGACCATTACCCGCCGATACACTGTACACCCATAAGTATTTAGAACATGCTGATGCAACACTCGCCATGTACCACGACCAGGGTTTACCGGTACTTAAATTTAGTGGCTTCGGCGAGGCAGTCAACGTAACACTTGGCCTGCCCTTTGTGCGAACCTCGGTTGACCACGGTACAGCACTGGATCTTGCCGCAACAGGCCGGGCTAACAATGGAAGTTTAATCGCAGCGATTAACATGGCCGTCGACTTAAGTAACGATAACTAATATTACTAAACATTATCTATGCAACACTTCGCAAAAAAAAGATTTGGGCAAAACTTTCTGGTCGATACTTCTGTCATTAATAACATTGTTGATAGCATTCAACCAGTAAGTGATGACGTCATGATCGAGATTGGACCCGGCCTGGGTTCGATAACAAAACCATTATTGTCGCGACTCGAACAACTTAATGTCATCGAACTCGACCGCGATATCATCCCTAAATTAAAAAGAAATTGCGCGATAGCCGATCCTGAAAACAAACATAAACTCATCGTAAATGAATGCGATGTACTGAAATTTAATTTTGCCGAGTTTCATACAAGTCTGATAAACAACAATACAACAGGCGCGGTAAAGAAATTACGAATCGTAGGCAATTTACCCTACAACATTTCCACGCCTGTTTTATTTTTATTGTTAAAAAACCGTCATCTGATCGAAGACTTACACTTCATGTTACAAAAAGAAGTTGTTGACCGTATCGTCGCGACGCCCAGCATTAAAAGCTACGGTCGCCTCAGCGTCATGTTACAAACTTTTTTTACGACTCAAGCGTTATTTGAAGTGCCCTCATATGCTTTTGAACCGCCCCCAAAAGTCACCTCTGCTATTCTTCGTTTGCGACCTGATACACAATTTGAAAAAACTATAAACGATTATTCTTTATATGAAGCACTTGTCAGACAGGCTTTTTCTCAGCGCCGAAAAACATTAAAAAACACACTCAAAAATATCTGCTCAGTAGAACAAATCGAACAAGCTGATCTGTTACCGATACAGCGCGCTGAAGAACTATCTATTGCGGACTTTGTAAGGCTGTACAGCATTATCGCTTAACGCTAACCATCAATACTAAGTTGTCAATAACGAGAAAGATCCCATTTATCATTTAAGGAACCTCTGATTAAGTAAATACTCATTTCAACAGGTGATATAATAAAAGCCACTCTTTCAATTACGTATGGCGGATTATTCCATGAACAAAATTGATGTAAAAGTTCAACCCGCATACATCGCGGAACAATCTGACCCAAAAAACAACCTTTATGTTTTTTCGTATACGGTCACGATTAAAAACAATGGCTCGATACCAGCAAAACTATTAACTCGCCATTGGGTGATCACAGATGGTGATGGCCAGGTACAGGAAGTAAGAGGTGATGGCGTCATCGGTGAACAGCCTCATCTACGACCTGGCGAAGGCTTTCAATACACCTCGGGCACATTTATGAACACCCCCTTTGGTACCATGCAAGGCAGCTATGAGATGATTGCCGATACCGGCGAAAAATTTGACGCTGAAATAGCGCCATTTCAACTGGCCGCGCCAAATACACTTCACTAAATTTATTTAAGATACCGTCGTACTTTTTCACCCATAAATCATGGCGTTAAAACATACCTACACATTACTCGCGCCGGTTTACGATGCTCTGGTTTCAGGGCCAATTGACCCATACCGTAAAAAAAGCATCGCACGTTTAAAAAACACAACAACAAAAAACATATTGGTGAATGGAATCGGTAGTGGTTTAGATATCCCCTACTTACCCATTGACGCCACTTATACTGGCACGGATATAACACCGGCAATGCTAGCGCGTGCTGAAAAACGCGCAAAAAACTATGCTTTAAATATTAAATTTCTCCTCGCTGACAGCCAGGCCTTACCATTTGAAAGCAACTGCTTTGATATCATCATCATGCACCTTATTCTTGCGGTGGTGCCTAACCCTTCACTCGCTCTTCAAGAAGCTAGCCGTGTATTAAAACCTGGTGGGCAAATTTACATCTTCGATAAATTCATCAAGCCCGGACAACTTGCTATCGTACGACGTACGCTGAACCTATTACTACAACATATTGCCACACGTACCGACGTGGTATTTGAAGATGTATTGAAAACCTGTCCAGACCTGTCGCTGATTCATAACGAAGCCTCACTTGCAAAAGGCTGGTTTCGCCTGATAGAGTTACAAAAAAAATCTTAATAACTATCTTGCGGAGGAATCCATGGCTCGCTATGCCATCGGTGATGTACAGGGATGCTTCGATGAGTTAAAACAACTTTTAACTCTTATTCGATTTAACAGTGACTGCGATCAGCTCTGGTTTTGTGGTGACCTGGTTAATCGAGGCCCTCAATCACTCGAAACTTTGCGTTTTATAAAATCTCTAGAAGGCAATGCTGTCACTGTCTTAGGTAATCACGACCTGCACCTTTTAGCGACAGCTTATACCCATAAGAAACCCGGCAAAAAAGACACCCTGGACAAGCTATTACAAGCAACAGATGCCGATGAGTTGCTTAACTGGCTACGTTATCAACCTATGTTATACCACGATGAGGATAACAACATTACGATGCTACATGCCGGCATTCACCCACATTGGAGCATAAAAAAAGCACGAGAATTAGCAAATGAAGTAGAAAATTTGCTACGCAGTGATAACCATATCAACTTTTATAAACACATGTATGGTGACAAACCTTTGAACTGGAATGATACATTATCAGGTTGGTCACGCTATCGTTTTATCACAAACATACTTACACGATTACGTTATTGCGACCGCCAGGGAAACGCATCGTTAAACACGAAAGGCGCGCCAGGCAGTCAAGCTGAACACTTAATGCCATGGTATGAGATACCTGAACGAGTCTCACAGAGAGATACAATAATTTTTGGTCATTGGTCCACGCTTCCTCACGCTGGTGAAAAATGTATCAACAATACCTACGCAACCGATTCCGGCTGTCTTTGGGGTGGTAAGTTAACCGCCATACGCATTGATGAACGACCCTTTATTTATACTCAACTAGACTGTCCCCGTGCTCAAAAACCTAGCAGATAACCTTCATTGAATAAAACACAGGCAAAAAAAAGGACACCGTGTAGGCGTCCTCTATCAAGGGAGTCTGCAAATAGTTTGCATATAACTAAGATGCGATAAGAGCCAGATAGTTCAATTAATTTTTTCAAAAGTAACAAAACGACAACGATAGTGATTTTTCTCATCTACTTGCGTGGTCACTGACTCTTTTTCGATCCAGACATTTTGATCAATCTCAGGAAACCATGCATCGCCTTCAAACTCCGCGTCAACATAGGTAATATACAACCTGTTGGCTTTTGGCAACAACAATCCATAAAGCGTGCTGCCGCCTATAACCATTAATTCTTTCACTTCAGGCACGGCTTTAATCGCTTCTTCAATACTGTTAACGCACGTAACACCTTGATAACATGTAGCACTATTACGCGTTAACACGATATTGGTGCGCCCGGGTAATGGCCTACCAATTGATTCAAAGGTTTTTCTCCCCATGACGATGGGTTTGCCCATGGTGACAGATTTGAAGTGTGCGAAATCTATTGGCAGATGCCAGGGTAATTGATTATTTTTACCGATCAGATTATTGCGATCCATCGCCGCAATGATTGAAATTTTCACGAACTAGATAGCAACAGCTGCTTTGATGTGTGGATGTGCCTCGTAGCCAATCAGTTCGAAATCTTCAAATTTATAGTCAAAAATTGATTTTACATCGGGGTTAATTTTCATCACGGGTAAAGGGTATGGCTGACGACTTAATTGCTCTTCAACCTGTTCAAGATGATTAGCGTAGAGATGCGCATCTCCCAATGTATGTACGAAATCGCCCGGCGCAAGATCACAGACCTGAGCCACCATCATGGTCAATAATGCATACGATGAAATATTGAACGGCACACCAAGAAAAATATCGGCACTACGCTGATATAACTGACACGACAATTTACCATCAGCAACATAAAACTGGAATAAAATGTGACAGGGAGGTAACGCCATATGTTCTATCTCACCTACATTCCATGCATTAACAATGATACGTCTCGAGTCAGGATTGTTTTTTATCTGATCAATGATCTGTGTAATCTGATCGATATGCTTACCATTGCCGGTCGGCCAATTACGCCACTGGTAACCATATACCGGGCCTAAATTACCATCCTCATCCGCCCATTCGTTCCAAATACGAACGCCATTTTCCTGAAGATATTTAACATT
Source organism: Gammaproteobacteria bacterium (assembly GCA_002401185.1). Classification (GTDB taxonomy): domain Bacteria; phylum Pseudomonadota; class Gammaproteobacteria; order SZUA-229; family SZUA-229. Next base: position 2,362 of record NVSH01000004.1, on the reverse strand, counting down.
CGTATCACCACTTAAAAACCATAGCAGCTCATGTACGATGGATTTTAGATGGCACTTTTTAGTCGTCACCATAGGAAAGCCTTCACTCAAATCAAATCGCATCTGATGCCCGAAAACTGAAAGCGTGCCGGTGCCYGTWCGATCTTCTTTYWTTRCSCCGTTRTCRCGAACGTGRCGCATTAAATCTAAATACTGTTTCATTWAATACTCTTARCTGTCAGCCCTTTTCATTGCATAATAATAAACACCCATRCCAAACAAAATCATAGGTATCGATAAAATCTGTCCCATSGTCAACCAGTCAAARGCAATRAAWCCTAAATGCGAGTCGGGTATTCTAAAAAATTCGGTAATAAMGCGAAAGCTTCCGTAAAAGAACATRAAKACRGCYGATATYGCCATAWGYGGTCTGGGTTTAGACGAATACCACCACARCACAAGAAAYAATAATAATCCTTCTGTTAATGCCTGRTAAAGTGARGAAGGRTGGCGTGCAATATGGTCACCATAATCAAACGCCCATGGCATAATAGTTTCCATCGGCCTACCCCATAACTCCTGATTTATAAAGTTACCGATACGGCCCGTTCCCAGACCAATCGGCACCCAAGGGGCAATAAAATCTGACACCTTGAAAAAAGACATGTTGTTTTTTCGGCCAAATAGATAAAGGCCAGTGAAGACACCAAGCATGCCGCCATGAAATGACATACCACCCTGCCATATGTAAAAAATAGAAACAGGATTATCAAGAAAAGAAGAGAAATTATAAAACAGGGTATAACCAAGACGCCCACCCAATATAACGCCCATAGCACCATAAAAAATTACATCCTCGACCTGTTTCCGTGTCCAATTAAGATCTTTGCGTTTCGTCCGCTGCATACCATAATACCAGGCCCCAACAAAACCAGTAAGGTACATTAAACCATACCAATGTACTTTTAATGGCCCAAGGGAAAGGGCGACGGGATCTATTTCAGGGTAGCTAATCATGACGTGAAATTTTAACAGAATGCCAATTATTTGTAGCTATGAATAATTAATATCACACAAATTTTAAGCAAAAAAATACCCGTCCATCACTTACCTGGTATTTCGTATTAAATCTTCGTGATGTCCTTCCCTCTTATTGGGAGACACAACATTACCCTTGAGTCTAAGTGGTTTCACCGCGGAGTTCGAAGTGAAACAATGTGGACCTAATTACCAGAAGGTAAACTGATTGCAACCATACTTATGGCTATATATCCAAAATTATGTAACTAGTAAATTACCTTTATTACTATCAATATTAACCACGGACACCACCTACAGGACGAGGATAACAAGCCTGAGACTCTTCACTCCATCTCTCACCAGGTGGACAATCATTAGCCATAGAAATTGATGAAAACATAATTAATGCTAACAAAGTTAATTTTTTCATAGAACCTCTTTAATTTATTTTACTTGTGGATTCTAATGTATAGCATGTTAATTTCTTATGTAAAGGATATTATTTTTATTAGCCATACACTTCGTTTATGCACAGATCAAGACATATAGTGGCAGATACTAGCTATTGATTAAGCAAAAAAAAACCCGAACACTTATATTCGGGTTTTTTGGTATTAAAGCCTCGCGATGTCCTACTCTCACATGGGGAGACCCCACACTACCATCGGCGCTGAGTAGTTTCACTTCTGAGTTCGGGATGGAATCAGGTGGTTCCTACTTGCTATTGTCGCGAGTCAAACTGGTTGAAGAGCAAAGCGATGAAACCATCCTGAGCGTTAGCGCAGGATCTTGACTCCTTACAAGAATCAGCATCACTCTTCGAAACTGGAAAGCCATTTCATAATTAGTATATTTGTAAACTTGTATATTCAAGTGTTACTACCAAATAAGCGCCTTTGTGTTCGCATTGCTTGTATGAAACAAGAACGAAACACTTGGGGTTATATGGTCAAGCCTTACGGTCAATTAGTACAGGTTAGCTTCACACATTACTGYGCTTCAACACCCTGCCTATCAACGTCGTAGTCTTCGACGGACCTACAAGGAACTTAAAGTTCCAGTGAGAACTAATCTTAGGTGCCGCTTCCCGCTTAGATGCTTTCAGCGGTTATCGGTTCCGTACGTAGCTACCCGGCAATGCCACTGGCGTGACAACCGGAACACCAGGGGTACGTCCACTCCGGTCCTCTCGTACTAGGAGCAGCTCCCTTCAATTCTCAAACGCCCACGGCAGATAGGGACCGAACTGTCTCACGACGTTCTAAACCCAGCTCGCGTACCTCTTTAAATGGCGAACAGCCATACCCTTGGGACCTGCTTCAGCCCCAGGATGAGATGAGCCGACATCGAGGTGCCAAACACC
>NVSH01000003.1 GCA_002401185.1 Gammaproteobacteria bacterium | reverse complement strand
GCGACTCAGTAGTTTTTATTTTTTCTATTTTGCGTCAGTCGGTGTCCTTGTTCCTTATTGGAGTCTGTATTTAAAGTCGTTAGGTTTTAATAGTCTGACTATCGGCGTGCTGGTCGCAATATTGCCGGCGACCAAGTTGATAGCGCCTTTCATATGGGGTTGGGTGGCTGATTATAGTCGCCGATCGATGTTGATCATTCGCATCGGTAGCGTACTCACATTATTAAGTTTTTTACTGGTATTTGTTAATCAACAGTTAGGCTGGTTGGTATTTTCAATGCTGTTGTTCAGTTTTTTCTGGAATGCCACGTTGCCACAATTTGAAGCGATGACGTTGAATCATCTGGGTAACGACACACATCGTTACAGTATGGTTCGTTTATGGGGTTCGTTGGGTTTTATCGTAATCGCTGTCCTTATTGGCGATTTATTACAACATTATGATGCGGATGTTATCCCGTTGGTCGTGTTAATTACCTTTATTCTTATTGCCATTACCAGTTTTACCGTACCGGAAAAACTGAACACACCACACACTCTTCATGCGCCTATCTGGCATGTGATTAAACAGCCTAAAGTGTTGGCATTTCTTATTGTGTGTTTTTTGATGTTGTGTAGTCACGGGCCGTATTACACTTTTTATACGATTTATCTCGAAGAACTCGGCTACGATTCACACATGATAGGTGTCCTGTGGGCGGTAGGCGTGTTCGCGGAAGTTATTGTTTTTCTTTTGATGCATCGTTTACTACCGATGTTTGGTATTAGAAAATTACTTTTTGTTACTCTTATCCTGACGACATTACGATGGTTGATTATTGGTTTTTTTGCTGGTGATCTTGCGATGTTATTTCTGGCGCAATTGATTCATGCTTTTTCATTTGGTGTATTTCATTCGGTGGGTATCTCTTTGGCGCATGAATATTTCACCGGCAGCCATCAAGGTCGAGGGCAGGCCATTTATTCCAGTATGAGTTTTGGTGCTGGTGTGGCCGTAGGCAGCCTTATCAGTGGTTTGTTGTGGGATCAATGGGGGGCAAGTGTTTTATTTTCGCTTGCAGCATGTTGTACTATTCTGGCATTCATCATTGTCTGGAAATTTGTTTTCCCAGCGACACAATCTTTAACCAGCAGTAAATCGTCGCACGTTTGATTTTTCTGGATTACATCTTTGCATTCCAGTAGGTATATGGATCGAGCTACTACCGCCCCCATAATTTAGCGAAGGCACCTTGGCTTTTCGGTTTGATGTATTCTGCAACTGCGGCATGGTTACTGTCGATTAAATGGCCATGATGTGCCGCATCGTTTAGTACGGCAATGAGTAATTCTCTGTCATATTCCAAATCTTCGTACATATCATCATAAGAAACCGGTTCGTCCAGCATGGTTTCTATCCAGATCATCAATTCGGCAGTTATCGGAAAGGCAGAATAGTTGGGTTCTTGACTTAACATGATGGAAAGACCTTCCCAGGGGTTGACGTCTTCCACAGGTGCTTCTTTTTCGGTTACTTCAGCAGCCTTAGTTACCTGTTGTGCTGTTTTTTTCTGTACAGGTGGTGCTGATTTAGGTCCTTTTGATTGCTGTTTTCGTGCACGAGAAAAATCGAAACTCTCCATGATGTCATCAAGCAACTTAGAGAAGTCGAGGGCACGAAGTGGCAGTTTTAGTGTGTGGTGAAGCGCCACATCTGGCGCAGCATCTTTAATTAAACCGATGCTACAGCATGCATATATAGGGTCAGATGAATCAACGACAGTGAGATCATTAATCCATATATCTGCGTCGCTCGACGAATCAACCCATACCCATTCTTCGGGGTGAAGATTAAGGATAGATTTAATAATAAGCAAATCTCTGGCACCTACAACGGCACCGATACGCATATCTTTATTCATTAGATTATCATCTTATGAATACAGTTTTCGGGAATCGTAATGTCATCGAGGACACGTTGTGATTAACCTTTAAACAGGCGGTAGCCGTTGATAACTGTGCTGAGCATGCTTTGTCTGCCCATGATATCTTCTCGGATAGACGCGTAAATATGCAGAATGATAAAACATACCATTACCCACATGCCGAGGTGATGGAAAGTATGTACGTCTTGAGATTGACCAAAAATTGGAATAACCCATTGGGTAAATACTTCATGTGACCAGTGACCTGCTTGTGCGCCTTCACCGTAGAGAGTAAAGCCTGTTATCATCATAAAAACACCGGTGACCACGTAGCCTAGAAACATAGAKATTCGSGCGACRGGGTTATGGCCAACATAACGATTKGGRAATTTACGRATRAAGGCATACCATTTAATCATTGACATCATCTCTYTCCAGAAAAATTTTGAAAAGATGGGRATGTAAAAAATTTCCATGGCATGATTGTTGCCGACAAAAGCCCAGTATAGCCGCCCTAAAANGCCAATAGCGAGAATATAGCCTGCTGAAAAATGGATGAATCGTAAATAACCAAACATAAAATGATCACTGGCTTCGCCGCTCAGGGTTGGGACTGGTGAACCGATGAAGTAACCCGTTAGACACAATACCAAAACGGCTGCAGCATTAATCCAGTGCCATAGTCGAACAGGTACTTCGTATACGTAGATGGATCTAATGGGTGGTGGAAGTTTTTTTTTGGTTGCCGAAGAGGTGGGGTGAGCTTTTCTGCGGTCACTGGCTGCGGTTTGTCTACGGTCACTGGCTATGGTCATGAGTTTTCTCAATTTCGTCTAAATGTTTTAATTTTTCCTTTGATGCCTTTAGTGGCACATTTAATAAAATCCCGTGTTTGGTGCATTTAATAAAAACCCAGTTGTTATAGTTTTATATTGGGTTTTGGTATTAGCTTAGTATTGAACTTTAATAATGCAAGTCTTGCGCTCAGTWTTTTATCTGACCTGTGACTGRCTTCAGCTGGTTCAAGGAATAAGTTTCGTGTGTCATATGTATGTCATATAAGGTAGGTATGAGACGTTTATGTGCTGGATGTGCAATGCGTGATAGTCAAGGTGAATGTTGGTAGTTAGCTAATGTAGGCTTGGCATGGTCGTCAATATAATGTGTAGAAATTAATTTTTTAACATATCCAATAATGCCCTGGCTGGGCTAGATAACGTTCTGGAAGCGTGTAATAGAACGCCAAGATGTCTTTCCATAAAAATATTTTTTATTTTGAGTTGGTGTAACGAGTTATCTATCATCGATTCAGGTAATACACCCCAGCCTAGTCCGTTTTGAATCATCGCCTTTATTGTTTCCAGATAATTGGATTCCATTATTACCTTCGTGTTGGTATCAAGTTTTAGTGCCTGGTCGATGATGTCGCGCGTATGTGTGCTGTGTGACTGAATTAATACGCCGTGCCTGGCTAACTGTTTAATGGTTACATTTTTTTGCTTGGCTAGAACATGATCGTTGGCAACAACACATTCCATCGGGTCACTCCATACGTGTATCGTCGACAGAGGCTGATCGATGTGATTTGGCAGAGTGATTAGGGCTAACTCGATATCTCCTTTTAAAATGAGTGCGCCTGCCTGTTCAGAATCCATGAACTGAATATCGAGTTCAACCTTCGGGTATTGTTTGGTGTATTGGCGAAGTACGGGAGGTAGGCGGTGCAACCCGATATGATGGCTGGTACCAAATTTTAAATGGCCGTTGACCTCTGTCCGTAATGTGCTGATGATGTGCTGAGCTTCCCGAATTTCTGCCTGTATTCGTTGGTAGCCGGGAATTAAGGCCTCACCGGCTTGTGTAAGCTGTATGTTTTTACCCAGACGATCAAATAACCGACAGTCCAGTGATAATTCCAGAGAGGCTATTCTTTTGCTGATGGCCGGCTGGCTGATGTGTAATTTTTCTGCCGCCCTCGAGAATGAGCCTGTTTCGGCGATCATTAAAAATGCAGCAATGTTTTGTATGTCCATAGGTAAACTAATGAGCGTTTATCGTGTTTGTTTAGTTTATGTTAGATATAACCAAAAGTAATCAATAATATTAAAATTATGAATTTGTATTATGCATGTAATCACCGTATTCTTAACACTATCGAAAAGCTGTATAAACCACTATGGAATGAAGTTTATGATTAAAAAATTCTTTTTTACCATGTTGTTAATCGTAACCGTCAATGTACAAGCTGAAGGTTTTTATCTTAGTAGTTCCGATATCCAGGGACAGATAGCTAACGAACAGGTCTATAACAGCTTTGGTTGTACCGGTAAAAATATCTCGCCGCAGTTGCAATGGCGAAATGCGCCTGCAGGCACACAGAGTTTTGCTATTACGGTTTATGATCCTGATGCACCTACCGGCAGCGGTTGGTGGCACTGGCTGGTATTTAATATCGATCAATCAATCGATACTATAAAAACGGGTGCGAGTAATCAAACGATGCCGGTGGGTTCAATAGAGAGCATCACGAGTTATGGCTCATCCGGGTTTGGTGGTGCCTGTCCACCTGAAGGTGATAGTGCGCACCGCTATATTTTTACTGTGTATGCACTTGATACAGAAAAAATTGAACTGGGCATCGATGCCAGACCTGAGCTGGTTGGTTTTTATATAAACAGCCATGTTTTGGCTAAGGCAAGTATCATGGCTTACCATGGCCGATAAATGCATGATGCTTTTACGATAGGTAACACGATAGGTAATAGATTACACAATGAAAAACGTAAAAACACTCTATGACAAATTATGGGACGATCATGTGGTTCGTACCGAAGAAGGCGGTACAGCATTATTGTATATAGATCGTCATCTGGTGCATGAAGTTACCTCGCCGCAGGCATTCGAAGGTTTACGCATCGCAAAACGTCAGCCATGGCGCAGCAGTTCGATCCTTGCTGTGCCTGACCATAATGTCCCGACCACGGATCGAGGTTTGGGTATCACCGACCCGATGGCAAAATTACAGGTCGAWACATTAGACAATAACTGCAAGGAATTTGGTTTAACCGAATTTACTATGTCTGATATACGTCAGGGTATCGTACATGTGATCGGCCCTGAGCAGGGCGCTACGCTGCCAGGTATGACCGTGGTCTGTGGCGATTCACATACCTCGACGCACGGTGCATTTGGTGCCTTGGCATTTGGCATTGGCACATCAGAGGTCGAACATGTATTAGCCACGCAATGCCTGATGCAAAATAAAAGCTTAAACATGCTGGTCGCTGTCGATGGTGATGTTCAACCAGGGGTGACAGCAAAAGATATCGTATTAGCGATTATCGGTAAGATAGGTACTGCTGGCGGTACCGGTTATGCCATCGAATTTGGTGGTGATGCGATCCGTGCCTTATCTATTGAAGGTCGCATGACGGTTTGTAATATGGCGATCGAAGCGGGTGCTCGCGCGGGTATGGTCGCCGTTGATGCGACTACCATCGATTATGTAAAAGGTCGGCCTTATTCGCCAACAGGTGAGACCCTGAAACAAGCGCAAAATTACTGGGCGACGCTGCACAGTGACGAAGGGGCACATTTTGATAAGGTGGTGCGTTTAAATGCTGCCGATATTCTGCCGCAGGTCACATGGGGAACATCGCCGGAAATGGTCGTGGCTATCGATGCTGTCGTGCCGAATCCGGATGATGAAAGCGATAAGGTTAAGGCTGATGGTATGCGTAAAGCATTGGCGTACATGGGGTTGAAAGCTGGTACACCAATGAATGAAATCGAGGTGGACAAGGTCTTTATCGGTTCATGTACCAATTCGCGCATAGAAGATTTACGCGCAGCGGCGCAGGTAGCACAAGGTAACAAAGTAGCTGATAACATTAAACTTGCCATGGTTGTGCCCGGTTCGGGATTGGTAAAAAAACAGGCAGAGGAAGAAGGCCTGGACAAGATCTTCATCGCAGCGGGTTTTGAATGGCGCGAACCTGGTTGCTCAATGTGCCTGGCGATGAATGCAGATCGACTTGAAGCTGGTGAGCGTTGTGCATCGACATCGAATAGAAATTTTGAAGGTCGACAGGGGCAGGGTGGGCGTACCCATTTAGTGAGTCCAGCGATGGCGGCAGCGGCAGCGATTAAAGGCTGTTTTACCGATATTAATAAATTAACTTAAACGAGGATTGTAGATGAAATTAATAATCACATTGTTTTTTATGTTGTCAGTGCTAAGTGCCTGTAATTTTAAAGAAGGTTTAAAAGAGACCGGTGACGCTATTCAAGATGGTACTCAAAATGCTGTAGAGGGATTAAAAGAAGTGCCTGCAGCAGTAAGCGAGGCATCCAACAAAGCGGAAGATGATATCCGAAATTAATACTATGCAAGCATTTACACAACATAGCGGAATAGTCGCGCCGTTAGATCGACCGAATGTCGATACCGATGCCATTATTCCTAAACAATTTTTGAAGTCGATCAAACGTTCGGGTTTTGGTCCTAATGCATTTGATGACTGGCGCTATCTTGATGAAGGCGGCCCCGAGATCGAAAACGCTGGCCGCAAAGTGAATCCTGAGTTTATTTTAAATCAGTCGCCTTATGATAAATCGACTATCTTGCTCGCCCGTGAAAATTTCGGTTGTGGTTCCTCGCGTGAGCATGCGGTATGGGCATTAGATGATTTTGGTTTTCGCGCAGTAATCGCCCCGAGTTTTGCCGATATCTTTTTTAACAACAGTTTTAAAAATGGCCTGTTACCCATCGTGTTAGATGCTGATGTTGTCGATGATTTGTTTCAACGTGTTAGTGCTACTTCAGGGTTGCAGATAGCAATTGATCTAAAAGCACAAACCGTCAATGTTGAGGGTGAGAAAATCGCGAGTTTTGAGATAGATGCTTTTCGTAAACATTGTCTGCTTAATGGGTTGGATGATATCGCATTAACATTGCAGCATGCAGATGAGATAAAAATTTACGAAGACAAAAGAAAACAGGCAGCGCCTTGGTTGTATTAGCTTTAAAAAATTAAACCGCAGAGGCGCAAAGACGCAGAGGTTTTATTGTGTGCGTTTCACGCAAACAATATTACAAGGTTTTTCTCTGTGTTTTTGCGCCTCTGTGGTTGAGGTTTTTTGGTAATAAAAATAACGTTAAAGGTTAGCGTATAATTAGTGCCACTTTTTGTGGCTTTGTACATTAAGAGAGAAAGATGAGTTTAAAAATTGCAGTGATGCCGGGTGATGGCATCGGAATAGAAATAGTAGCCGAAGCCGTCAAGATTTTGCACCACTTTAAAAGTAGTGATCGTCTGGACGTTGAAATGAGTGAGGCACCCGTAGGCGGTGCTGGTTATGACGCTGCCGGCAAACCGTTGCCTGATGAAACCCTGGCATTGGCAAGATCTTCCGATGCAATCTTATTCGGCGCTATCGGTGGCCCTCAGTATGATGGGCTGGCACGTGAGCTGCGTCCCGAACGTGGTTTGTTGGCTTTGCGTGCAGAGCTCGAATTGTTTGCTAATCTACGTCCGGCAATTCTATACCCACAACTGGCTGATGCGTCTTCCTTAAAACCGGAGGTGGTCGCTGGTCTGGATATCATGATCGTGCGTGAGTTAACCGGTGGTATTTATTTCGGCGAACCCCGTGGTATCGAAACCGATGCTTCGGGTGAACGCAGAGGTTTTAATACATTGGTATATAAAGAAAGTGAGATTGATCGCATCAGTCGTGTCGCGTTTGATATTGCGATGAAACGCGGCAAGCGTTTATGCTCGGTCGATAAAGCTAACGTATTGGAAGTATCAGAGCTATGGCGTGAAGTGGTAACAAAAAATGCCAGCGATTATCCTGACGTTGAACTCAGCCATATGTATGTTGATAATGCAGCGATGCAGTTAGTGAAATGGCCAAAGCAGTTTGACGTGATGGTGACTAAAAACATGTTCGGCGACATATTGTCTGATACTGCCGCCATGTTGACCGGGTCAATCGGTATGCTGCCTTCAGCGTCACTGGATGCCAATTCAAAAGGCATGTATGAACCTATCCATGGTTCTGCGCCAGATATTGCGGGTCAGGATATCGCTAATCCGCTAGCGACGATCTTATCGTTAGCGATGATGTTGCGTTACAGTCTTGAGCAGACAGCACTTGCGGATGAGATAGATGCCGCTGTTGGCAGAGTGTTAGACAAAGGATTGCGTACGGCAGATATTATGGCGGATGGCTGTAAACAGGTGGGTACAATGGAGATGGGTGAGGCGGTATTGGCTGAACTGAAGTAAACCATAATTCTAACCACAGAGACACAGAGTTCACAGAGAAAAGCATATTAGTGTTGTTTGTGCTTTGTGTAATAWWTWWMACTNNSTSWGTNCWCNGTRSMKYTGTRRYKMWWRWGTTTTNNWMRYWWTTAAATTATAAAAGTGAAATTATGAAAAAAACATATGATGTTGCTGTAGTCGGTGCCACCGGTGCCGTTGGTGAAGCCATGTTGTCGATACTTGCTGAACGTAACTTCCCTGTCGGTGAAGTTTATGCGTTAGCAAGCAGTCGTTCTGCCGGTAAGCGTGTTGAGTTTGGTGATAAATCACTGGTAGTAAAGGATCTGGATAAGTTCGATTTTTCTAAAGTGCAGATCGGTCTGTTCTCAGCGGGTGCGTCTATCTCTGAAAAATATGCACCGATTGCGGCAGCAGCAGGCTGTGTGGTTATCGATAATACCTCACAGTTTCGTTATGACGATGATATTCCGTTAGTGATACCCGAAGTGAATCCGCATGCGATTGCTAATCATAAAGTGCGAGGCATTATCGCTAACCCTAATTGCTCGACCATTCAGATGCTGGTTGCATTGAAGCCCATTTATGATGCCGTTGGTATTGAACGTATCAACGTGGCCACTTATCAGGCGGTATCGGGTACGGGTAAAGAAGCCATCGCAGAGCTGGCTGGTCAGACGGCAAGGTTGCTCAATGCCAAGCCGATGAAGTGTGACGTCTATCCAAAGCAGATCGCCTTTAACGTGTTACCACAGATTGATGTTTTTATGGACAACGGCTACACCAAGGAAGAGATGAAGATGGTATGGGAAACGCGCAAAATTTTCGAAGATGAAAACATCATGGTGAATCCGACCGCGGTACGTGTACCTGTTTTYTATGGTCACTCTGAAGCGGTACATATTGAAACCAAAGAAAAAATTACCGCTAAAAAAGCCACTGAATTATTGTCCAAAGCGGATGGTGTTCAGGTGCTTGATGAACGTGAAGATGGCGGTTATCCTACCGCAGTTACCGAGGGTGCTGGGAATGATGCGACTTATGTTGGTCGAATCCGCGAAGATATTTCACATGAACGCGGCCTGAACATGTGGGTGGTTTCCGATAACGTACGTAAAGGGGCGGCATTAAATAGTGTGCAAATTGCTGAGATTTTGATAAAACAGTATTTATAACCTATAGTTGTATCTGCACACTTAACGTGCATTGTTAATAATAAACTTCAGCCGATTGCAGTTACACGAAACTTTGGTTATTCGTTAGGTTTGGTCATGTAAAGGATATGGTCTAAACCCGATTGTCTTAGCTAGTTTGAAATTGCCTATATAGCTGAAAAATAAGAATAAATCATGGTCAATACGGGTAATTAATGTGGTTACTAATGTAGCATTACTGCCCGTTGCGACGAGATGAATAGGGGACTCACCAGTGCGTAAATTGCCAGTTCAAAAGCGGCCAGTTCGTAAATTACCGGCTCGTAAAATACTGCGGGCCGTCGTAGCTGCGGCCTTACTAATACCTAATGTGGGTTTTACCCTTGGCCTAGGTGAGATTGAAGTAAATTCTGCTTTAAATCAAAAATTAAATGCAGATATAGAATTATTGTCATCATCACCAGAAGATACTGAAACCATTATCGTTAAACTGGCTTCTCGAAAAGAATTTACGCGAGCCGGTTTAGACCGTCCATATTCATTGAGTGACCTGCGTTTTAAGTCTGAAACAATCGATGGTGTCCCTCACATCAAAGTTTCTTCTGGGAGCCCTATTCGGGAACCTTTTCTAAATTTTCTGGTTGAAATCGATTGGCCAAATGGCCACCTGATACGTGAGTATACGGTGCTACTTGATCCGCCGATATTTATGATGCAGCCTGCCAATGTGGTGACAGCTCCGAGTGAGGGTTCTCCCGAGAATACCGGCTTTCGTCCCAATGCCAGTAGCCCCGGTAATGTCGCATCGGTAGCAGTGACACCAGATGTGTCACTCTCGGCAAGACCCGCAGCGACAACACAGGCTGCCGTAAGCCAACCTGCGCAAGTACAAACAGCACAGGTACAAACATGGGTGCCAGCACCTGTCGTACAGCAACAGAGCATCATCAATCAGCCTGCTGGTAGTTATAAGATTAAAGCAGGTGATACGGCATGGAGCCTGGCAGATGCTATGCGCCCTGATCAAAGTATCACGGTTCCACAGATGATGATTGCAATGCTACGTTCAAACCCGGATTCTTTTATCAATGAGAATGTCAACGGGTTAAAGCGAGGCTATATATTACGCGTGCCTGACTACGAGCAGATCACCTCGCTCAGCAATGCTGATGCATTGGCACTGGTTAAGGAACAAGCTGCTTTATGGCGTCAGTACCAGCAATCTCAGTCTGGTGGCCAACCCGTTTCCGCGATGAAAGTTGATGGCGATAAAACGATAGGGACCGTCAAAGGTGGTGATGCTGAGGATGATGCCTATTTAGAAATCGTAAGTGCGGGCTCTGGCAGTTCGAGTTTGAGTGGTAAAGACCCTACGCAGATGAATGCGAAAGAGCTTCGAGCTGAATTGGCCTTTGCGAGAGAAAAAGTTGAAACCGAATTAGTTGAGAAAGAAGCGCTACAGCAACGAGTGAATACGCTACAGCAGCATGTAGACAAGATGAAAGGTATGTTGTCGATACAGGACGCAGAATTGGCTGAGGTTCAGTCGCTCGGTAAGTCTGATGATGACATATCAGGCGATACGATAGCTGAAAGTTCATCGTTGGCGAGTGTTGAAACCGAAACGTCTGAAGACATGTCTTCAGACGTAGCAATGGATGTTGAGCAAGATGATGTTGATAAGGCTGCGGTGGATAGTGACGTTCAGGAAGAAGCTGAATCTACTGATGAAGAAGCATTGTTCGTTGATGAGGCCGCAGTTGTCGATGATACATCAATAAAAGATCAAAGTGCGCAGGTGAAAGACGAGGTTAAACCATCGCTTGAGAGACTAATCACCGATAAAGAGCCTGATGGTCTTTTGACGCGACTATGGAGTAATCCGATGCAATTTGCAGCGGCAGGTGGTGGCTTGCTGTTGTTGGCTGCATTGATAGGATATATTGTCAAAAGACGTAAAGTAACTAAACAGGCAGCAGCGCCTGCAGTAGCAGATACTTTTGATGACATGGAAAGCATAGCGGATGATATTGCTGAAGAGGTAGCAGAGGCAGATCCCATTGTTGGCGATGATGCTGTGGAAGAAGCATTTGATTCTGAAGCAACCATGATCCTGGATTCAGCAGAAGACACGGTTGTCGTAGAGCCTGAAGCCGAGCCGGATGAAGAACCCCGCGATGATGTTATTGCTGAAGCTGATGTGTACCTTGCTTATGGTATATATCAACAGGCGGAAGATTTGCTTACGCAGGCAATCGATGACAATCCTGATCGCGATGATTATCGCGTGAAATTAGCAGAAACACATTACGCAAGCAAAAATGCTGCTGCTTTTGTCAGTGTGGCTGGTGACATACAACAGCGTGTAAGTAATGATTCCTCAACCTGGAAAAAAATTGTCGGTATGGGGCAGGATTTATGTGCTGACAACCCAATGTTCCAGGGCAGTATGGTCGGTGTGGCTGAGGTTGGCATTACATCATCACCCGAAGCGCCTGAAATGGATTTTGACTTAGGTATTGATGGTACGGATGAAACGGAGTCATCTGAACTGGATTTGATTCTGGATGATGAAACAGAAAGTGATGGCGAAGCACTCGAACCTGTTGACGAATTAGAATTTGACTTGAGTGATGCAGGGGCCGTTGAAGAATCCTCGGACCTGGAGGATGAGTTTTCACTGGATATCGATGCGTCTGAGTTGGATATCGACATACAAGATGAGATTGGAGACAAAAAAGATACAGATGAAGAAGCAAGTCTTGATCTTAGTGGTGTGGATATTGGCCTTGATGACATACTTGATGCCCAAGACACGGAAATCATCGAAGATTTAGGCGATGTTGACATCGATTTTGGACTTGATGACGCGATAACTGATGTTGATTTAGATATAAGTGCAGGCGTAGATAAGGAAGCGGAAACGGAGATAGCGCTGAATTTTGACGAAGAAGATATATCTCTTGATTTGACGGAGGAGGCTGCTGCACTTGATATGAATTTGGATGATACAGCTGTGGTTGACGAGGTTGTAACAGAGATTGATGGAATAGAAGTAGTAGATATAGAACCTGAACCTGAAGAAGCAGTACCAGCAGCATCACTCGATGACGAAGATGAGGAAGATTTTGATTTATCCAGTCTAGATGATGTTGATGAAATCAGTACGAAACTGGATTTAGCTCGAGCTTATCTTGATATGGGTGACCATGAAGGAACGAAAGATATTTTAGAAGAAGTGTTAGCTGGTGGAAACGACGAGCAAAAACAGGAAGCTAACGAATTGATGTCAAAACTTGACTAGGATGATGGCGAAGGTTTAGTAAAATTTATTAAAATTGCGGTAAAATAAAAACGCCAGTCTATTTTTAGACTGGCGTTTTTATTTGATAATCGCCATCAAAAAGATGAATTAAAATTATGGTGTTACTCTTCGATTATATACATTTCTGGTCTATTACATGACAAGTCAAAGAATAGTTTTGGGTATTGAATATAATGGCAGTTTATTTAGTGGTTACCAGTTACAGTCAATGGGTACGCGTACCGTACAGGGTGAGTTAGAAAAAGCATTGTCAAAAGTGGCTAATGAGTCAGTGCGGCTAATTTGTGCTGGTCGTACGGACACGGGCGTGCATGCTACGGGCCAGGTTGTTCACTTCGATACAACAGTGCAACGAAAACTAAAAGCATGGATGTTGGGTGGTAATACCAATTTACCTCGAGACATTGCCATTCACTGGGTGCGCGAGGCCCAAGATGATTTTAGTGCTCGTTTTAGTGCGACCTCACGTAGTTATCGATACATCTTGTTCAATCGAARAAYTCGYTCWGCMGTATTTCARCATAAYGTWTCCTGGTCRTATGANNNRCTSSWYGANGAARAWSNNATGMATRSWGCYGCRCAGKYKCTRSKTGGSMRACACGATTTTTCTGCGTTTCGTTCTTCGAAATGTCAGGCAAAACATGCCGTACGTGAAATGCAGAGTATCGCGGTGAAACGTGAAGGTGATTATGTGATACTGGATATTAAAGCGAATGCGTTTTTACATCATATGGTTCGCAATATAATGGGTAGCTTGATGGTGATTGGTCGCGGTGAACAACCGATAACATGGATGCAGGATATCTTATCTGGTTTAGATAGAACAAAAGCAGGCATGACGGCGCAAGCCGCCGGTTTGTACCTGATTAATGTAGAATACCCGGCGGAGCATGGTTTACCGATAAGTGGCTGGTTGCCTAATATTAATTAAAGGGCACCTTTATTAATTGCTTCAGGTCGCGCCCTACGTGGCTTTAGCCCCGACTCAGACCCAGTGTTGCACTTTCTTGATATGCAATGAGCATGGCTTCAAAAGTGTGCCTTGATTCTGAGCCGGGGGTAAAGCCAGAGGGCACAAGCAATTAATAGAGGTGCCCTAAAGAATAAGTTAACCTATTCAGAGTCTAATTCCCTATGCGCACTCGTGTTAAAATTTGTGGTATTACCCGTTGCGAAGATGCACAGCTTGTTGTTGATGCTGGTGTTGATGCTGTTGGGTTGGTTTTTTATGAAAAAAGCCCGCGCTTTGTTAACGCCGAGATGGCTGCAGAAATCAGTCAGGCCATCCCAGCATTTGTTAGTCGTGTCGCCTTATTTAAAGATGCCAATACGCAGATGATAAAAACCATATTGCAGACAGTAGCCATCGATCTTATCCAGTTTCATGGTAGCGAAACGGCTGAATTCTGTGAACAATTTAACCGGCCTTATATCAAAGCTTTGGGTATGAGAGGGGTTGAACTTAATCAGGAATTTTTATCTGCCAGTGTTGCCAAATACTCGTCTGCCAAAGCGCTTTTGCTGGACGGCCACGCACCTGGAGAAGCCGGTGGAACAGGTGAATCACTTAACTGGTCATCGATGGCTGCCGTTATTGCTAGCGTGAATATACCGATAGTTCTGGCCGGTGGTTTAAATCCCGATAATGTGAAAATGGCGATCGAACAAGTCCATCCCTATGGTGTTGATGTGAGTAGCGGCGTGGAAAGCTCACCAGGCATTAAAGATAAAACTAAAGTGACGACCTTTATGGAACAGGTCGCTATTTAAAACATAGATATATCAAGAAGATATAAATAATAAAGTTATGACACAGTTGATTGATAAATCCGTAAAACAAAAACCAGCAGCTATCGATTACGCAGCGATGCCCGATGAATATGGGCACTTCGGTATATACGGTGGTGTGTTTGCCTCAGAAACATTAATGCAGGCGTTAGATGAATTGCGTGATGCTTACGAGAAGATAAAAACAGATAAAGTGTTCCAGAAACAGTTTGATCTCGACCTCGCGCATTATGTCGGTCGTCCAAGCCCACTGTATTTTGCTGAACGATTAACACAGCAGGTCGGTGGCGCGCAGATTTTTCTTAAACGTGAAGATCTCAATCACACCGGTGCGCATAAAATAAACAATACCATCGGTCAGGGTTTGTTAGCGAAACTGATGGGTAAAAAACGCATCATTGCCGAAACTGGTGCGGGTCAACATGGTGTTGCATCCGCTACTGTGGCCGCTCGATTCGGTATGGAATGTATCGTTTACATGGGCGCAGAAGATATTATTCGGCAAGCACCCAATGTGTATCGTATGAAACTGCTTGGCGCTAAAGTGGTTGCAGTTGAGTCCGGCTCAAAAACATTAAAAGATGCACTTAACGAAGCCATGCGTGATTGGGTGACTAATGTTGATGATACTTTTTATATCATTGGTACGGTCGCGGGGCCGCATCCGTACCCTGCTATGGTTCGAGACTTTCAATCGATTATTGGCCGAGAGGCCAAACAGCAGATGCAGGAACAATGTGCTTGTTTGCCGGATGCGTTGGTCGCTTGTATTGGTGGCGGTTCAAATGCTATCGGATTGTTTCATCCTTTTCTCGACGATGACAGCGTGACCATGTATGGCGTAGAGGGTGGCGGCCTAGGTCTTGATTCGGGTAAACATGCTGCTCCATTATGCGCGGGTAGTCCGGGTGTATTACATGGTAATCGTACCTATTTAATGGAAGATGAAAATGGACAGATCATTGAAACACATTCTATTTCAGCGGGTCTGGATTATCCAGGCGTGGGTCCAGAACACGCCTGGTTAAAAGATATTGGTCGCGTCAATTATGTGGTTGCAACGGATGATGAGGCACTTAAAGCCTTTCATACATTAACCCGAATCGAGGGCATTATTCCTGCGTTGGAATCGAGTCATGCTGTTGCTTATGGTATGCAACTGGCCGCCACCATGAAACCTGAACAACGTATTATTATCAACCTGTCAGGCCGAGGCGATAAAGATATCAATACCATCGCAAAGATAGAAGGGATACAGTTGTGAGCCGGATAACCGCGCGTTTTGCGGAGCTAAAAACACAACAAACGAAATCTGGTACACGAACGGCACTGATCCCTTACGTGATGACGGGTGATCCATCGCCCGAAATTACCCTGCCATTAATGCACGCCATGGTCGAAGCAGGTGCGGATATCATCGAGCTGGGTGCGCCATTTTCAGATCCAATGGCAGATGGTCCTGTAATTCAGGCAGCGGCTGAACGTTCATTGCAACATAACACTAGTTTGTATGATGTGTTTTCGGTTGTTGCCGAATTTCGTCAAACAGACGATAAAACGCCCATCGTGATGATGGGCTATCTTAATCCGATAGAAGTAATGGGTTACTCATCTTTCGCACAACAAGCAGCCGCTTGTGGAATTGATGGTGTCATTACGGTGGATATGCCGCCAGTCGAAGCCGCTGAATATGTGTCTGCATTAAAATCGCAGGGTTTGGATCCGATATTTTTATTGGCACCTACAAGTACTACGGAGCGAATAAAAAAACTGGCAGATGTTGCTAGTGGTTTTGTTTATTACGTATCGTTAAAAGGCGTGACTGGCGCGGCGACGTTGGATGTTTCCAGCGTTAAAGAAAAAGTTGAAGAGATTCGGCAGTTTATCGATCTACCCATAGGTGTGGGTTTTGGTATCAGTGATGCCCAGTCAGCTGCAAACGTTGCGGTTTGTGCCGATGCGGTTGTTGTTGGAAGTGTCATCGTAAAAAAAATGACCTTAAACAATGGTAAAACGACACAGGAAAGGTCTATAATAATTAAAGAAATCAGTGGTATATTATCGTCGATGCGTAAGGCGCTAGATGGTCTTTAGATTGATTAATATTGAGTTGTTACAAGTAATAAATTTCCGCAATGATTAACTTTATAGGAATGTACATATGTCTTTAAGCTGGTTTGAAAAATTAATGCCGACAAGCATTCGAACCAACAGCAGTACGAAACGCGGTGTTCCCGAAGGCTTGTGGACCAAATGTACATCATGCAGTGCAGTATTGTATCGTGCTGAACTGGAGCGTAATCTGGACGTTTGTCCTAAGTGTAATCATCACATGCGTGTGTTTGGTCGTAAGCGGCTGGAAATTTTTCTTGATGACACACCAACGGAAGAGATCGGTGCACATTTAGCGCCGGTTGATAAATATAAATTTAAAGACAGCAAAAAATATAAAGACAGATTGTTACAAGCGCAGAAAAACACCGATGAAAAAGATGCACTAATAGCATTAAAAGGAAAAGTAAAAGGTGTGCCTGTTGTTGCGGTGGCTTTCGATTTTCGTTTTATGGGAGGCTCGATGGGGTCTGTTGTTGGCGAACGTTTTTTACTGGCAGCGACAGTGGCACTGGAAGAAAAAATTCCTTTTATCTGTTTTTCTGCGTCGGGTGGCGCACGTATGCAAGAAGCATTGTTTTCATTAATGCAGATGGCAAAAACCAGTGCGGTATTGGCGAAACTGGCGAAGAATAAAATCCCTTATATTTCTGTTTTGACCGACCCGACTATGGGTGGGGTTTCTGCGAGCTTTGCCATGCTGGGTGATGTTCATATTGCAGAGCCTCGGGCATTAATCGGCTTTGCCGGTCCGCGGGTCATCGAGCAAACTGTTGGCGAAAAACTTCCTGAAGGGTTTCAGCGTAGTGAGTTTTTACTCGAACATGGTGCCATCGACATGGTGGTCGATCGTCGTGATTTACGCGATCGTATTGTTAGCCTGGTACTGATGTTATCGAATAAACCAGCAACGCAAACGACATAATTCGATTTATCACAATAGCGACTACATTGTAAAAAACCTGACACCCCCAGGGATGTCAGGTTTTTTTATTTCAACCGGGCTTTATTTGTGATGAATCATTTTCTTACTCTCTAATGTATGACTATGCGCTTTCCGTTAACATTTATTAATGCGATTTAACCATCTTACTGACTGGCTTAACTGGCAGGAGAGCCTTAATCCTAAAGCAATAGATTTAGGCCTGGACCGAGTAGCCAAAGTACTGGTGCAAGCAGGCTTATCGTCTTCGTTCGCATGTCCGTTGATTACGGTAGCGGGTACCAATGGCAAAGGTTCTGTCGTTGCTATGTTAGAAGCCATGGCAATGGCGGCCGGCTTAAACGTTTGTAGTTATACATCGCCGCATCTGTTTCAATATAATGAACGCATTAAAATTAATGGCCAGCCGGTTGCTGATAATGTGTTGTGTGATGCTTTCGATCGTATAGATCAGGCGCGAAAAACTTGCCAACTGACCTATTTTGAGTTTGCTACCTTAGCGGCCATTGATATTTTTTTTAAGCAACAGCCTGATCTTGTCATCCTTGAAGTAGGTCTTGGTGGTCGATTAGACGCAGTGAACATCATGGATTCCGATGTAAGTGTACTTACCTCTGTTGCTATTGATCATATTGACTGGCTTGGTGATGATAGAGAATTAATAGGTTATGAAAAAGCAGGTGTATTTCGTTCTGGCAAGCCGGTTGTCTGTGGCGAACGCGATGTGCCCGATTCGGTTATCCAGCATGCTGAAAAATTAAATTGCGAATTCATGCTGACCGGCCGTGATTATGTGCCGAGTATTAATAATGTTACTGGACGCTGGAATTTACGCAGTTGCTACAAAAATTTATTAGAATTAACCCCACCTGGCTTAATAGGCGAGTTTCAATATCATAATGCGGCTACTGCTATCATTGCGTTGCAAGCGTTACAGATAAAATTATCTGAGCAGATTGTATCAACAGGGTTGCAGCAGATTAATTTGCCCGGACGTTTTCAGCGAATACATGAAAAACCATCGGTATATGTTGATGTTGCACACAACCCACAGGCAGCAAAGGCGCTGGCCTCTCAACTTAAAAAAAGTGTGCAGACCAACACAAAAACATGGGCGATAATTGCGATGCTATCAGACAAAGATGTCTTGGCCGTTGTCACCCAATTGTGTGTTGAAATTGATGACTGGTGTTTTGCTGGTCTGACATCTAACGCACGTGGACTTGATGCGCAGACATTATTTAATAAGACGGCTGACGCTTTTAATGAGAAAACAAATGAGAAGAATCTGTGTAAAATGCAAAATAACAGACGGTTGTTAAGTAAAACAGTCGCACAGGCGTGTGACACGGTTTTATCTAAAGCCAAATCGGATGACAGGATAATAATTTTCGGTTCATTTTATACGGTGGCAGAAGCGATGAACTATTTTTCTCAAATTAATCTAACACGTTAGTTGATCATRCTATGGAGTCAATGGAGTAGTGGAAGCCCCCTTACAGCAACGTATCGTAGGTGCCATCGTTTTGGTGACCTTAGGTGTTATTTTTATACCTGCATTACTCGATGGTTCGGGTTATAAATCCAGGCAAGTTCAGGATATCAAGGTTAAAGAAAAACCTGCGTTCCCACCTTTATCTCAAAAAAAACTTAAACCTGTCGAGACACCATTGGCGCAGATTAAAAAGAAACAATTGGCTGTGCGCGATGCTGATCCAAAACAGGTCCACAAAAATAAAATCAGATCATTTGCGTTACAGGTCGGCACTTTCGGTAGTAATGAAAACGCTGAAAAAATGCGCGATAAGATGCGTAAATCAGGCTATATCGCTTTCGTGAAAAAATCGTCTGCCAAAGGTAAGGCAAGCTATACCGTGAGGATTGGTCCGGAGCTGGACCGTGGCATCTTGGAAAAGTTGAAAAAAGATCTTATGAAATCACACAAGATCGATGGCTATGTGGTTAATCATCCTTAAAAATACTGGCATAGATGCTAGTTGGCGTTTTCAGGTTGCATACAAAAGCGTATAATATCCTTTTAGAAAATACATGTGACTCTCAATGACCGTTGTAGACGTAGTCGTAATACTTGTAATCTCCTTATCTGCTTTATTTAGCTTAATTCGCGGCTTCGTGAAAGAGGCTATCTCATTAGCAACCTGGATTATCGCCATCTGGCTGGCCGCAACCTTTGCGCCACAATTAGCCGATGTATTGCCGGATAATATTGAATCTGAGGCCGTACGACAGGCGGTTGGTTTCGGTGTGTTGTTTGTGCTTTCACTGATGGTGGGTGCGTTGGTGAATATGCTGGTCTCTCAAGTGGTGAAAAAAACCGGGCTGTCAGGTGCCGATCGAATATTTGGCGTGGCATTCGGGATTATTCGCGGTGGTTTAATTATCATTGTTTTTGTTGTTATTGCTGGCATGACACCTTTGCCAGAGATGGAGTGGTGGCAGTCATCAGCATTGTTACAATGGTTTGAAAATACAGCGATGGTTTTGCAGGAATATTTTCCTCAGGACCTGAACCTATCTTATCAACCAGTACCGTAGAGGAAGTTTCATATGTGTGGTATTGCAGGAATTGTTGCGTCCAGTCCAGTCAATCTCGATTTATACGAATCATTGACTGTCATGCAGCATCGTGGTCAGGACGCAGCGGGTATAACGACCTGTGAGAATGGCCGTATTTACATGCGTAAAGGAAAAGGTCTGGTACGTGATGTGTTTTATACACAACATATGGAAAATTTACCTGGCAATATGGGCATCGCGCATGTGCGATATCCGACAGCGGGGACGCAATCAGCAGCAGAAGCACAACCTTTATATGTTAACTCTCCTTACGGTATTGCACTGGCACATAATGGAAACCTCACCAATGCAGATGAGCTTAAAGAGCAATTATTTCAGTCTGATTTACGCCACTTAAATACCGACTCTGACACTGAAGCCTTACTCAATATTTTTGCGCATGAGCTACAGTTAAACGCCAAACCAAATTTCGATTACGAAGATGTTTTTACAGCTGTATCTAGGATTCATCATCGTTGCCGTGGCGGTTATGCCGTTGTTGCCATGGTGGTCGGTAAGGGCATTTTAGCTATTCGTGATCCCAATGGTATCCGTCCATTGTGTTATGGCATCCGTGAGACCGAGCAGGGTATTGATTACATGGTCGCCTCTGAAAGTGTTGCATTACAGGCGCAGGGTTTTGAATTGGTCAGAGATGTCGAGCCGGGTGAGGCGTTATTTATTAGTGAGAAAGGTGAACTGTTTTATAAACAATGTGCAGATAACCCTAAACTTTCTCCCTGTATTTTTGAATATGTTTACTTTGCCCGTCCCGACTCAATAATAGATGGCGTATCCGTTTATAAATCTCGCCTGCGAATGGGGCAGACACTGGTTAAGAAAATATTACGTGAAAAACCAGACCACGATATCGACGTTGTTATTCCTATTCCAGATACCAGCCGTAGTACGGCATTAGAAGTGGCTTACCATCTCAACGTAAAGTACCGTGAAGGTTTTATAAAAAACCGTTACATCGGTCGTACTTTTATCATGCCGGGTCAACAAGAACGTAAAAAATCGGTGCGCCAAAAATTAAACCCTATCGAACTTGAATTTTCAGGAAAGAATGTTCTGTTGGTTGATGACTCAATTGTCCGAGGTACAACGTCTAAACAGATCGTACAGATGGCACGTGAAGCGGGTGCTAAGAAAGTATACATGGCGTCGGCATCGCCGCCGGTACGTTATCCTAATGTGTATGGTATCGACATGGCTTCGCATGCAGAATTTGTCGCACATAAYCGCWCAGTTGATGAGATCACAAAAATCATCGGTGCTGACTGGTTGATATATCAGGATCTGGAAGATCTCATCGCTTCTGTACRAAAAGGTAATGAGCAAATAAAGTGTTTCGATAGCTCCTGTTTTAACGGTGAATATGTTACGCAGGATATTGATGATAGTTATTTTGAAAAACTATTTGATCTGAGAAATGACATCGCCAAACAGAAAAAAAGTAAAAAAATTGCTGCTCAACTGTAATATTTTATTGTTAGTTTTCTATTTTTCATTGAGCATAGCTGTATCAACTATTATCTTGTAGTAATGAATTATTTTCGCCAACAGTGGTTTGTATTCAGAGTGTCTTTCTAGATACGGCAAGAACATATTAGCGTCATGTATCACTTCACTAAGGTGCTTAATTTCGAATGCATTTAGCGTGTCTCCCCGATCTAGTTTTATTGCGGATATTCTGGGTAGATGTTGAGATTCAAAACGCTCGAGCAATACAGCAATRWYACCGGYANTYCRGNTKGTKTWTSGCSMCGYRTTKKMKKYRGSGGCTATCAAGCCTATCGATTTAAATAATGTAGAGGTTATGATTAAAAACCAGGTGATGATACCTAAGGTGATTAACAGGTAGTTCCATAGTGAATAATGGTGATTCAAGTAGCCGAGCATGTCGTTATTTATGCGGTTTACGGTAGCCTGTACTTTAACTAATGGGTAGGTACTCAATAAAAACAAAACGAAAGAGCTAATAATAAAGGTATAACTTGTCATGTTTTGAATCGCGTCAGTACCGCTAGAGAAACTATCTATCAGGTTACTGATTACGATAGCTACAACAAAAAGCGTGGCCAGTAAATTTGCATTAAACTGGTGTTTCTTTTCCAGTGCTGCAGCGTGCTTATCGATACGTCTAAATAATGCATGCGTGAAAAATATTGAAAAAATGGCACGCCATAAAGGATAGATTTTTTTATTAATAGCGTAAGCTTGCATTGTCCAGTTTTTATAAAACCAGTAAACACCGTATAGGCCAAAACTTAATATATACAAAGTTATAAGCTTGCCTTCAGAGACGGGAAAAAACAGTGTTTTACCTTGGGTCAGTAGTGTGGATGAGGCTTCAGTTAGCTCAGTTTTATTAATGTTATCGTCGGAATCATTCATTTTGTTATTCTACAGTTTTATGCAGGGTTGACTAAGCTATAACCTGTTTTTTTGTAATTGAGAAACTTCAGCCTGTATGATACTTTGAGTTAGTGATACGCTACTCGTTATACAATGGGTAAAAACGTGAACGTAATAAAAATAAATATAACGCAGCAACAGTTGAACTTGCTTGATGAAGATGGGATTTTATTACAACAGTTTCCGGTCTCGACGTCAAAATATGGCGCGGGCAGCCAAAATGGTAGTGAAAGAACACCTTTAGGGCTGCATCGAATTAAGGACAAAGTGGGTGGTGCGATGCCGGTAAATGAAGTCTTTATTGCGCGTGTGCCACAAGGCAGTCTTGACGAATGTATCGAACGTGGTGTCGAACTAGCGGATGATGTCATCATGAGTCGTATCTTGTGGCTGGAAGGTATGGAGCCAGGACGAAATCAAGGAGGGTATGTCGATACCTATCAACGTTATATTTATATTCATGGCACCAATCATGAAGAGATGATTGGTAAACCTATGTCCATAGGATGTATCCGAATGCGTAATCAGGATATTGTCGAATTGTATCGGCAGGTAGACGTTGGTAGTGAAGTACTGATTGAGCAATAACAAATAATATAAAAAAATAAGTGTCGTGATAAAGCCACAACAATACACAGGTTAAGCAATGACAGATGAAGATATAAAATTTGGTGATGAGTTTGCGTTCGCCACACGTGCGATACGTGCCGGACAGTTACGTACCGCAGAAAATGAGCATAGTGAACCCATATTTCCAACCTCAAGTTACATCTTTTCCTCAGCGGCAGAAGCCGCTGCAAGATTTTCTGGTGAAATACCAGGTAACATTTACTCGCGATTTACTAACCCTACCGTCAGGACGTTTGAACAACGACTAGCTTCACTGGAAGGTACTGAAACTTGTGTGGCGACATCGTCAGGCATGTCTGCAATAACGGCAACCATACTTGGTCTGCTTAAAACAGGAGATCATATCGTTTCTTCTCGCAGCATATTTGGTTCCACGACTATGTTGCTCAATAACATCATCGCTAAACTCGGCATAACAACCAGCTATGTTGAATTGCCTGATTTAACTTCGTGGCAACAAGCGATAAAGCCAGAAACAAAATTGTTGTTTCTGGAGACGCCATCAAACCCTCTAACAGAACTGGTCGATATTTCTGCACTGGCAGAAATTGCACACAGGCATGATTGCTTGCTGGTCGTCGATAAYTGTTTCTGTACGCCTGCGTTGCAACAACCTATTAAGTTAGGTGCAGACATTGTTATTCATWCAGCAACAAAATATATTGATGGTCAGGGTCGGTGTATTGGTGGCGCCGTTTGTGGTACCACGGATGTGGTCGGTGAGGGCGTATACGGTTTTTTAAGGAGTGCCGGCCCAACCATGAGCCCCTTTAATGCCTGGGTTTTTCTTAAGGGACTTGAGACATTAGATCTGCGGATGAAAGCGCATAGTGCAGCGGCGCTTGAATTAGCACAGTGGTTAGAACAGCAGCAGGAGGTGAAGCGTGTTTTTTACCCTGGTCTGGAAAGTCACCCGCAACATGCGTTGGCAAAAACACAGCAAACTGGGTTTGGTGGTTTGTTATCGTTTGAATTAAACGGCGGTAAAAAAGAAGGTTGGCGTTTGATTGATGCGACCAGGCTGCTTTCCATTACAGCCAATCTTGGTGATACCAAATCGACCATCACGCATCCAGCCACGACCACGCATGGGCGTTTAACACCAGAGGAGCGCAGTGAAGCAGGTATCTCGGATGGCTTGATCCGTATCGCTGTCGGTCTGGAAGATATCAATGACATTAAAACCGATATCTTACGAGGTATGCGTTAGGGCAACGCTGAATAAATGACGGAATTAACCGCGCGCGAACTCCTCCTCATGCTTTATCAGGATGCTCTCGATGCAGTTGATGGGCGTAGCCTGGTCAGTCAGTGGTGTAAAAAAAACAGTATCACACGTCATGATAAAACGGCCTTTACGCACTGTGTCGCTATCGGAAAAGCAGCTGCGGCCATGTTACAAGGTGCACATGATTGTGTGCCGTCGCTGGTAGAATCATTATTGATCTGTCCACCCTCAAAGATTACACGGCAGCTGAAAAAAAACAAAAAAATTACCTGTATCGCATCCTCGCATCCTGTCCCCGATAAACGTTCTATCGATGCTGGCGACAGGTTGACTGATTTTTTATCAACCGTTACCGCGACAGATAAACTGTTATTTTTAATTTCAGGCGGTGCTTCATCCCTGGTTGAATTACTGGTAGATGAAATAAGCCTGGTTCAGTTGCAGGAAATTAACCAATACCTGTTAGCCAGTGGCAAAGATATTCATCAAATAAATAGTTGGCGTCAACAATTTTCAAAAATTAAAGGTGGTGGGTTACTCGATTGGGTCAATACAGGATCGGTCACCCAATTATTATTATCCGATGTCAAAGATGATAAGGCTGAATTTATTGGCTCGGGTCTTTTGGTTGAATCATCGATTGTTCCGGAGCCCGATAGCTATCTTTCTGCATTCAAAACGAACCCCTCAAATAAATTAAAAACCTCAAAGATTAACGTTGATACGATTATTATTGGTAATATAAATCTTGCTATGTCGGCTGTTCAGTTGGCTGCTGAGGCCGAGGCTCTAAACAGTATTATCCATACCGACTTTCTCGAAGGTGAGGTTAATGAAGTTGCGGCTCAGCTCTATGAAGAGCTTAAAGACGCGCCAGCAGGAATACATATATGGGGAGGGGAGACCACGGTTTGTTTACCTGAAAACCCCGGTGTCGGCGGCAGGAATTTGACATTGGCGCTCGCGTTTTCTCAATATCTTACGGATGATCTGGGTTTGCATCTACTCGCGGCAGGTACCGATGGTGTTGATGGCAATGCTAATTGTGCAGGCGCAATCGTTGGTGTGCATACTGTAAAAAAAGCKAGTCAAATGGGTTTTGATATCAGCGCGGAACTGGAAAAAGCCAACGCTGGTATCGTCTTGATGGCCACGGATGATTTGGTGCAGGCAGGCAACAGTAATACCAATGTGATGGATATAGTTATTGCCTATAAGGTTGAATAAGCAGGCGAGTTCTATACTCAGACGCTATTGAATCTATCAGCTTTGGGAATTAACCGTTACTTTGTGTGTCGCACGATTTATGAAAAAAATATTATTACTCGTCATACTTATCCTGCCGATGAATTTGCTGGCGAAGGACAATGTTGATTTGCAAGCAGATGAAAACCTGATAAGGAGTGTAAGTAGTCCAGTGTACAGGGTGGCACTACTTGAGCTGTATACATCGGAAGGTTGTAGTAGTTGCCCACCAGCTGATCGATTTTTAAGCAATTTAAAAACCTCAGGTATTAGTGGTAAGCAGTTAATTCCAATGGCATTTCATGTGACATATTGGGACTATATCGGTTGGAAAGATCGTTTTGCTAAAAAACAATATGATCAACGTCAACGCAATCTGGCGCATAAAAAAAATAAAACAACCATCTATACACCACAGTTTGTTTTAGTGGGTGATGACTATCGGCTTTATGCAACGTTTAGCAACGATATAAAAAAACTAACAGCTGAAAAATCAGAGGTTGATCTTGTCTTATCGACACGACAAGATGGTGCGAAGCTACACATTAAATTAAGCTCGGATATTTCGAGAAGCAGTGCTAAGGATGTTGGTATTTATTTTGTCGTGGTTGAAAATAATTTAAGAAGTAGCGTGTCTGATGGTGAAAATGAAGGTGAAATATTACAGCACGATTATGTGGTAAGGCAATTGTTGGGTCCTTATCTTCAGCGTAAATCTGAAAATTTTTTAGAGACTGAGCACATCATTACCATTCCTCAAGCATGGAAAAAACGTGATTTAAGTATTATCGCTTTTGCCGAAAACGTGCATACCGGTGAAGTGTTACAAGCAGTAAGGCTTAACTATTAAGCAAGCTCGGATACGTACATCGTTATTTTTTGTGGCCGTCACCTAAAATTGCATAGACAGGGAAAAAGGCTACCGTTCCTGAGATAAGTGGTAATAACCCAAGCCAGCCTAAATACCATTGGCGCATATGCTCCACAGTTAATAACTGCGTCTGCGGGCCAAGCCAAACGAGGGCGATGAGTAGAAGGCCGAAGATGATTCTAATCAACTGACCTGAAATATTTAAATTACACATGACATAAACATTGATGACTAAGATTGATACCAGTGGTGGTGTAGCGCATTGAGAACTTTGTTGCTGTATATTTTTGAACCGCGGCTGCCATTGTATCTTGCTAGTGCTTTATGTAAATTATTTTTTTCCATCGTCATGTAATATTTTAATATCGTGCAACCCATGCGTAGATTAGTTTTGATGTTGATAAGATTGTCATCAGGGTGGCCGATTTCATTCAACCAGAAGGGCATCACTTGCATCATACCCTGGGCTCCCGATTTTGAAATGGCATAACTATCGAAGTGGCTCTCTACCTCGATTAAAGCTAAAACCAGTTCCGGCTGCAGTTTTGCACGGGTCGCTTCGAGATGGATCTGCTTCAAGATTGTTAATCGTGTTTCTTCATCTTTTACAAAGCGACGCAGACGATTCGACATGTCGAGTAACCAAACCTCGGCATGAAAGCGATCTTCAAAGCTTTCTGATGAATTGATGGCATCAGTTAATAGCTGACGAAGTTTAGGATCAACTTCCTGCTCAGACGCAAGTGCTTGACTCAATGCCGATGTATTGAGAATGAAAATAAACAGCAGTGTGGTCAGGCGCGTGAGCATGAAGTAACCGGGGCTATTGGTCGTCAGACAACAATGTAACGATGTCGGCCAGTGCTATGTCCTGGCTATCTGCCGTGCCACGTTTTTTATATTCCACCATATTTTCTTTTAGTCCGCGATCCCCGATAACGATACGATGAGGTATGCCGATTAAATCCAGGTCGGCCAACATGCCGCCCAAACGAGCTTTTTCATCATAGAGTAAAACGTCCAGTCCGGCGGCAGTAAGTTCATCATGCAAGCGGGTGGCTGCGTTTTTAACACCTTCGGATTTCTGCATGTTAATCGGTGCGATAGCAACATCAAAGGGCGCGAGATTTTTCGGCCAGATAATACCGTTGTCATCATGATTTTGTTCGATGGCAGCGGCGACGATCCGTGTGATGCCAATCCCGTAACAACCCATCGTCATCACCGTGGCTTTGCCGTTCTCATTCAGTACGGTGGCATTAAAGGCTTCGGCGTATTTTGTGCCAAGCTGGAAGATATGGCCGACTTCGATGCCTCTTACGATCGATAACGTGCCTTTACCATCAGGGCTAGCGTCACCATCAACGATATTTCTCAGGTCGGCAGCTTTAGGTACAGGACAGTCACGCTGCCAGTTGACGCCGGTTAAATGTTTATTGTCTACATTAGCGCCACAGACAAAATCGGCACATTGCAGCGCCGCATAGTCGGCAATAATTTTAATCGATAAATTAACCGGGCCTAAGGAACCCGTACCACAACCGGCAACCTGTTTAATTTGTTCGTCACTGGCAAAACACAATGGTGCAGCAACTTCACTAAGGTGTGCGGCTTTCACTTCGTTGAGCTCATGGTCACCACGTAACACCAGTGCGACCACTGAATTTTCTTCGCTGCCAACGACCAGCAGTGTTTTAATGCACTGTTTGACAGGTACGCAAAGGTATTGGCTGATCGCTTCGATGCTGTGTTGGTCAGGCGTATCGACCGTAACCATTTCAGCGCTGGCGACAGGACGAGCAGAGGTTGGTTGCAGCGTTTCTGCTTTTTCGACATTCGCTGCATAGTCACTGCCATTGGAAAACGCGATGGCGTCTTCACCCGAATCGGCTAATACGTGAAACTCATGCGAACTGTTACCACCGATCGCGCCACTGTCAGCCATAACGGCACGAAACTCGAGACCTAGTCGCGTAAAGATATTACTGTAGGTCTGGTACATTAAATCGTAGGTGGTCTGTAGACTTTCCTGACTGGTGTGAAACGAGTAGGCGTCTTTCATGATGAATTCTCGTGAGCGCATGACACCAAAACGAGGACGAACTTCGTCACGAAATTTTGTTTGAATCTGGTAATACGTTATCGGTAACTGTTTATAGCTGGACAATTCTTTCCTCGCCATGTCGGTGATAATTTCTTCATGCGTTGGGCCGAAACAAAATTCGCGATTATGGCGGTCACGCATGCGTAGCAGCTCAGGACCATATTGATCCCAACGGCCAGACGTCTGCCATAATTCGCCCGGTTGTACCGCCGGCATGAGAACTTCTAATGCGCCGCATTTATTCATCTCTTCACGCACAATATTTTCGACTTTACGCAAAACACGTAAACCCAGGGGAAGCCAGGTATAGAGGCCGGATGCAAGCTTCCGAATCAGGCCAGCGCGAAGCATTAACTGATGGCTGGTAATCTCGGCATCAGAAGGTGTTTCTTTTAAGGTGATAATTTGGAATTTAGATAGGTACATATCGGCTTTAACCTTAGCGAGGCAATGGGTAGAATGGGCGCATTTTACCAACAACTGAGATTTATGCGACCGAGATTTTTCCAGCAAGTTTTATTGATTATGGCTTATGTCTTTTGCACCGTATCGGTTGCTTTCGCCGCTATTACCGATGACGAAATTGAATCTGCCTTGCAGCAGGCAGAGAGCTTGCAGCTGGCGCAACATGAGACCTGGCTGGCTTTGTTGCATTATAAGCGTGAGACATTGTCTCGTCGATATATAAGCCAGGCGGATGATGAAAATTTTTTTCTGGCGGCTA
This sequence comes from Gammaproteobacteria bacterium, assembly GCA_002401185.1. GTDB lineage: Bacteria > Pseudomonadota > Gammaproteobacteria > SZUA-229 > SZUA-229. The sequence goes on along the minus strand of NVSH01000003.1, from coordinate 6,488 downwards.
AAGGTAAAACCGATGCCAATGCTGAGTTGCAAGCCGATATCAATGCGTTTTTAAAAGGACCCCATAGCGGCCACGCACAATGCCGTTTTCCTGCGCGTTGGTGGTGGATAAAACAACAATTGAATTTGCAGGGAAAGCATGAAGTCAGCTGCCCGCAACATGTCGCCTTCATGACCCGCGTTGCACAGGACAAATTGTTTCTGGTCTTTCCAACCATGTATCTTAACAATCCCGGTTCTACATTCGGCCATACTTTTTTGCGTTTTGACGGAGAAAACGAATCGGTATTGTTATCGCAAACTTTAAATTATGCGGCACGTGTCGATAAGCAAGATGACCTTTTAAGTTACGTGAGTAAAGGTTTGTTTGGTGGTTATACGGGTTTTTTTAAAACGAGAGCGTATTATGAAACGGTACAGGAATACAGCAACATCGAAAATCGTGACATCTGGGAGTATCAGCTAGCTTTCACAAAGGATGAGATAACGCAACTTGCACGACATCTATGGGAAATAAAAGGTATCGATTTTGATTATTATTTTTTCAGAGAAAACTGTGCTTATCGTTTACTGGCATTAATCGATGTGATTCGACCGGGTATGCGATTAACTGGCGAGAATGCGTTTCCTGTTTATGCGATACCTGTCGATACAGTGCGTGCATTAGACGATAGAGATTTAATAATATCACGGCAATTTCGTGCATCTTTAGCGACAAAAATTAATCAAGGCTTTGTCGAGGATGAAGATGTTTCATCCGTGGTTATAGACATTATTTCTGCACAATTATTAGCTGACAGTGACACCATCAATAAAAAGCTACGCGTGTTACGTTCTGATAGCGAAAAACTTGAGGCATTAAAACGCAGCATCGATATATTACAGTTTCGAGGTCGTGCTTCGTCGAATAAAGCGAAGGTGATTTTGCTACTCATTAATAACTACGCTTCTTCTGAGGTTGAGAATAAGCGTTCAGTTGGTTTAACAGATAAAAAGTCGCCAGAAAAAGGACATAACTCGTTGCGCGTGTCAGCTGGGTATGGTGAACAGAATAATAAACAGTATGTTGATATACAATTTCGCCCAGCATTCCATGACTTGCTTGATGCCCCGCAGGGTTTTATTGATGGTGCTGCAATTAATGTTTTCGATTTTCGTTTTAAATGGTTTACAGGTTTTGATGATGACGCTGCTAGTGATGCTCGTAGTAATCTCAGGTTGGAAAGTTTAAGTCTTATTAATGTGACGTCACTTAACCCAGTCAAACAATGGATTACGCCAATCTCCTGGTTGTTTGATATCAGGCTTGATCGTACACAGTTGAGTGACACACAATCGGTAAGAAACTTTATCAGTCGCGGTGGGGTGGGTTTGAGTTTTAAATGGCAGCGGTTAATGCCGTTTGTCTTATTCGTCGGAGAAGGAAATTTTTCGTCCAGTTATGCTAAAGGTTACAGTTTGCTGCTGGGCGCACATGTTGGTTTTTATTATAACCACGATGCTAACCAGTTTATGTTGAGTTATGAAGTAGACAACGCCGTTGCAGGTTTTGAGCTTGATAGGAATATTACACAGGTTCAGTGGCAATACAATTTACAAGTTAACCATGCAGTGCGTCTACATTATAAGCATACATCGTATGATTTTTATGATGATGAAGATTGGTCAGTTGTTTATAATTATTATTTTTAATGGGTCTCATTGAAAAAGTATTTTGAGTTCCAGGGCAATCGAATCAGATGGTTATTTAAAACGTTGTTTTATCCCATCCCCACATGTGGCGTTCAGGATTGGTGAATTCGATATAGATTCGTTCACTGTTTATATTAAATTGTGTCTTTATAAATGAGCATATTTTTGATGAGAGCTCTGTCGTATTGTTCTCAGGCAAACCCAGGCTTTTTAATTTAACGTGCGCTGCGGGTTCGTTTGTTCCGGCAAACAATAGCGGTTGTTCCGACAGAATTTTCACCATCACATAGCTTTCTGGTTTGTTGAGTAAACTGGCTGTAAATTTTGAAGCGCGTTCTGATACGTCCTGGTGGTTGTTGATTTTTGTGTTTGTTGTAATCGTTAAAAAAGGCATGGTTTTTTATTGGCTACTAAGCTGGTTTTATCTACAGTATTCACGTCGTTGGTTTTTTGCTTTGGTTAATCGTTGTTGGCGTTGCGATTCTGATAAATAGATATATTCGCCTTTGGCATTGACCTCACGCATACGTCCTCGGCTGTTGATTGAGGCGATGTCATTTTTGGCTTCATTACAATATTTTCGTTTATCTCTCTGAGATATTTCAGGTATTTTTGGCGCGCTAGGTATGGCTGTCGGTGGTTTTTCGATGTCTTCAGCGGTAGCCTCGTCATCAGGTTTGTTATCGTCTGTGTTTTTACTTTTGTCAGGCGTGGCAGATGCAGGTTTGTAGCTGTCAACTTTTATTCTTTTGGCTCCAGAAGCTTCTGGTCGGTCGCTGTAATTGACCTGGCCATTGGTATCGACCCATCGATAAATGCCTGCATGACTCGCCGTATTAAACAGCAGGTATAGTGAGGTTATGATAATGCTGATGAATCGTATCTTTGTTGTCATGATTCCTGCTTATCCATTAAATGAGTTATGGGGTCATAGTTTGCGCCAAGCATGTACGAGGTTCCAGTATCTAAGGATTATAGGTAATCTTTGACTCATACACCATGATATTACATTCTTTACTGCGCTCAACGAATGTTTTTAGGATAAAATAGTGCAGGTGCGTGTAATATCAATTCTATTGTGGTGTGTCAAATCCTTCTCTTTATAGTGTGGTGCAGAACCAGTCATGGCTGATCGGCGATTAAGAATATTTTATACAGTGGCACGGTTGCTTAATTTCACCAAAGCTGGTGAACATCTGCATATGACACAACCTGCGGTTACTTTCCAGATTCGTCAGTTGGAAGATCAGTTTAATACGCGGTTATTCGATCGCACACATAATAAAGTATCGTTAACTGAAGCTGGCGAACAAGTGTACATTTACGCAGATCGAATCTTGAAACTATACGATGAAATGAGTCACAGTATTGCGGAGATGACGGGTGATGTGAGTGGCCGTGTCATTTTAGGTGCAAGTACGACTATCGCTGAATATATGTTGCCGTTATTAATTGGTAAATTCAAAGATAAATGTCCGGATGTAAGCATTAGTTTAAAAGAGGCCAACACTGAAGATATTATTACCATGGTGGAAAACAATGAGGTAGATTTAGCTATCGTAGAAGGCTCGGTCAGTAATAAAAATTTGATTGTTGAGCAATGCCGAATCGATCAATTGGTGGTAATTATGCCAAACGATCATTGTCTTTCTAAAGAAAAAATCTTGCATGTAAAAGATATTGTCAGTCACCCGTTTATCTGTCGTGAAAGTGGTTCTGGTACACAAGAAGCTATTATTAATTATGTTGAGCAATATAGTCCGGACAGTATTTTGAATGTCTGTTTTGAATTAAGTAGTCCTGAAGCAATTAAAGGTGCGGTGGAAGCCGGCATGGGGATTTCTATCGTTTCTCGGGCTAGTATCACAAAAGAATTACGTTTGGGTACGTTAACGGCGGCTGAATTATCACCTCGACTGGAGCGGCCATTTTCGTTTGTTCGTCAGCGCCATCAATTTAAATCACGTGCTGCCAGTGAGTTGTTAGAGTTTGCACAGGCATTTTGTAAAAAAACGACGTAGTTTTCTGCTGCGTTTTCGGGAACAATATTGATGAGTGATATTCGAGGGAAAGTAAAGTCTGCGCAAGATCTTATTGTTCTTTATGAAACAATGGATGATGCTAGTAAGCGAAGTTTATGTGATTTTGCTGATTTTTTATCTACGCAGTCAGCATCGATTTCAAAAAAGCTATTACCACCTGAAGATATAAAACGGCCAGAGAAAGAAACGGTGGTTGGTGCAATTAAACGTCTGAAGAAAAAGTACCCTATGGTTGATAACATGTCAGTATTTTCCGCAGCATCTTCATTGATGACTGACCATATGATTAGTGGTCGTGATAGCGTCGATGTTATTGATGAGATGGAGATACTGTTTGAAGAGTCGTACACCAAACTAATACAAAAAAACACAGAGGTAGCGGATGATTGATGTTGTAAAAAGCTGGTTTAATAAACACTTCTCAGACCCGCAAGCCGTTATCCTGGTCAGTATTATCGTTTTCGGCGGCATCCTCGTATTGTACTGGGGTGCGATACTGACGCCTGTCTTGGCCGGTATTATCATCGCATACGTTCTCGAAGGATTAGTCAAACAGATCAGCGCTGTCGGCGTGCCCCGGTTTATTGCGTTTCTGATTAGTTATGCTGTCTTTCTGACAGCGTTGGCTTTAATACTGTTTGGTCTGGTTCCGCTCGTCATTAGTCAGGTCTCTCAATTGGTGGTGGAATTTCCGAATATATTAAATAAAATCCAACTTCTTATCCTTGCTATTCCCGAGCAATACCCGATATTTGCAGACCAGGAGATAAAACAGATGTTGGGAAGTTTTTCTTCTGAACTGGTGAATGTCGGGCAGAAATTGGTGTCTGTTTCGTTGTCATCAGTCGTCGACGTTTTTACTGTGGTGGTCTACCTGGTCGTTGTGCCTTTACTCGTGTTCTTTTTGTTAAAAGATAAAATGGAAATTCTGCAGTGGTTCAGACGTTTTTTACCTGAGGACCGTGGTTTGGCTTATTCCGTGTGGAAAGAAGTTGATGTGAAAATGGGTAATTACATCCGTGGCAAGATGCTGGAAATTGTTCTCGTTGGYGTGGCAACRTATATTCCYYTRCARATWATGGGKATGAATTATGCGGCRACCATGAGYYTGCTGGTTGGYWTRTCSGTTATYATTCCTTATGTWGGTGCMGTKGCYGTWACYATACCGGTRGCGATGATCGCCTGGTTTCAATGGGGTGCCAGCAGTGATTTTGTCTATTTAATGGTCGCTTATCTTGCGGTGCAGTTTTTGGACGGCAATATACTGGTACCTTTATTATTTTCTGAAGTGGTCAATATGCATCCGGCAGCCATCATAATTGCCGTGCTTTTTTTTGGTGGTCTATGGGGTGTTTGGGGTGTCTTTTTTGCGATACCGTTAGCGACGTTGGTGCAGGCAGTCATTAATTCCTGGCCGTCGATTCAGAAAAGTGCAAGCGTCTAATTCGCTTATAAAAACATTGTCATGTTTAGTTTCGATGATGTTTCTGATAATGTTTCTTCTGGCGCATCTTACGTCGTCGGCTGTTCCATACCCACAGGCCACTTAGCGACAACCAGAGCAGGGCGATAGCAGCAGCGTCCATAACGTAAATGCCGTACTGACCAAAAATTCGTCCGCTGTGTAAATCAAGGATAACGCGTTCTAGCTTTAAGCCATTACCACGATAAGCGATGAGTAACTGTTCTCTCTCGTCATCATTAAGCAGGTATTGTTTTGTCCATGCGATATCTTCATTGCTTATGATATCCCAATCCAGAATATGCTCATCGGCTATATAATAGAGTGGGTCGCCGGTTTCGATTACGGGCCGTTTGTATTTTAAACCCAGGCGCTTGATGTTATTGAAGCTGAGGCTAGTCGAAAGACGTTCGATAAACTCACCTTCATAAGATAACAGAATTATTTCATTATCAAACGCAACCACGATAAATTGTTCTGCACCGATAGCGCCATGCATGTCCTGTTCGAGGACCATGACAGCATCGTCATCGAAAAATAATTGCTTATTCCAGGCGCTGACGACATGGTATTTAGCGTTTTGTCCTTTTATACGAAAGGCGATGGGTTCATCTTTCGGTGCGATGCCGTACCAGTTTAATAGCCATGCGTCATTGACGAAGGTTTCGTCAAGTTTTAATTTTTCGGTATGGTTTAACATGATGCCGGTGATAGCAAGAATGATCACCAGGATGATGGCGGCTAATCCGACACGACGGTGCCATAAAAATGTAGTGAATCGACTTGCTTTGCGTTGCGTCATAATAGGCTGGTATCTGTCAGAAGGGCTTAGTTTGATTTCTGTTGTACTGTCTGGTCAAGTAATAATGCAATCCTCGCAAGTTTTTTTACTGCACGTACCGATAAGGTGGCACCCGAAATGTTATCGATTGACTGCTTTAGATGATAATCATCGCTTAGTTGTGCCTGTTTGAATTGATCAGTAAAAAAATCATGTCGAACCTCCCAGCCACGACTTTCTCTGAACACCAGCACTTTAACTTGCTCGATTTGTTTATTTGTTATGACAATACCTACGGTTATCGGTTTTTCTTTACCGATTTCTTCCAGTATCCAGGCGGATTTATTGTTTTTTAGCCAGTAGCGAACGCGAAGACCGCGATATTTATGGTCGAGAATATCTACTATTTTGTTTTTAAGTTCTTTGCTTAACCACAGAGCTTTGGCTTTCGGTGGTTGGTTATCAAAAACCTGCTTGATAAATTCATCAGGTTCGAGATAAACCCCGCCAGC
>NVSH01000113.1 GCA_002401185.1 Gammaproteobacteria bacterium | reverse complement strand
GCCAGTTTGGCTATCGTGTTCGCACTGGCGGGCGCGATGATGATGGCATCGCCCCAGCGTGCTAGCTCGATATGTTTCATGCCGGAGGTTTCAGTGCTGTCGTTATTATCAAAAAATACTGGGTGTCCGGATAACGCCTGGAAGGTCATTGGCGTAACAAACTCGGTGGCGGCAAGCGTCATCACGACACGAACGTTGGCACCGGCGTCGATCAGGCGTCGAGTCAGATCAGCACTTTTATAAGCGGCGATACCACCAGTAATACCGATGATGATATTTTTGTTTTCTAACTTTGACATGCCCTATTTTAGCAAAATTTGTCATTAGTGTGTTTCGCCGTTAAAGTAAGTAACACTTAATGGATTATTTAAGGCAGGGACGAATCATGGCAATATCTCAATGGCCGCTCGCTGAACGGCCGCGTGAAAAACTTCTCAATAAAGGTGCTGAAGCACTTTCCGATGCTGAGTTACTGGCAATATTTTTAAGGACGGGGTGTAAAGGTTTTACTGCGGTAGATCTTGCGCGACAGCTATTGGACAACTTTGGTGGTTTGAAACCGATGTTACAGGCGAGTAAACAGGAGTTTTGTCAAAACAAAGGTTTGGGCGATGCTAAGTATGCGCAGTTACAGGCGGTACTGGAAATGGCAAAACGGCATTTGTATGAACAGTTATCGCGTGGCGATGTCTTGAGTAACCCGGAGCAAACGCGTCAGTTTTTGTCGGCTCAACTAAGTAGTTACCCGCATGAAGTGTTTGCCTGTCTGTTTCTAGATAATCGTAACCGTGTAATCGCATTTGAAAAAATGTTTTTTGGTACTATCGATGGCGCCAGTGTTTATCCACGTGAAGTTGTACGCTTAGCGTTAGAAAAAAATGCGGCGGCGGTTATCTTTGCCCATAATCATCCGTCCGGTGTGGCTGAGCCTAGTCATGCGGATGAGCAGATAACACAGCGATTAAAAGAGGCATTAGCCCTGGTTGATATTCGCGTGTTAGATCATTTTGTGATCGGTGATGACGTGGTGTCGTTTGCGGAACGTGGTTTGTTGTAGCATTGTCTTTCTGGTACGCAATGTTTGAGTTAGTGGTGTACAGACCGGTGGTCAAATTGATTAAGTATTTATTTGGCCCATTTTTCTGACCATTCAGTCGTAAGTTCTTTTCTACACGCGTGAGCAATAGTTAGTGATTTTATGCCTAATGAATCTCTTGCTTCTAATGCATTGTCGAAAGATACCATTGCTTTACTTAGTTCGTTTTTTTCAACCAGACCTAATACTCCCCAATACATTTGTTTGAAACGTAGTAATTCAGCTTTCGGATTGGTTTCTGCAGTGGCAATAAAAGCTGTTATTTCTACAATCTCTTCACACCATGCTAGTTTTTTTACCAAGTAAGGTTTGGCCGCCTCAATTTTTTGTATCTGAATAAATTGATATACGCTAAATATCAGTCCAAGTATGGCGATAAGTGCGGTGATGGTTTTCAATTGTGATTCGCTTATCATAGTAGTTGCCCGATGCTTAAATAGAATATTGTAATAATAAAGTGAGTGTTTTTTCCGCTAGGCTAAAGCATATTTAGGCTGATTGTTTAGGATTGTTATCGTATCGGCCGTTTGATATTGCCCCATGAGTATCGTTCAACAATAGTCGTGGCCGGGTTCACTCGGGTGTCTGCTTGTTGCATATAACCTGGCAGTGCTAGACGTTTGTTTGCGCGTAGTCGTTCAGCGTCGCCTTCGATAAAAGCATCAGGGTTGAGTAACACGATATCGTGTTGTAGCGCTTCTCTTTTTGACGGGTTATTGGGTAGCAGATGGTGCACGATATTGCCTAAAGTATCACCGTATCGTGTGTCCCAGTAATTCTGACTTAAAGAATAAACTTCGATACGTTTTGATTGGGCCTGCTCCGTGGCGGCAGAAGATGTAATATAGCCGCTGCATATAAATATTGCGATTATGGTAATCGCGCGCAGGGGCAACACCGGTAGATGATTACGTATTTTTTTATGCTTCATACATCAAAGTATAGCAAAAACTTTTTTATGAGAGAAACTAGACAGGGTTCTCTATGGTTTTAACATCTACAAAAATAATTAATTATGGATTTAAGCTTATTAGCCGTACATTTTACTGACGTTGTATGGATTGTTATCGCCCTCGTCTTTGGCCTGGCGGTGACATTTGCGGCGATGCCACCGATGGTTGGTTACCTTATCGCCGGCTTCGTTCTGAGCGCGATGGGCCTGCAAAGTGGTGAGACACTATCTGCTGTTGCGGATATTGGGGTCACCATTTTGCTCTTTAGTATCGGCTTAAAACTGAATATAAAGGATCTTTTCCGTCCCGAGATATGGGCGGTATCAATCATTCACATGATGATAACTGTGCTGGTATTTGGTGCACTGGTTTTTGCCCTGAGCTTTAGTGGATTACAAAGTTTTCTCGGCTTGTCCGTATTTGATTCAGCCATTATCGCGTTTGCCTTGAGTTTTTCCAGTACCGTATTCGCGGTTAAAGTGTTAGATGAAAAAGGCGAAATATCTTCTCTGCATGGGAAAATTGCCATCGGTATATTGATTATGCAGGATTTGTTCGCGGTTATTTTTCTTACTGTGGCAAGTGGCAAGGTGCCTTCTCTATGGGCGGTGCTTTTATTGTTGTTGATACCTCTGCGGCCTTTTTTGATTAAGTTGTTAGTCAAAGCAGGTCATGGCGAGTTATTAATTCTAAGCGGTATGACGATGGCGCTAGGCGGTGCGGCGGTTTTTGAACTGTTTGGTGTCAATGCTGATCTGGGTGCATTGCTCCTGGGTGTTTTATTAGCAGGCAATGTGAAATCAGAAGAGCTGGCGAAATCTTTATTGGCATTCAAAGAGATTTTCCTGGTAGCGTTTTTTCTGAGTATTGGTTTTTACGGTATCCCTTCAATGATGACCATCGTTATCGCCGTCGTGCTTGCAGTATTGATGCTGGCGAAAGCGTTTTTGTTTTTTAATCTTCTGACCGCCTTTAAATTACGCGCCCGGACCAGTTTTTTAACCAGCTTGTCTTTGTCTAATTACAGTGAGTTCGGTCTCATCGTGGGTGCTATCGGTGTAGCAAATGGCTGGATGAGCGGTGAATGGCTGGTCATTATTGCCATCGCATTATCGATAACCTTTGTGTTCTCCTCACTGGCGAATGTTGCAGAACATAAGTTATATGCTAAATACGAAAATCAGCTGCATAGATTTGAGCGTAAACAACGATTACCGGATGACCGGCCAATAGAAGTTGATGGTGCTCAGGTGCTGATCTTTGGCATGGGGCGCGTGGGTGCCGGCGTTTACGATACTATGTTAGAAATATACCACGATGGTGTACTGGGCATCGACTACGATCTTGACGTGGTAAAGAGACAGCAGGACGAAGGTAGAAATGTCATCGTAGGCGATGCGACGGATTATGATTTCTGGGAGAGGTTAAGGCCAGGTGTGGTAAGTCTAATTATGCTGGATATGCCGAATACTAATGAGGTGTTGGCGGCGGTTGAAATGATTAAAGCTTCCGGGTATCAGGGCACGATTGCTGCGGCAGTAAAAGAAAATGATTGCATCGAGTTGTTACTGGCGGCAGGTGTGGATTCTGTTTTTAATGTTTATGCTGAAGCGGGTTCTGGTTTTGCATACCACGTTCATGAAGGCCTTGGTTAATGTAGAACTATCAGCGACCTGTCGTGAATAACAAAATATTCTAGGTTAAGTAGGCTGCTAACGATGGTTAGTATGAGTCTTTTTTCAGAACTGCCTGCGTTCTTGAGGCGTTATATTTCGTAAAGCGTTCGGCACCTTCCGCAGTTTTTGTTTGCGTGTTTCAAGTATGTGTTCTGTATATAGTCAGCACTTACTTTAAGAAAAAAGCGTGTTTAATTCAGTGCTTGATATTGCTCTAATCGAAGTCGAGGACCAAACTGACTGACAATCTGTGATGAAGCTTTACTGGCCAGATTGCCTGCTTGTTCGAACGACATGCCGTGTGTTAATCCAAACAGGAAAGCGCCGGCAAACAGATCGCCGGCACCATTGGTATCTACTGCTTTAACAGGGTGAGCATCTATCGGAATTAAGTTATTGCCATCGTAGATGACAGCACCCTTTGCACCTAATGTTATGGCAAAAGTTTGACTGAAGGTTTTTATTACTTCTATCGCATCATCAATAGATTCTTTTTTTGTGTAACTAAGTGCTTCTGCTTCGTTACAAAATAACAGGTCGATACCGTCACCGATGGTCTCATTAAAACCGTCGTGAAAATGTTCAACCACGAAGGGGTCAGAAAAAGTTAGCGCTGTCTTGATGTTGTTTTTCTGTGCTATTTTTCGTGTTTCGATATTGGCAGCTTTGCCTGATTCTGATGTGGTCAGGTAACCTTCCATATAACAAAAGCTTGCATTTTTAATGGCATCTTCATTGATTTCATACGGTGATAATTCTGAGGAGACACCCAGGAACGTATGCATGGTTCGTTCTGCATCGGGCGTTATCATGACCAGGCATTTACCTGTAATGCCACCCTTTTTTTTGCCATTCATATTGCAGACTACGCCTGCTGTTTTTAGATCATTAAGGTAAAATTGACCGAGTTCGTCATCGGCGACCTTGCAGGAATAGTAAGATGAGCCACCCATTGAGCTGATTGCGATTAAAGTGTTAGCGGCCGAGCCACCACTGGCTTTATTGCCTTCGAAAGAATCAAGCTGGCTGACCAGCTCGTGTTGCTGGTTTTCATCGACCAGCGTCATCACACCTTTGTCTATTTTGTTTTTTTGTAAAAACGGGTCGTTCACTTCAAATTCCATGTCAACCAGTGCATTGCCCAAGCCGTAGACATCGTACTTACTCATTATCGTACCTATTTGGTTTTTCTAAAAATGCTGAATGATAGCAATTTAGAAGAATGTTTGTGTAATATAGTAAGGTCTTTATCGGGGTCGTGATTATGGAAACAATTACTCTGCCGTATTGGGCGTTTATCGTGCTACTTGTTTTCGCAGGTGTCATGGTACTGGATAGAATCCTGCTGCCCAGTATGCGCTGGTATCTAAAACGTCGAGTTAATCGTGTTATTAAAGAAATTAACACGCGGCTTGATATCGAGATTCGTCCTATACAGTTTACTCGTAGGCAAGCGTTAATCGATCAACTGGTCTTTGATGACAAGGTTATCGATGCGATAAAACTTTATGCTGATGAAAAAAATATGCCACATGCAGTGGCGCAGGCAAAAGCCCATAAGTATGCATCGGAAATAATACCGGCATTTAATGCCTACATTTATTTTCGAATAGGTTACTGGCTGGCAAAAAAAATGGCACGTCTGGTTTATCGTGTTCGTGTCGGATTTTATGATAAAAATAAAATCAGTGAAAGTGACATTAACGCCAGCGTTGTTTTCGTGATGAACCACCGTAGTAATATGGATTATGTCCTGGTATCTTTTCTTGTTGCAGAAAAAACCACATTATCTTACGCAGTAGGTGAGTGGGCTAAGATATGGCCATTGCAAACTTTGATAAAATCGATGGGCGCATTTTTTGTACGGCGAAATTCCGGTAACCCATTATATAGAAAAGTTTTAGAGCGTTATGTAAACATGTCAACACGTGCTGGTGTTTGTCAGGCTGTTTTTCTCGAAGGTGGTTTGACTCGTGATGGTACGTTACGCGAGCCGAGGTTAGGTTTTCTTGATTATATGTTACGTGATTATCATCCGCACAATGATAGAGACATCGTGTTTATTCCGGTCGGTATTAATTATGATCGGGTCCTGGAAGATAGAAGCCTCATCCGCAGGTTAAATAAGTCAGCCGAAAAACGAAGTGGCTGGTTCGTGATAAAAACGACCATTGGTTTTATATTTAAAAATGCATTGTTATCAAGAAAAAACAGATGGAGACGATTTGGTTATGCTAGTGTGAATTTTGGGGAACCTGTTTCTGCAAAACAATATTGTGAAGAACGTAAGCTTGATTTTAGTGTATTAGATAAAGAAGAACGATTCGGCTGTATAGATTCGTTGGCTGGCACCCTCATGGAAAAAATTGCGCAAGTTGTGCCAGTGGTTCCAGTTGCGTTGATGGCTGAAGTGTTGCTTAAAAGTAAACAGGAATGGAAGAGTGAGTTAGCACTTAAAACACAATGTGTAGAACGTATAGAGCAGTTACGCACAGCGGGTGCGCCGATTGATATTTCATCCAGCGCGTTGGAGAGTGTGTTGGGGTCAGCGTTGCACGCCCTGATAGGGCGTGTGTTAATCGATGAGAAAGATAATTTATACAGGGTGAAAGAAACAGAGCTCGATCTCATGCAATATTATGCCAACTCAATCGTGCATTGGCAGACATAGCTAGCCGAGGCAGTTAATAGTGCTAGTTGTAAAGCCGTTTTTGTATAAGCGGCGATATGTCTACATTAAACTTTTTCAGCTAGTTCAGCTTCAGTTTTCACGCCCAGTTTTTTCATCAGCCAGGAAGGTGGGCAAAAACCTGTAAAGGAACTTTGAAAACAGTTGAAACCGATGAACAAAGTAAACCAGGTCCAGTTAGGGTGATGGTAGATTGCTAGCAACGATGTAAGCATAACCATGATGCCGCCAAAAGCAAAAAGTGCGCGTTCTACAGACATAGTGAATCTCGATGGTTGGAAAGCGTCAGTATAACGCGAGTGCTTCGCGAGTGTTTAAGTCGTTACTATATTGCGAAAGAGAGGGGTTAGTGATTGTCGCATGTGTAGCCGAGTGATTCCAGGTGCGCTATTTTTTCTTTACCTTTTTGTTTTATACCGCTACTTATTGTAGAGCTTTTTGGGGTATGAATAATATCCCCAAGATTTTTCTTGGCGTCTTTGTCGCAGACGATAAATTCAACGCCGTGTTCTTCCAACGTATTTATACTTGTTTCGACTGGTGTGGCACTATCCTGGTAAATTATTTTAGTGTTTGGAATGGCATTAGGGTTAAGTAATAGTGCTCGACCACCATTAAAAAAATATATTTTTAAATCATCATCGCTAGTGTTATTTGTCGTCTTTGTCGTCTTTGTCGTCTTTGTTGTCGTATTGTGAAGAGATGGTGTGTTATTAAAATCAACCTTGTATGTTCTCTTGTTGTTTTCGTTTTCTGCATATACATTATGCGCAGCGAAAAGAGCGTGCAGCGTGAACAACGAATAAAAAATTATGTTGTTAGAATGTTTCATTGTTTGAGTATAGTCAGTAGATAAACTATTTATAGAGTTTTTGCGTACAAACGAACCTCATGGATTTGAACGCATTGTTTTTCTTATATCCGGTAGGGCGTGAGGTGTTATGCGTTTTTTGCTACGAGTAAACAACTGCCGCCAAATGACATGGCTTTCTGGTTGTTTAGATTATTGATTTCAGATTGTAAGAGAG
>NVSH01000002.1 GCA_002401185.1 Gammaproteobacteria bacterium | reverse complement strand
AACAGTGTTAACAATCATGTCCGGAAAAATTGTAAAAACCAACGAGCAGTGGCAAGCGCAATTAAGTGATGATGAGTTTCGTATTACCCGAGAAGCGGGAACCGAACCTGCTTTTACTGGTCAATATTACGACAAAAAAGAAACGGGTATTTATCGTTGTAAATGCTGCAATGAACCACTGTTTGGTTCGGCTGAAAAATACGACTCGGGTTCCGGTTGGCCAAGTTTTTTTCAGCCCAAAGAGGATGTTGAGCTGGAAGAAATTAAAGACAGCGACCATGGAATGATTCGTGTCGAAGTGCGCTGCCCTAAGTGCGAGGCGCATCTCGGGCATGTTTTTGAAGATGGCCCTCAACCAACAGGCTTACGCTATTGTATCAATTCTGCTTCGCTAGCTTTTGAGGATGAGTCATAATCATCGTTATATAATAATAGTGTACCTGTCATTATTTAATCACAGCAATCACTGTCGCCACCCGGCTTTACCGCTTCGATGGTAGCCGAAAGAACATAATCTTCTGCGCCACGACCAGGTGCCCAGTCTTTAATAAAGTCTTTTGAGGCATCTTTGGGGGCGATATGGATTTTTTCAAAGCCGTGTTTTTCAAGGATGCTTTGTAACGCATCAATTTGTGAAGCACCTGCCATACAGCCTGAGTACAGGGCAAGATCATTTTTAATTTCGGCGGGTAATTCTGTACTGGCGACGACATCAGATATGGCCAGTCGGCCGCCCGGTTTTAATACGCGAAAAGCTTCGCTGAAGACCTGGTTTTTATCAGGGGATAAATTAATCACACAATTGGAAATAATGACATCGACCAAATTATCAGCAACGGGTAGATGTTCTATCTCACCGAGACGAAACTCGACTTGATGGTATTGTCCTTTGACAGCGTTGCTGCGTGCTTTAGAAATCATTGTCGGCGTCATATCGATGCCGATGACATGCCCTGACTCAGTGGTTTCACTCGCGGCGAGAAAGCAGTCAAAACCACCACCACTACCGAGGTCGAGGACGGTTTCGCCAGGTTTGATACTGGCGATGGCGCCTGGGTTACCACAGCCAAGGCCCATATCGGCACCGTCGGGTACGCTTTCCATATCACTTTCGCTGTAACCTAATCTTGTTGATACTAATGTGTTGATGGCCGCATCGTCTGAAACGCCGCAGCAGCTAACTTGTGTGCCGCAACTGTCGCCCTTATTGCTGGACTCAGCAACGTCGGCATAGCTTTTGCGTACATTCTGGCGTATTTCATCTGCCTGTTTTTGGTCGAGTGGTTGACTCATGAATGGTGCCTCGTAAAAGTTCAGGAAAAAAGTTGCTGTAGTTGCTTCATCATGTCAGTGTTGATCGAGCAAAAAACCTGTTTGCCTTCGCGTTTCATGTGTATTAGGCCGGCGCGGTTTAGCTCTTTGAGGTGGTGCGATAAGGTTGATGCAGCAATATCAAGCTGAGAATCAAGCTCGCCTACGCAGCAGCTGAATACGTTATTGCTCTCGCATTGCGTGCCCGGTGAGCAGCAATTGGTTAAGATAGTGTATATTTTTAAGCGGTGGTCATTGGCGAGTGCTTTGAATATATCAACCAGTTGTATATCGACGGGTGCCGTTGGGTTATTAATTCTATAGTTCGACATGTTTCGAATTATAGTGGAGTCAAAAAAAGTATGCAAGGCGCTTATTTCAGTATTATGATACCAGCTTGACCGTATAGAGGTAGTGATGCGACAGCAATTAACAGACGAGGAAAGGTGTAGGATGGCGGCGCGTTTGTACGAACTAAAACAAGAACACCGAGATCTTGATGATATTATCAATCGCTTGATATCATCACCTGACGTTGAGGAATTACAGCTTAAGCGCTTTAAAAAACGTAAGCTGAAGTTGAAAGATACGATTATGAGACTAAATAATGCGTTAATCCCAGATATTATTGCCTGATCTGTAAGCGTTATCAAAAAGATATTTGATGGCCAATTATGACGTTTCTATTTCTCGCGATCGATAATGAGGTGATTTATTTTTTTGCTGTAAAGGCAGATACATATTGAGGTAAGCCGTGTGAAATTTTGTTCAGCTTGTGGTAGTAATGTCAGCGTGGTCATACCAGAGGGCGATAATCGACCACGTTTTGTCTGTGATCATTGTCATACCATCCATTATGAAAATCCAAAAATAGTAACGGGTTGTATCGCGCAATGGCAAGACACTATCTTGCTCTGTAAACGTGCTATTGAGCCTAAGTATGGTTTATGGACATTGCCTGCTGGCTTTATGGAAAATGCTGAAACCAATCTGCAGGGTGCAGTAAGAGAGACGGCCGAAGAAGCGAACGCAAGTGTGGAGAATATGCGCCTGTTTTGTGTATTTAGTATTCCGCATATCAGCCAGGTGTACACCATGTATCTGGGTGATTTGGTTGACGGGCAGGCTAGCGCTGGTCAGGAAAGTCTTGACGTGGCATTAATGACGGAAGATGAAATTCCCTGGCAGGATATCGCTTTTCATGTCATTGAAGAAACATTGAAGTTATATTATAAAGATAAAAAACGCGGTGTATTTACCACCCATTACGGCGATATTATTAAGCAGAGTGAAGACGCCTACCGTGTTAATTATTTTTAATCCGTGGTGCAAATCGTTCGTTGCATTAAATATAAGGGTGTTTCAGATATTATATAACTGGATATCGCCTTTGAAACAGATGTCATCTTTTGTTTTTAAGTTAAATACCCATTGATAAAAACATAACTCGTTTTCCAGTGACTGAGTAATGGTTTCAGCGCGTCTAAAGCCATGTTGTTCACCAGCATAATATTGTGCGGCAACAGGCAGGCCGTTTTTGTTTAATGCGGCAACCATTTTTTCAGCTTGTTCTTTGGGCACGACTTTGTCTTCCAGGCCCTGAAAAAAAATAACCGGACAGTTTAGTTTTTCGGTGCTGTTAATCGGCGAGCGCTGTTGATATAACCGTTTGGCGTCAGGATAAGGGCCGACAAGGTTGTCGAGATAATGTGCCTCGAATTTGTGTGTGTCTGTTGCCAGGCTGCTTAGATCAGAGATGCCGTAATAACTCGCACCGGCGGAAAAAACCTGTTCGAATGTTAATGCGGCTAAAACGGTATAACCTCCTGCGCTGTTGCCACGAATGATTAACTGATCTTTATTGGCCCATCCCTGAGCAACAGCAAACAACGCAGCATCACAACAATCGTGCACATCGAGCTCGCCCCATTTTTTGTTCAGACGCTCACGATACTTTCTGCCATAACCTGTACTGCCGCTGTAATTAACATCCAGCAGGGCAAAACCGCGTGACGTCCAGAACTGTTTTTTTGGGTCGAGGTCAATGCTGGATTGGCCGGTGGGTCCGCCGTGGCAGATGACAATTAACGGTGGTGTTTCAAGCGTGTTTAGGTCAATGACAGGATTGGTGGGTGGGTAATAAAAAGCATGCACTTTTTGCTGATGGCGGTTGGTGAACGTTATGTGTTTTGCTATCGAATAATGCTCGATAGTTACCGGTGACTGGCAGGATGATTTTATAACCTTATAGTCGAGAGAGGTGTATTGCTTATCGATGAAATGTGCGGAGATTAATTGCGGAAAACTTTCGCCAGAAGCGGCGATAAAACAAAGCGTATTATTTTCTGCTCTGATCGCATCAAAATGTTTCCAGGGGGTTGCTATTTCTCTGAGTGTTGGGTTTTCATTTAACGAGAGCAAAGCGAGTTCCGCTTGTCCATTTTCCGTGTAGCAGCATATGATGTGGTCGTCATCGATGAAAGCGTAACTCGACTGTGCGAAAACCCATTGAGGTAGGCCAAACTCTTTTTCACCCGTGGTGAGCTGTACGCTGTTGCCAGTATCAAGATGGCGATATAGTTGCCACCAGCCACTGTCATCTGCAATAAAATACAAAGTACCGTCGGGTGACCATTGCGGTTGAAACACTGAGATGTCAGTAGCGCCAGCGATGTGTTTTTTGTTGACGTGGCATCCTGTCTTATCAATGTCCGCCAGCCATAATTGATTGCYATCCCATGGCATATTGGGGTGATTCCAGCTTTGCCAGCATAGCTGTGTGTGGTCAGCGTTTAGTTTTGGGCTGGCGTAAAAATCATTTCCCTGTTCAATCGTGGTGATGTCACCTTTCTCGATATCGATGCTTACGATGGAATTAGCGACCTGGTCGAGTTGGTGTGTTTCGCAAACAGCTATTATCCTGTTATGTTTTTTATCAATGCTTAAATCAGCGAACCGTTGATGTGCGCCTTTGGTGACCTGCGTAATCTGTTGCTGTTTGATTCGATATATATTTTGATCGCTGTCATTAATAAAAAATATTTCATTAACACCCAGGCAATAGCTGGCGCCGCCATATTCGTGAACACGTGATCGCGCACTAAAAGGTGGGGGGGTAACGTCAGTTGTCAGATTATCGCTTACTTTTACGATAACGCAGCGACCATTTTCTTTAGGTCGGCGCTCGATATAATAGAGCGCATTGGCTTTCAGTTGTGGTTCGGCGATCGATATATTATCACTGGCAATAAGTTCAGAAGTAATCGCGGAGGGCCAGTTGCCAAATGGGGCAGTAGATGGTTTGAGTATGTCCATAAAAACGCCTGTGGTTGGCTGGAAAATAATTATTTAAGAAGGTGATAATAATAGAATTAAATGAGGTTGAAGGCTATCCTATCTAAAGGATAGTTGTGCGCGCGGCACAAAAGTATAATTAAAACATTAAAATGTGCATTGGGGCAGGGTAAAAAAGCGTGTTATTAGAAATTGCAGGTTTTCTGGTTGTTAGTGGAATACTGTTGCTGGTGATCGGTATTTTTATTGCTCGCCAGTACACTCTGCGTGCCAAGCTGGTCACCGCCTTTTTGGTTATCGTATTAACTTCATTGACCGTTTTAGCCTTACTCGACAGCTATGCGATGAAAGTGAATCTTACCGAGGGTGCCAATACTGTCTTAAGCACCGCCGCCAGAARTTACGCGGATCGTCTGGATCATTTTAATCGACAAAATACACGTTATTTAAAAACAGAAGCCAACCTGCCAGCCATCAATAAGTTTATTACGCTGAGTGCAGAGCCACCGTTTAATCGTCAGACCATGCTGGAAATATTACGTGCTTTGCAGTCCAGGCAAGGTGACATTATTTCTTCATACGCCATCTTAAATGCTGAAGGTGTCAACATTCTGGATACTGCATTAGCTAATATTGGCTCAGACGAAAGTCGATACGAGTACTTTAATGCGCTTGTCCATTCGTCATCAACTGAACATCGATCTGGAAGAAAACGCAATAATTTTCGATCCCCCATTATTTTTGAAAAGTTGTCTTCGGTAATAATTTTTAGTAGTGTGATCAATGATCTGTCAGGTAATTTTATTGGTGTGTTAAGAGCCAAGTACGACGCTACCTATTTGACTCGGTTATTTGATCGTACAAAAGGGATGGTAGGTCGTGGTTCTTTTGCCGTTTTACTCGATGAAAATAATTTGCGACTGGTTCATGGCCGTCGGGCGGATCTTACTTATACCCTGGCAAATAGGCTTGACGAGCAGGCGCTCGAACAACTGATAAAAGATAAGCGTATTCCAAAAAATGCCAACGCTGCTGTTATTGAAGATCCTGGTTGGGGTCATTTGGTGCAGGGCGCGAGTGTTGAAAATCCAATAATAGAAACCTCGTTTTATGGTTTGGGTACCACCTTGTTTTCATCGGCAGTTGTTAACCTGGAGACTGCGCCCTGGAAAATTATTGTATCGTTACCACAGAATGTGTTTCTGGAGCCGGTGGCATCGCAAACGCAAAGCACCTTATTATTGGTGGCTGTTATCGTATTGGTTGTGGTATTAATTGTCATGGCGGCTACCCAGTTACTTCTTGGGCCGATTAAAAGGCTAACATCAGTTGTTGAATCGATTTCTGAGGGTGACTTAAGTGTTAAGGCTAATGTTGAGGCGAATGATGAAATAGGCGGCTTGGCGATAGCGTTTAATGACATGACGACGAACATACGTCGATTGATAGATGACTTAGAGTCAGAGGTAGGTAGTCATAAACTTACGGCAGAAAATCTAAATAAATTATCACAGGCTATCGAGCAGAGTCCAGTATCGATAATGATAACGGATCTTGATGGTGTTATTGAATATGTAAACCCACAGCTGTGTCGGATTACCGGTTACCGAGAAAATGAACTGGTCGGTGAGAATTCGCGTATTTTAAAATCGGGACAGACCCCTGAAACGCAGTTTAAGAACATGTGGAATGCGATCACTAGCGGCCAGTCATGGACGGGTGAGTTATACAATAAAAAGAAAAACGGTGATTTGTTTTGGGAGAACGTAACTGTTTCTGCGATTAAAAACAGTGATAACCAGAGCACGCATTATCTTGCGATAAAAGAAGATATCTCGTTACGAAAAGATTATGAAGAGCGCCTGCTGTATCAGGCAAGTTATGACAAGTTGACCGACCTGCCCAACCGCACACTGGCTTATGACCGTATTCAACAGGCAATTGCCAATGCCATTCCTGAGCAAAAAAAGCTGGCATTGTTATATATAGACTTCGATCATTTTAAAAACATCAATGATACTCTGGGGCATAACGCAGGCGATGAGTTTTTAAAGTACATGGCAGGAAGAATAAAAGGTAGTGTTCGTGATTTTGATACCGTTGCTCGACTTGGCGGCGATGAGTTTTTAATYMTSKTRSWKSAAGKTSAYGAGGCTAGAAATAATAACGATGCTCCTGTCATCTCGTTCGAAGAGGCTATCAAGAATAAAACGGAAGATATCTTAAGCCGAGTAGCAGAGCCCTGTGTTATCGAAGAGATGGAATTCGCTGTTACCGCAAGCGCTGGCATTGCTTTCTACCCACAGGACGGAGATGACCCCTATGTGCTGCTGAAAAATGCAGACACGGCAATGTATCGAAGTAAGCGAAAAGGCCGTAACACGTTTGAAGTCTTTACGCCGGAGATGGGCGACGTGGTGATGAAACGTGTCGAGATCGAAAGTAAGCTACGCCATGCATTGGAAAATCAGGAGTTTTATTTAAAGTTCCAGCCTTTGATGGATGCAAGAACACAAACAATTATTGCTGCTGAAGCATTGATTCGCTGGAATGATGTTGAGTTGGGTGAAATATCACCTGAAGAATTTATACCGCTTGCTGAAGAGAATGGCCTGATCGTTGAGATAGGCAATTGGGTATTAGATACGGCACTTGCTAATGTGAAAAAATGGCGTGAGAATTCGGACTATGGTGAGCTTTATGTTGCCATCAATCTATCGAGTCGTCAGTTTGGCGGTAAGGATTTAGTGCAAAATGTTGCGGACAGCCTGGCACGACATGGGCTTCCGGGTACCGCTCTAGTGTTGGAAGTGACTGAACGTTTGTTGATGAAAGATGTGCCGCATGTTATCAGTACATTAAATCAGTTCAAAGATATGGGGATTCGTTTATCGATAGATGATTTTGGAACCGGTTATTCTTCATTGAGTTACCTGAAGCGTTTCCCCTTTGATGTATTAAAGATTGATAAATCTTTTATTAATGATATAGGTCATGACCCTGATGACCGGGCTTTATGTGATGCAATTATCGCCATGGCGCATAGTCTTGGCCTGAGTGTTGTCGGTGAAGGTGTCGAAAATAAGGATCAACATGACTTTTTAGTCGAGCGTGGTGTCGAAGTTATTCAGGGTTATTATGTGAGTACGCCTTTAAGCAATGAAGATTTCCTAAAATTTATTGCCATATCTGAATGGGTAGAAAGTACCGTTTAATGTTATCTGAGGACGTGGCTTGCGCTGTCGTCATTTATAAGGTTTCGATTTTATAACGCTGAAAAATATAATCGGCGGGTTGTCTTTATCAGGCCAAGTAATATAAATAACGTAAGAAAAGACGGTGCGCCTAGAATTTTACTTGAGCTACTTTTTTTATTGTCAGTACTTCCACCTGCGTTGTCTTCTTCGTTTGTCCCAACATCCAGTGCAAAATCAAACGCAAGGGTCTGGTTTGTTGCTATTGTAATCACGGCGTCGTTACCGGTTGCCATGTCCTGATAGATCGTTTCTGTGATCGGGTGTGGCGTGATAAAGGATGTATCAAGAATCGAATTTGCGTAAGGACCAATGCTGGAGCCGCCGTTAAAAAGTGTGTTAATCGAGTTGGCGTGTAATGTGTAATTGTCAGCAGGTAAATAGAGTTTATAAAAACCGGTTTGTTGGCGTAGATAGTCAGAAACGATACTTACCGTTTCTCCCGTTGTGTTATTGGTTACAAAAACGTTAGCACCCAGAATTGCATCACCTGTCAGGTTGACCAGGTTTCCTTGCAGAATGCCAAGGTTGTTATTGATATCGACAGAAGGATAAAGTGACGACAGTGACATTGCATCATCAAGATGTAATGACACAATATCGCGACAGACGAAAGGGTACATTAGCGGATAGTTTGATGCGCTGGTAGAAAAACAAATGAGTGGAAAATTAGAAAGGTTCTCCTGGTTATTGATATTGACCTGGCTGTGGTCGAGGCCGATAAAATGTCCGATCTCATGTGCGATGGTTAGTTTTAAATCCACATCAGCGTTAGTGACATTTTTGCCGTTTATTACGGCAAAGCCTTCACTGAAGAAATCACCGCCAACACTGAAAAAGGATGCAGCAAAGCCGGCGATGTCGTCGCTAGCCCCAATGCCAAAAAAATCGTCAATAATGGTACCGTCTGTGTCATAGATGATGGGGTTAAGGTTGTCAGTATTATTCTGTATGATGGCATTCGCACTGGTGGCGTCTATGTCATCTGCTATCATTGTAGTATCAACGGTTAAAACGATGGTTGAGGTGGTTATATCATTCCATAAGGTAACGACTTCTTGTATGAGGTCGTCGGCCTGCGTATTGGTTAGCGTGCCAAGGTCGCCATTTTCAGTATGTAATGTAATAGCAGGGTTCGCGTATCTTACCGGTGTATTGCCACCTGCACCTTGAATAACCAATGGTCCCCCAGAAAAAGATGCATTGCTGCACGCCAGTAAAGTAAAAAAACAAACAAGTTTTGCTGTGTGCGTCATAAGTTACTAGCGGATGTTATGGCTACGCACGGTGTTGACGAAATTGTCGAGGCGAGCCTGCGAAGGATTTTCGGCGCGTACAGCCAGGGGTATCTGTACCGCTGACCTTGCTTGTTTACCGGGCGGCGGATTATTTAGACGCTGACCATTGCTGACAATCAGTTCGCCATTGATCGTTGTTACTGAAAAACGTCCCTGGTGTAAACCTAATGGACTGCTAAAGCCAAGGGATGATTTTTCTGGTAAAAAAACAACGTAATCATAACCGACCTGAAATGTAGGTACGCCGTGGATACGCATACCAACGTTTTTGTCTTGCAAAAAGCCACCCATTTGTTTAATGGTGTGCGTGTTGCCAGTATCGCCCTTGATCAGGTCGACAATGGTAAACGTAGTGTACGTAGCAATCGTGCCGTTTAATTCGTCTTGTTTTACCTGGTTGTTGATAACTTTACCGTAGAATATAAGTTCGGCACGCGTTGATAGTTGTTCGAGCGACAGGGGCCAAACACTGGTGGCTGTAGCAACTGACATGTTAACTAGAGCCATTATTTAAGCTTGCAACGATGAAATATGGTTTCATGGGGTTTTGCGATAGTGTTCGTTAATATGATGCGTCGGTAACCAGGTGTGACCGTTAAACATTATTAATGTTCATGCCGTTCTTGTTTGTTGCCTTTGTGTTTTTTGCGCAAGAAGCACGGCTCTTTCCTATGTATAGCAGCAATAGTGTGTTTTTAAATGAAAATTTGTGGATTTGACCGCTGTGACAGGGTGCTTGGTTGTAGCGTGCAAATGTTATTCATTGCATTCGATGGTTGCTAGTTGATGACTTTCGAATAACTCTTCGGTAAAGCCAAATTTTTTCGGGTCGCTTAATCGTTGTGTATAGAGAATACCATCGAGGTGGTCGCATTCGTGCTGCACCACGCGGGCATGAAAACCATTGGCGATAACATCAAGGCTGTTGCCTGTAGCATCAAAGCCAGTGTAACGAATATGCGTGTGTCGCGTAACCATACCTCGCATGCCGGGTACGCTAAGACAACCTTCCCAGGCATCGTCACTCTCATCGGATAAAGGTATTATTTTAGGATTGATTAATATGGTTTTTGGTACCGCATTTTCATCTGGGTAACGAGCATTGTCATCAAAGCCAAAGATAACCACACGCTGTCCGACGCCTATCTGTGGCGCAGCCAGACCGGCGCCATCGGCGGCTGCCATGGTGTCAAAAAGATCTTTTATTAACGTATCGAGTTCTGGGGCATTAAAGTCGATGACATCCGTAGCCATGTCTAATAAGCGTGGATCACCGAGGCGTAAAATAGATTGTATAGCCATATTGAGATAATGGATGTTTTGTAATTTATGATAAAATGATTTTTCATTTTAGCTGTTTTGATGAAAATAAAGTACCCTGATGCGTTACTCTAATTCTCCATAAAACCATGTCGACAATAAGCCCAAAAGCAAAACTAAATAGCGAGCAGCAAATGTTGCGCACCCAGAAGGTGATGGAGGCGCTAGATGAATGGGGTCTCAATGGCGAGCAGATTCTTCGGCTTTTAGATTTCCCAGAAACTGAGCGTAGTCGGCATTTGGCAAAATACCGAAAAGATACACCGTTTCCTGATGATGACAGCGTCACGTGTCGCGTTACTTTTTTACTTGGCATCATCGATGCGCTGCGGACAACGTACCCTAGAAACATACAGATGGGTGCGCGCTGGATGGCTTCATCGCACATTCGTCTTAAAAACAGGTGCCCATTGCAGGCCATGCTCGAAGATGGCGAAACCGGTGTGGTTGCCGTGTTATCAGAATTGGACTGCGCTTACGCCTGGGAATTGAGCGGTTCGACTATGGCCGGGGTACCTCTGAACAAACCATSWRTSGWTAMMKWTKWTWATNGRGGTTNAYAAANTTYTCTTNKATWRWRTCGTARGCTTTACGRATTTCCTGCGTCTTTTCTGTTGCCAAAGCTAACATTTCATCGGGTAAGCCTTTTGCAACCAGCTTATCCGGATGGTGCTGACTCATTAAACGGCGGTAAGCCTTTTTGATGACTGCTTCGCTGCTGTCTTCRCTGACACCCAATATCTTGAATGCTTGCGTGAGCGTTAAACTGTCACTCGCACTGGCTTGTGCGCCATTGGCAATATTAAATAAGTGGTTAATCTGGTCGCGTGAAAAACCGAGGATGTTGCCGATGGTGTACAGGATATGTTTTTCGCTGTCGTCGACTTTACCGTCTGCCATCGCTGTGGATATCTGAATTTCGACAAACATTTGTATCAAATTACGTCGTCGATGACATTCTTTTTTAAATTGATGCAATACGTCTTCCAACGGGAAGTCGTCGGCTTTGCCCTGCTCAAAAAAATTAATKGCRGCYTTGCGTTGYGSYTCRKWMAGTTGCATCTGSGYCATGATRTYYYTRGCMGCYGAWATTTCATGYGAGCTAACRTGGCCATCKGCTTTWGCGATRTGRCCCATCACRGARAAMGTGGTASTGAARAAGGCSGCCTGYACRCGTTCCTGRCYRCCCATATCWRYRCGATCRCCCATWTTKATACCGCGATCRAAATTRCCRCCSAGTGCCGCACCRACYARTGCRCCYAAYGGKCCRCCRAAAACAAAACCCAAGGTTCCGCCGATAAATGTACCCCACCAGGCCATCGTTATTTCCTCAATTAATAATGTGGGGGGATTCTAGCATTTAGGCTACTTTTTTTCTTATCAATGCTGATGTATGTGTCGTTAGCTGTCATGTATAAATAAGGTTGGCTTGATGGCTATAACTTTTTATACTTGAAGCGCGTTGATATGCAAGGCAAGTTGATCGAGCATTTGTTCGGTGGTTTCTGTTTCCAGTAAGCATTGTTTTTCCTGGTTACTGATGGGTAATAATTCACTCAGTCGATAGCAGATGTCGGCTGTGCTACTAAAGTTCATGTGTTTTTTATATTGGACAGCAAAGGGATGCTCTAATAATTGTTTTAAGGTTTCAATCAGGGGATTAAATGCACACGGCATCGATGGGTTTTTGTCTAGCGTTGAGTCGAATGAGGTGGCGTGTGCGAGCAGTAACCCATCATCTCTGACCGTACTGCCTGATAGTTGTACCCTGTTTTTTGCCTGGATGCTGATACCCAGTAAACCGTTGGGCAGTGATTGCCAGTCAATGATCTCTACATAACAACCTGTACAATAGATTTTGGGGGCAGCGCCTACTTCTTTGCCTTCGCTGATGAGCACAGTGATAAATCCTGTTTCGTTTCTCATGCATTCTTTTATAAGGTTGAGATAACGTTGTTCAAATAGCTGCAAAGGCAAAATGCTACCTGGGAACAGGACAGTGTTTAAAGGAAATAAGGCGTGTTTCATGGTTATATTATGCCCTAAGGGAACAAGTAATTAATAGAGGTGCGCTTAAGTGAAAGTGGTTATGTCAGCGACTAAGTTGAAGAAGGTATTCTTTTGACTGAATTTAAACATCAAGTGGTTCGTGATCTGGCCTGGGCTGTGTCTAGCCCCCCGCTTATGTCACGGCTGTCGCATGCTTGTGATTGGCCGCAGCATATAAAATACCAACAAATGTTGGCGACATCGTTGCCCTGGTTACAAACACTGGATGCTGATCCGGTAGAGCTGGAGACGTTGCTGGCACAGCAAAAAGACCGGCGGTTGGGTAAGTATTTCGAAACCTTGTGGTATTACTGGTTGCAGAATCATTCACGATATGACGTGGTAGAAAATAATGTACAGATAAATATTGATGGAGAAACCTTAGGTGAAATTGATTTTATTCTGTTTGATAAAAAAACAAAAAAGACGATTCATTGGGAACTAGCCATTAAATTTTATTTGGGTGTCGGCGATACCCGAGAAATGCATAACTGGCATGGGCCAAATTTGCGCGATCGACTGGATCGGAAGGTCGCACATTTATTGAATAAACAAAGTGTCATTAGTCAGAATCAGCGCGTCGCACAGTGGTTAAAAAATCGTGGCATCAACATTGACCAATGTGCTGTTATTTTAAAGGGCCGTCTGTATTTTCCCTGGGAAAAAATGCGCTCGAATCGAGTGTTGCTACCGTCCGATTGCTCTGCGAACGTTTTGACTGGCTGGTGGTTTACACAGAATGAATTTGATGAAACTTTTGATAGCGGGCAAACGTTTTTAACTTTAATTAATCGAGGCTGGTTGGCAAGGGTTGCGACGGCGTCGGTAGATAAGTCTTATGTGAAAAGCAGTATCTTTGAGGCTGTCGGGCATGAAAAGATACGTTATCCGTTGCATATCCAACGAGAAAATCCAGACGCTGACTGGGACAGGATGTTTATTGTGGCGGATGACTGGCCATGTTTCACCTTGCCCTGATGGAAGAATCTTGAATAAATTTTATGGTTAATGTTTGTCTTCTACGATTATTCTAAAACCTAATACGGAATAAGCTTTATCTGGTAGATCAGCAGCCCGGTAAGCAGAACGTATCAAGTGGGGTGGGCAATGATACGAACCCCCGCGGCGGATTTTTTTGCTGCCCTGTGAAGGCCCTTGCGGATTAACCTTACTTGAATTGCTATACGCCGAAGGACTGTACCAGTCGGCAACCCACTCCCATGCGTTGCCATACATATCGTATAACCCCCAGGCATTGGCCTTGAGTTTCGCTACAGCTTGTATCTCGTCATTTGAACTCAGTAGATACCAGGCATATTCGTCCATTGCCAGCCTTGAAAATGGACGCAGGCCGATGCTGCTAGCTCTTGCTGCGTATTCCCACTCAGCTTCCGTAGGCAAGCGATAATGATGTTTGCTCGATAGTGAATTGAGTTTATCGATAAAACGATTGGCATCTCTCCACGATACCGAGACCACAGGCAGTTGTTGCCAATGTTTGGCTTGCCAGTTTTTGCCTGGGCCAGGGCGAGTTTCCATTACGGCGTACCAAACTTTTTGTGTCACTTCAGTTTGTGATAGCTTAAATGACTGTTCGAAGAGGACGCTGTGGGCAGGGGTTTCGTCATTAATCATTGCCGCTTCTGGGTTGGGCAAGTCAGCGATAGCCGCGTTGAGATCAGATGTTCCCATGATAAATTGCCCAGCGGGGATGGTGACAAAGGTGAGGTCTATATCAGGGTTTGGTGTTGTCGCATCTGCATGCGCAGGCAACATGATGAAACTCACTAACGAGAAAATAAGAATAAAAATGGGCTTGCATTGCGAAAAAGGCATGATTGCTTGCATGGCGAATATTCTATTATAAGGCTAATGACAATATCGACAACGTATGTATTACATTGTTCATTTTTTAGAGTTGTTCTTGCACCGTGCAGACAAGATTTTCTGTCAACAGGTTATTGTTTAATGGCCTTTTGTATTGTTTAATAAACACGCATGTACAGGTGTGCCGAGGGTTGAAATTTGTTGGTGTGCGGCACGGCTACCGGTTTTTGTCCATAGCTCGAATGCTGCCATAGGTTGCAAAGCAGGCATGGTGTATTGCCGAATCGTTTGCAGTAAATCCATCAGTAGAATAAAGCTCTCGGCCAACTGCTGATATAGTTCAGCGATACTCTGTTGAGTTACCTCACCAATATGTTGATATGCGGCGCGGCCGAGATCGACATAATAACTGACGCTGACCTGTCTTTTGGCTGCGCTCTGAGGGAATAAGCCTGACACCAGTAAACATTGGTCGCCGATATCGCGTAATTGTTCGCTGCGTAATGGGTTGGGCAGCTGGTGTGCGGTGAGATAATCCAGTGCCATCGCTTGCGTGTTAAGTTGGTTATTCCTGGCAAAACGCATCAGTGTAAATACCAGATAGCTTTGCATGGCTTCATCTAGATGGACGCCATAATCCTGTTCAGCTTCAAGCACCAGAGTGTGCCATTGCGACAGTTCAGATGAATCTAAAATAAATTGTTTGCTCATACTTCTCACCCTCTGTAATAGCTATCGGCAATAGATGGTATTTGTTGAACTTATCTACATTTATAGCCTTTTTTTGTTGTAAACACCAGAGTGTCAGGTGAATTTGGGTCGTCATCATTTGTGCTTCTTGGGTTATACTTTGCACTTTATATAAATATCAGGTTTTTCAGATACATGGCATATGATGTTTCGACGTTTCAAGGTTTAATCTTTGCGGTTCAGGATTACTGGCAAAAGCAGGGCTGCGCGGTCTTACAGCCACTGGATATGGAAGTGGGTGCGGGTACGTTCCATCCGGCGACTTTTTTGCGTGCCATTGGCCCAGAACCTTGGCGTGCTGCTTATGTGCAGCCCTGTCGCCGGCCAACGGATGGGCGTTATGGCGAAAACCCTAACCGTCTCCAGCATTATTATCAATTTCAGGTGGTATTAAAACCTTCGCCCGATGATATTCAAGAACTGTATCTCGGTTCACTGGAAGCATTGGGTTTTGACCTTTTAGAGCATGATGTGCGTTTTGTTGAAGACAACTGGGAGTCACCTACCCTGGGTGCCTGGGGTTTAGGTTGGGAGGTCTGGTTGAACGGTATGGAAGTGACGCAATTTACCTACTTCCAACAAGTCGGCGGACTTGAATGTCGACCGGTAACTGGCGAGATTACCTATGGTTTAGAGCGTCTGGCGATGTACTTACAGGAAAAAGAAAGTGTCTTCGATCTTGTCTGGGCCACCGGTCCACAGGGTGTTGTGACCTACGGTGATGTTTTTCATCAGAACGAAGTTGAGATGTCGACCTATAATTTTGAGCACGCCGATACCGCGATATTGTTTAAACAATTCGATGATTGTGAGGCTGAAAGTAAGCGATTGATTGAGCTGGGTTTACCCTTGCCGGCTTATGAGCAAGTATTAAAAGCTTCGCATGCATTTAATTTACTTGACGCCCGTCATGCGATTTCAGTAACGGAGCGACAACGATTTATATTGAGGATACGAACGCTGTCGAGAGCGGTAGCCAAAGCTTATTATGAAGCGCGCGAAGCATTGGGTTTTCCTATCGGTAATACCTTAGGCGGCAACACACAGGAAAAAGGAGGTGCAGCGTGAGCGCGAACACCTTACTTATCGAGCTTGGCACTGAAGAACTGCCACCGAAAGCCTTAAAAAAATTATCAGCTGCTTTCACCCAGGGTATTGTGGATGGACTGAAAAAAGCTGGTTTTGAAATCGATGATTTTCAATCTTTTGCCGCACCAAGACGATTGGCTGTATTGATTAAAGATGTGGCTTCTTCACAGCCCGACAGAGAAGTTGAGCGTAAAGGGCCCAATCTAAAAGCGGCATATGATGCTGAGGGCAATCCGACGAAAGCCGTTTTGGGTTTTGCGCGATCATGTGGTGTTGACATTGACGCTTTGCAGCAACAGAAAACCGACAAAGGTGTCTGGTTGGTTTTTAAAGCTACCGAAAAAGGACGGCGTTTGTCTGACCTTATCGAAGCGATTATCAATCAGTCGTTAACTCGGCTGCCTATTCCGAAACGTATGCGTTGGGGAAGTTCAGATAGTGAGTTCGTGCGTCCGGTTCACTGGTTGGTGTTGATGCACGGTAGCACGGTGCTGGAAGCTAATGTGCTTGGTGTGAAAGCATCGGCAGATACCTTTGGCCATCGTTTTCACTCGTCGGGTGCGATAACCCTGAAAGATGCGGATGAATACCAGGACAAGCTGTATTCACAGGGTTATGTTATCGCTGATTTTGAACAACGAAAACAAACGATTAAACAACAAGTCACCGCTGCGGTAAGAATATTGGGTGGCACGGCGGTAATGGATGCAGATTTGCTTGATGAAGTGACGGCGTTAAATGAATGGCCGATTGCCGTTGCCGGTGAGTTTGAAGAAACTTATCTGCAAGTTCCTTCAGAAGCTTTAATAAAAACCATGCAGGATCATCAGAAATATTTTCCTGTGAAAGATGATTCTGGCCAGTTAAGAAATTATTTTATCACCATCAGTAATATCGATAGTAAATCACCTGAGAAAGTAAAACAGGGTAACGAGCGTGTGATTCGTCCACGACTGGCGGATGCTATGTTTTTCTGGCAACAGGACCAGAAGCAGCCACTAGAGTCATTTAATCAAGCGCTGGAAAAAGTGGTGTTCCAGGCAAAGCTTGGATCGGTGGCAGAGAAAACACAACGTGTCGCAAAATTAGCCGAAGAGATTGCGCTACAGTTACACGCCAATATGGATGATGTGAAACGCGCAGTCTTGTTAAGTAAATGCGATCTGATGACTGCCATGGTAGGTGAGTTTGCCTCGCTGCAAGGCGTAATGGGTAAATGTTACGCGACGATGGCGGGTGAATCTCAAGAGGTTGCGTCAGCACTCGATGAGCAGTACAAACCACGTGGAGCAAGTGATGATACAGCGGCGACGGTAACGGGTCAGATTCTCTCGATAAGTGATAAGTTGGATACGCTGGTCGGTATTTTTGCTATCGGTCAAAAACCTACGGGTGAAAAAGACCCTTATGCTTTACGTCGCGCATCTTTAGGGGTGTTGCGAACGATAATAGAGCGCAAGTTAGACCTCGACTTGAAGCAATTGATAACCGTGTCAGCAAAATTATTAGCCGATAAAGTTGATGCCTCGAAAATTGAGCAAGATGTCTTCGATTATATTTTAGAACGCTTACGTGCTTATTATCTTGACCGAGGGGTTACCGCTGATGTGTTTGATGCCGTTTCCGCGTTGTCGCCATCGCGTCCGTTAGATTTTGATAAACGCATTAATGCGGTGATGGCGTTCCGTAATCTTGCGGAAGCGGAAGCTCTGGCGGCGGCCAATAAACGGGTAGGYAATATCTTGAAAAAGTCAGCCCTGGATATTACGGTTACGGYTGATGAATCATTGTTATCTGAAGAGGCTGAAAAGATACTCTATGCGACGATAACCTCGCTGAGTAAGACGGTCGAGCCGATGTTTGATTCAGGTGATTATGAAACGGCACTGAGTAAATTGTCCTCTTTACGCGAACCGGTCGATGTGTTTTTTGACTCGGTGATGGTGATGGCAGATGATGAAGCGACCAGGAATAATCGTATTGCCTTGCTGAACTCAATGAGCCAGCTTTTTTTGCGTGCGGCGGATCTGTCACGCCTGCATCAATAATCAATTCTTATTATGAAAATAATCATTTTAGATCGTGACGGTGTTATCAACCATGACTCGGATGCTTATATCAAAAGTGTAGAAGAATGGGTGCCTATTGAGGGTAGTCTTGAAGCTATTGCACGGCTAAATCATGGTGGGTATACGGTGGTTGTTGCCAGTAATCAGTCGGGATTGGCCAGAGGTTATTTCGATATACAGGCGTTGACGGACATGCATGAAAAAATGTCTGAGCTGTTAGCCAGAATAGGTGGTCGAATAGATGCTGTATTTTATTGTCCACATGAGCCTGATGATGCCTGCGATTGCAGGAAGCCTAAACCAGGTATGTTATTGGAAATTGGCCAGCGATTTAATGTGTCGCTTGCCGATGTTGTTTTTATCGGCGACAGTGTTTCTGATATTAAGGCCGCGAGTAATGCGTGCGCACAAGCAATGCTAGTACGGACAGGAAAAGGCGTTAAGGCCGAAAAGATTTTACTGGCAGAAGGTATGCAGACGATACCCGTCTTTGATGATTTGGCCGCGGCTGTTGCGGTAATATTACAACAATAATTATTATATGTTATGCAATCAAAACCCGTTTTAATTATTCGCTCATCATTGTTCTGGTTAGGTTTTATTGTCAACACCATTATTTTTGGTCTGCTGATTATTTTATTATTTTTCACGTCATCGTCGTTTCGATTGCGACTTGCTCGTTATTGGTCTTATACCAATAACTTTTTATTGAAGGTCTGTTGTGGGATATCGTTTCTGGTTCGCGGTAACGAAAATTTAGAGATTGGGTCAGAGATAGGCGCTGCGATTATCTTATGCAAGCATCAATCCACATGGGAGACGCTAGCGTTACATTCTTTTACGCCTTGTGTGCGTTGGGTGTTTAAACGAGAACTAATGCGGATACCGATCTTTGGCTGGGCACTGGCGTTGACCGATCCAATCGCGATTAATCGTGGTGCGGGCCGCGCTGCGATCAAACAACTGATAAAAGAAGGCACGGCTAAACTGAATGATGGCAAGTGGATGGTGTTGTTTCCAGAAGGTACGCGTACAGCACCAGGGAAAACGCATAAATATAAAATTGGTGGCGCTTTGCTTGCTGCGAAAAGTGGCTATCCAGTGATACCTGTCGCGCACAATGCGGGTGAGTTTTGGCCTAAGCATAGTTTTATCAAATGGCCGGGTGTTATCAGTGTAGTAATAGGGCCTGCTATTGCGTCGAAAGGTCGTTCTGCTGAAGAGATTAATAGCGATGTTTTTAACTGGATAGAAAATACGATGAAAGAGATTAGCGATGAATCTCGCTGGAAACGTTAGTTAATGTTGTAGTGTGTTTTTTAATTATTGTTTGTTTCGAGCCCTTATAAAACATTTGTCATCACTCTGAGTAATCATTTTTTAAATAGAAAATAAAAGGCAGGCATTTTCTGTTGTTTGTTTTGCAATAACCGTTTCTGGAATTTGTTTCAACTGCGAAATTTTTTTTAGCGTATTGATGAGATAAGCGGGTTCATTTCTTTTTCCTATGTTTTTCTGGTCTGTCTGGTCGGGCGCGTCTGTTTCAAGCAGCAGCCTGTTTAACGGGATACTTTTAACAACGGCTTGTATTTTTTTAGCGTTGTTATAAGTAACACTGCCGCTGACACTAATAAAAAAGTTTAGATCGATGAGTTGACGCGCTTGTTCTGCACTGCCTGAATAGCTATGTATCATGCCAGTAAGATTTTTGTATTGTTTAAGTGTACTGATAACGGTTTCTGTCGCTTTGACGGAGTGAATGACAACAGGTAATCGGTGCTGCTCGGCAATGTCTAATTGTGCTTCAAAAAAATACCGTTGTGTTTTTTTATCGGCTTGCTGTGGGCGAAAATCGAGTCCGCATTCACCTAATGCAACGGGCTTGTTGAGGCTTACGTAAGCGTTCAGTTGTTTGATGTCTGTCTTGTTATGATTATTTATCCAGTAAGGATGCAGGCCATAACAGGCGTGTAATTGTGCGTATTGTGAGCAAAGTTTTTTGATTCTGTTCCAGTACATCGATTGCGTGCCGGGGATGATGATATTGTTAATGTTGTTTGTTGATGCGCGTTGTAATATTTGTGAGCGATCATCATCAAAGATAGAGAAATCGAGGTGGCAGTGTGAGTCGATTAGAGGTGCAGTAGTCATTTACAGTAGTGTATATCGTAAGTAACGATGTTGCACGTGCGCTATTTCGTCTGAGGCTAACGCTTCTTATTGCGTTTTTCTGGGCGCAAAAAAAGGCCGGTAAAAACCGGCCTTTTTTAAATTAACATAAAGTTAATTTTTATTGTGAGCCTTCTATCATTTTATGAATAATTGGCGTCAAAATTAACTCCATTGCTAACCCCATTTTTCCACCGGGAACCACAATGCTGTTACGACGTGACATGAATG
This sequence comes from Gammaproteobacteria bacterium, assembly GCA_002401185.1. Lineage (GTDB taxonomy): Bacteria > Pseudomonadota > Gammaproteobacteria > SZUA-229 > SZUA-229. Next base: position 19,756 of record NVSH01000002.1, on the reverse strand, counting down.
AGTTAGGTATCATGCTTAACAGATAAGGGAAGTCAGTATCAAATTTTGTTGGATCTTTAAAACGGATAACAATAAAGCTTTCATCAGGTGTTGGGATGTCACGTGCGATGAAAGGGTTCGATGTATCAACAGTTGCAATGCGCTGGAAGTTGATGTCAGTGCGWGARAACTGYGGSGTCATGTACTTAACATAGTCGTGCATACGGCGCAGGATGGTATCTACAATCACCTCTTCTGAATAACCACGTTCTGCATTGTCACGGTGAATTTTCTGAATCCACTCAAGGTTTACGCTAGGTACAACACCAACTAACAGGTCAACGTGTTTTGCGACGTCGGCGTCTTCGGTAACCACGCCGCCGTGTAATCCTTCGTAAAATAAAATGTCAGAACCGGAAGGCATATCTTCCCACGGGGTGAATTGACCTGGGCCTAAGCCATCATAGGATTCGGCTTCTTCATCGCTGTGTAAGTATAAGCGTCTTTTACCACCGCCGGTTTTGCCGTAGGTGTCAAATGTTTCTGCTAATTTTGCAAACAAGTTAGTTTTTTGCCCAAAATGACTGAAATTTCTATCACCTGCTTCTTCAGCCTTAGCCATGGCTATTTTCATATCAGCGCGGTCATAGCGGTGAAAGCTGTCGCCTTCGATAATGACAGGGGTGATTTTTTCACGATTAAAGATATGTTCAAAAGCTTTTTTGACTGTTGATGTACCTGCGCCTGATGAGCCGGTGACTACCACGATAGGGTGTTTTTGAGACATTTGTGATTCTCCTAAATGTTACGTTATTAATTCTTTGTCGCAGGCAGACGAGTAGCAATATTGACGAAGCTAGTTGATGCTGCGCTGAAAAATGAACGCTATTGTATCCTTTTTTAGATAAATATCCTAGGGAAGCCGAGCCGATGGAGAAGAGCGTGAGGTGTGTTTTTGGTACTTACTGTTTTTTGTAGATGAGGTCCCAAACGCCGTGTCCCAGTTTGAGGCCGCGGCGTTCAAATTTGGTTTCGCAGCGTGCGGCTTTGGTCTTTGAGAAGTTACCAGCACCTGATGTATTCTTGAAGCCTTCGGCCGTATCCATTTGCGTGAGCATTTGATTGGCATAGTGTTGCCAGTCTGTGGCCATATGGAAAAAACCGTCGGGTTTTAAGCGATTGTGTATTAACGTAATAAAGTCAGATTTAATTATGCGTCGTTTGTGGTGACGTTTTTTGTGCCAGGGGTCGGGGAAAAAGAGTTGTACCTGCCTGAGCGTGTTATTTATCAACTGATGCTTAAATACGTCAACTGCGTCGTGACGAATGACCTTTATGTTATGGACTGCATCATTATGCGCATGATGGAGCAAACGGCCGACACCAGGGCCGTGTACTTCAATACCAATAAAATTGAATTCAGGTTGATTCTTTGCCTGCTGAAGCAGTGATTCACCATTGCCGAAACCTATTTCAACGATTGTTTCGTTATGGTTATTAAATAATGTCTCGAGTGATAATGGTTGTTCGGAGTAGTCGATGCCATAAGCTTGCCAGTGATTATCCAGAGCATATTGTTGTGCGCGGGTTACACGCCCCTGGCGTAAAACAAAACTCTTGATTGTTTTGTGTGTTTTAGGGTTCGTATCGGTGTCGTTGTCAGGCGATTTATTCTGAGCGTCATTTTTTGACACAATTAGAAAAATGTCCCATCAATGGGTGATGAAGCAGAAGCAAAACGTTTTCTTGGCATACGCCCGGCCAGATAGGCTTCGCGACCACCCTCGATAGCTTTTTTCATGGCTGATGCCATCAATATGGGTTTTTGTGCTGCGGCGATAGCGGTATTCATTAGTATGCCATCACAGCCTAGTTCCATCGCAATGGCTGCATCCGAAGCGGTGCCAACGCCAGCGTCTACCAGGATAGGGACGTTGGCATTTTCGATGATAGTAAGAATATTGTATGGGTTACGAATACCCAGCCCGGAACCGATAGGCGCAGCGAGTGGCATGACGGCAACGCAGCCGATGTTTTCCAGTTCTTTGGCGATCAGCGGGTCATCATTGGTGTAGACCATAACGTCAAAACCATCGTCGACCAAAATTTGAGCAGCTTTTAAGGTTTGGATGGTATCGGGGAATAATGTTTTTTCATCGCCCAATACTTCCAGTTTGACCAGTTTGTGTCCACCCAGTAATTCGCGAGCTAGTTTGCAGGTTCTCACCGCATCTTCAACCGTGTAACAACCCGCAGTATTGGGTAACAAGGTGTATTTTTCCAGGGGTAAGGCGTCCAGTAAATTAGGCTCGTCCGGGTTTTGGCCAATGTTTGTTCTGCGAATAGCAATCGTGATGATTTCAGCGCCGCTCGCCTCGAGTGCTTGACGTGTTTCATCATTATCTTTGTATTTGCCGGTGCCGACTAATAAGCGTGAAGTATACGCTGTGCCAGCGATAACCAGTTTCTGGTCAGTAGAAGTGTTCGCCATTGTTTTTAACCGTAGATTTTAGAGCTGTAAAATGATTTTAAGCGCCGTTATTGTACTTGATTTTATAGCGATTGCAGTAGCATGTTATATATTTTAAGGACTATTTGTTTTGCGCTTCTGTTAGGAGTGATAATTAATCAGCGTTGCCTTAATATTTCTGGTTATTACAGCCACCACCGATAGCCTGTACGATTTCGACTTTATCCTGGTTCTGTAAAATATGATGGTTGAAATCACTGCGTGAAACGATTTGTTGATTAATCTCAACGGCCAGGCGTTTATTTTCCAAATTCAGCTTCTGTAGCAGCTGCACGATATTAGTATTGTCTTCGAGTTGTAGCTCTTCACCATTCAAGGTAAGGGTTATCATGTATAGTGTCCTGTTTTGGGTCGCGCTGTTAGCGGTTATTACGGTGTAATTTCGTTAAAAAGGCTGTAAGTGTTTATGTTGTGCTATAAATTCGGCCATTAATTTTAAATCTTCTGCGTTTTAAATAGGTGTTTTAAAGTTGCTTGTTAATAAAGCAATGATTCTATTACAAGCTTAAGCCGGTGTACGTATAAAAAATCAGGGAAGTTTTATGTTTTATCGGTTCGTGTTCATATTTATTGTCTTTTTTGCATCTACTTTCAATGCGTTGTCCCTAGAGAATGAGAAGCCATATGTGCAGAGTATCAAGCTGAACATAGGTAAAGATACTCACTGGCGTATCGACAAAATTAAAGTCACAGCAACGAAATCAGTGGCTGATGACGAAGGTCGTTCTTATCATTTACAGTTTAATAATACAGCGCTCAAATTGATGGTTCGTCGTGATGCGGCCTCTGAGAACCTTAAGTCTTATAATCATCTGGAAATCATCGACGTTAAAATAGACGGCAAACAAAGTCCGTTATTTAAATGGTGCTTGAATCATCAGCAACAGCACAATCGTTTTATACAACAGGGCTTGTTGGTAAAGAAAAATATTTGTTTTATTAGTCATTCGGCCACGTTCGTCATGCACTTAGATGAAGCTACTTTACTGTCTTTGCAGCAAGGTCGACGTTTAAAAATAACGTTGAAAACATTACAGGTGCCATTAGAATTAAACTATGATATTCGTGATTTTAAGGACATGTATTTAGCATTAAATAGCACGCTTATACCTGTTGGGGCTGTGGTTTCGTTGGCGCCTAATGTAGACGAGCCGTTCGTTGAACAAAAAGAGTTAAGCGCAAGAATAAAATGCTGGACGGGGCCGCCAGCGATGTATAAAACGATAAAATCAGTGGAATATGATTGCGCGAATGTTACGGCAAAAAACAATGCGGAAGCGTGGATTGTGCAACTGGTTAATCAGGAAAAAATGAAAGAGAAGAAATGGGCGGAGCAAAAAGCAAGAGAAGGTGCCGCGCAAAAAGCAAAGCAGCAGCAACGTGTGCAGAAACGACAACAGCAGCAGCAGGCAGAGCGAGAAAAACAAAAAAGACTCGTTGCACAAAAAAACTCAGAGGAAGCACGCCGAGTTGAAGCGTCGGCTATCGCTGCCAGTTTAACCAGGCAGAAACAGATTGCGACGGAGATAAGACAAAAAATGGTAAGAATGTGTGATAAGTTTTGGCGTAAGGGCGAGCATCGTTGTTACTGTCAAAAATATATTGGATATGCACCCAATGAGATTAAAGCAAACGCTAGTTGCGAATAGATTTTTATTCCCTGCGCCGTCAGGGTTGGCGATGAGGTTAAATGTCATGAAAAGTTTACAATCCGGTGTCATATCATTTTTTATTACTCTGGTTTTATCCGGTGTTTTATATGCGGCTGAGCCAGATGTAATAAAAAAAGAAGCAGCGACGGATACACAGGCAAAACAGCAAACGGCTGCGCCGGCTCTAGAAGACCTACCTCCAGCGCCGACATTAAAAGATCTGGCTGCGAAGCAACATGCCGAGGAAGCTGCGTTTAAGAAGTTGGCTGAAGCACCTGTTTCGGGGCCTTACGATGAATACAATCGGTCCACGCCTCGTTCCAGCCTTATCGCGCTGGCGCTTGCGGTGAGAGAGGGCGACTATGAACGTGCAGTTAATTACCTTGATCTGAGAAATTTGCCGTTTTCGCTCGACCCGGCACTGGATGGCCCAGAGCTTGTTAAAAAATTAGTGATCGTAGCCAAACGGGCGATGACTATTGATTTTGAAGATATAAGCGATGATCCGTTGGGGCATAGGGAAGATGGTCTGCCGCGATACCGTGATCGCATAACCACGATGAAAACAAAGACGGGCCCTGTTGATATCTTGATGCAGCATGTGCCACGAGGCGATGGCGTTTCAATATGGAAAATTTCAAATGCGACCGTCGCGATAATCCCGCAGTTAGATAAAGAGTTTGGTTACGGTTTTATTGGCAACAAGTTATCTCATGTTTTCCCTCACTATATAATCTTCGGGTTTGAAGTCTGGCAGTTAATCATGATGATCGGGTTGTTGCTTACCGGTTATCTCATCGCATTGTTGATCACCTACGTGATCGTAAAGATCTTGCAAAGAAATCAGCGTTTCAATAAACAGCGGGTGCAAAAATTTGTGGTTGGTCCGCTTCGGCTGTTGATTACCATTTTATTTTTCCGCGCTACCTTTAATTTGATTGCACCATCATTGGTCGCTCGTGCCGTTTTTGAAGCAAAGACCTTTTTAATCATAGCCGTACTGTGGGTATTGCTCGGCGTTGTCGATTTGATTATTTATAGGTTGGCCGATCGTATGAGCCGTAACGGCCAGAAAGACGCTGTTGTGCTGTTAAAGCCTGCTGCAACGGGCGTAAAGCTTGTTGTTGTCTTGATAGCGATAATCAGCTGGATGGATAATTTAGGTTACCAGGTGACCACGATTCTTGCGGGTTTGGGTGTTGGTGGTATCGCGATTGCACTGGCTTCGCAAAAGTCACTGGAAAACTTAATAGGCTCTATTACCATTTATGCATCACAACCCGTGCATGTAGGCGATTTTTGTAAATTTGGCAAGACCATGGGTACGGTTGAAGAGATTGGTTTACGGTCGACGCAGTTGCGTACGCCAGCGCGAACAGTGGTGCATATCCCTAATGCCTTGTTTGCTTCGGGCGAAATAGAAAATTTAACGCAACGCGACAAGATACTGTACCGCACACGCTTGCGATTATCATATAACAATACACCTTCTCAGGTAAAACAAGTGCTTGTCAATATACGTGAGTTAATCGATACCAATGAGTTTATCGATGAAGAAAGTTCCAGGGTAAGTTTTCTGGAATTCGGTGAGTATGCGCAGGAGCTTGAGTTTTTTGTTTATATTAAAACAAAAGATTTTGTTGTGTACCTTGAGCACAGAGAAGATATTAATTTGAAGATCAATGATATTATCGAATCAGCAGGCGCTAGCTTGACCGTGCCAGTAAAAACAATCAATTTAAATCAAGCGTCTGAGCTGTCAGCCACCTCGCCCTCAACATAAAAACGATGCCGGATTGTATTATTGTTGGTGGTGGGATAATTGGCCTGTTAACGGCTCGCCAGTTGTTTTTAGAGGGTGTTGATGTCCTGCTGTTAGAAAAAGGCCCGTTAGGTGGTGAGTCCTCCTGGGCGGGTGGCGGCATTATATCGCCGCTGTATCCCTGGTATTACGATGATGCGGTAAACGTTCTGGCGCAGCGCAGCAAAATACTTTATCCGTCATTAACGAAAGAACTGTTTGAAGAAAACGGCAACGACAGCGAGTTGATTAACAGTGGCCTGTTTACCGTCATTGATGATGATCCGACACAGCGTCAAGTTATCTTCGACTGGATAGATCGTTGGTCTATTGATGCCCGTTATGTGGATGAAAAAGCGGCTATCCGACAGATTGAAAGTACGGTAGGTGATGCCGTAGATAAGGGGATCTGGATGCCTGATATTCTGCAGATTAGAAATCCAAAATTTGTTGTTGCATTAAAGGCTTCGTTTGAGCACTTGTCTATTCCATATCAAGAGCATTGTACGGTCGAAGAAATTATCACTGATGGTAGTAAAGTCACCGGCGTAAAAACCGGGCAAGAAAATTATCCGACGGATAAAGTCGTCATCGCCAGTGGTGCATGGTCCGCGCAGTTTTCGGTTACGCAAGCATCCGTTAAGGTAAATCCGGTGAAAGGGCAGATGATAATGTATAACGGTGAGCCTGATCTGGTGAAGCGTATTGTGCTGGCAGAGGGTCATTATATTATCCCGCGTAAGGATGGACGGATACTGGCTGGCAGCACGCTGGAAAAAATTGGTTTTGATAAATCCACCTCGTCTTCGGCATTAGATGAATTGCATCAGGCGGCTGTGCAGTTGATTCCGCTATTGGCTGACTTGAAGATAGAGCGGCAATGGGCTGGATTGAGGCCGGGTACAGAAAAGGGTATTCCATATATCTGCCAACATGATGATGTAGAAGGTTTGTATGTTCATGCTGGGCATTTCAGAAATGGTATCGTTTTAGGCGCGGCATCTGCTCAGTTGATGGTCGATGTCATATTAAATAGAGAGCCATGGTGTGATGCGATACCCTATACTATGCAGGCGGCGCACTGATTCATGAAGGTCGTGTCGTGAGTTAGGAAAATCACTTTGAAGTAAGCCGGAATAGCTCCAACTGGTAGAGCGCGTCACTCGTAACGACGATGTTCGCGGTTCGATCCCGCGTTCCGGCACCAACACTGACCCAAAGGATGGCCTCTGCTGTCGGATGTGTTCGATGTCGTCATTTCAAAAACTGTTTTACAGTCATTTAACGAGTCAGTTTCCCGTTTGGATCGGCCTTTCTAGCGATAAAGTTGCCTTTTATCTGGCATATACCTCTGCTTGTCACCATATGCTGGCAAATCTTAAAATCTAGTCTTAAATTAGACGTATGAAAAAACTTACTGGATTCACACTGATTGAGCTGATTATTACTATGGCTATCGTAGGTGTATTACTTGTGGTCGGTGTACCGTCGATGAAAACCTTTATGCAAGGGAGTCAGCTGATTGCCAGCAGCAATGAGTTACTGGCCGCGTTGAATATCGCGCGAAGTGAAGCTATTAAAAGTAATGCCAGCGTTACCTTTTGTGCGAGCAGTAATGGTACCAGTTGTAGCAATACGGGAAAATGGCAGATTGGCTGGATAGTGTTTAACGATGCAAATAGAGATCGTCTTGGTACTGGTGCGCCATGTGCCGCTTTAAATACGGATTGTTTATTACGTGTACACGAAAATTTTAACGATCCATTATTATCGATTGAAGGTATCTTTGCAGGCGATTCTACCGCTATAACTGCGGTGACTTTTGCCTCCAGCGGTCGGCCACTGGATACGAACAATGTACAACAGGCCGGTGAGTTTAGTGTGTGTACTTACGATACGAGCAATACGATTACTGATGCTCGTGCGGTATCATTTGGTTTTACAGGGCGTAGTCGGGTACGTTCACCGACGAACATCGCTAGCGTGGCTTGTCCTTCAGCGCCTTAGTGCAGTCAATACGATAAGRGTTAATTATGAAACATATAAACATACAATTAAAGCAGAGCAGAGGTTTTACTTTACTGGAAGCCTTGTTGGGTTTTTTGATTCTCTCCATTGGCATGTTGGGCATCGCTTCATTACAGGCAGTCTCATTAAAAGCAGGTAAAACGTCAGTCTATGGTTCGGTTGCCATGATGAAAGTTGAAGAATTATTTGAAAGTATGCGGGCGAACCCTTCTGCAATAGCTTTAGCTGCTTACACTACAGCGGGTGCAGGTGCTAATAATGGGTGTGCGGGCGGCGCAACATCGTGTACTCCCGCAGCATTGGCGGTAGAAGATGTGTTTTGGTGGCGAACAAATTTAGCGGCGGGTCTTCCAGGCACTGTTGGTACTGGCATAGGAACAAGTATTGTATTGATACCGGCCGTTGCGCCGTCCAATATGGCGACGATGACAATAGCCGTGACGTGGTCAGAACGCTCAAAAGACAACATTGGTAGTGTGAACAAAGGGTTTACATCGGTTACAAATATTTGCACAGGTGTGCCCTGTTAGGCTTAGTGGTTGAGAGACTTGTTTATGAAAAATAAAAATTATGTACAGGGTTTTTCGTTGATCGAACTGTTGGTTGCCATGGTCGTCGGTTTGATTATAATCAGTGGTGCCTTTTCTTTGCACACAGCAACGCGTCAAACACAGCGTGTGAATGAAGCGCAAATGGATATGTCGGCAGATGCGCGTTTTGCCATCGAGATGATAGCCTACGATTTGCGTCATTCAGGCATGTGGGGAAGTACTAATCGAGATGGTTTAATCGATTGTAAGTCCACCGATGCATTATGTACCGTTTCGACATCGACAGGCGATACGCCGCCATCGACTGTAACTGGTGATTGTGCAGTTGCTGGCGCGCCCATATGGTCTTACGATTTAACTCAGGCTGTTTTTGCGATCGATGATACGGCAGGTAATCCCTATGGCAGTACCTGTATACCACCTGCAGAAGGTTACGTGGCTGGTACCGATATTTTAGAAATAAAATATGCCGACTCTAACTCAGCGGGCGCAGCTCTTACTTCGGGTCAGATGTATGTGCGTAGCAACTTTATAAACGGGCGTCTCTTCGTGGGTAATCCGGCACCTAGATTAAATGCTAATGATGATTCGACCATTACGGCAAATTATATATTGCGATCATACGCTTATTATATCAGTAACTATACTGATACGGCCGGTGATGGTATTCCGTCTTTGCGTCGTGCTGCGTTGGTTAATGGACCGGCCGTTGATAATCAGCTATTAATTTCTGGTGTTGTTGATCTGCAAGTGCAGTTTGGCGAAGATCTTACTGGTGTTGAAGATAGTGCGGGTAATTTAAATATCAACGCATTTGTTGATCCTAACCAGGTGACCGATTGGACAAAAGTTTATGCTGCAAAAATCTGGTTAGTCTTGCGTGGTGATGTGCAACAAAATGTTACTAGTGTTAAACAATTTACTATTGCGGGTAAGCCGGCAGCTTCTTATGGCTCAGATGGTTTTCGTTATTTTATGGTTACCAGCGTTGTTCATTTACGTAACCTTAAACAATTATAAGCCAACCAGTCTTTATTTTACGGAGCATTTATGAATAACAATCAACAAGCTAACTTGCAAAAAACAAATTATGGTGGTCAGCAAGGTTTTGTTTTAATACTTTCGTTGGTGATTTTAGCGGTATTGACGTTGATCGGTGTCTCATCAATGAACAGTGCCAATATCGAATTAAAAGCCACGGCGAATGCGCAGCATCATCGCAAGGCATTTGATGGCGGTGAGTCGATGCTCGAGTTTACACTTTCAAATCCCGCTGAATTACTTATCGATTGGCAGGTTACTGATACTACGGTTGTGCAAACGGTTACATATGTGTTGGCTAACACTTCAAACCTTTCCGCCAATATACGTTATGTGGGTTGTATGGTGGGTATAGGAAGTAGCCTGGAAGCGGGTAAAGGGTTTAGTTATGGTTTTTTTCAAGTAGCAGGCAGTGGTTCTAATGTTTCTGGCACAGCGACTTCTTCGCAAACGCATGGTGTGCGGTATCCTGCCGCTTCCTGTTAATTTATAAAAGTGTATATAAATGAATATGTTTATTGAATACGAAAAAGGTGATACATGAAAAATATAACACGAATTATTTTGCTGGCTCTGGCTTTGGTGATGACAGCGCAGTTGGCTTATGCCCGAGAACTTCCGGCGATAGCAAACTCGCCTGATGGTAAAAAGCTTGAGATTAAGCGAGGCATAATTGAAACCACCAACGCGATGGAGTCTGCTTCATTGAGGATAAGTTTGGGCAGTGATTTGCATGGTTTTGTTGAAGGCAAGGTCTGTGATTATTGCGAAACGATTAAGGTGATTATTACCCCTGAAACCAAAGCATATAAAAACAATATCGAAGTACCTTTAATAAGAGCTAAAAACCGTATCGGTCGTTTTGCAACGGTTTTTTATGAATTGGAAACTAAAAATGTACGTGCTATTCGTTGGTAATGCGGCGGAGTAGTGTTCATGTGAAAAAGATGAAACTGATTTTGGTTGTAACGTTAAGCCACCATAACAAACCTCGGTGCAAGGCTGGTGTAAAAACAGGCTGTTGTCGATTAGGTTGAGGAACATACTATGTTAAAACTTCCGAATAAATTTAAAATCATGTTATTTAGCATGGTCTATGGAATGCTGATTACAGTGCCTGCCGTCGCTGAAGACATTGAGATATATACCACAGCTGGCACAACCGCCGCGTCCACGGCGTCCCAGCCTAACGTGTTATTTATCCTTGATACATCAGGCAGCATGGGCAATAGTGTTCTGGTGCGTCCGCCGTTCGATTCAAGTGTCGATTACTCTAGTGGTGGTGGTTGCTTCACAAACGATCGTGCTTATATTTTACCGCATGGTGGTTTTTATGCCTGGATTCATTGTGATTCGTTTTACTCACAATTTTATGGCACGCCTGCGCAGTTGTCGCATGTAAGGTTGAGTAAGTTTACCTGTGATGCAGCAAATAATATTGAGACGATTGGTTACGCTACTGAGCGTTTTTCACAATACAGAAGTGGTGCATGGAATGGCAGTATTTCTTCGAGCAACGAAGATGACTTTGTTGAATGTGAATCGGATCAGGGCGTACATGGTGAAACATCGAGTAGTTCGCTGGTGTGGGCAGCACAATCGGGTTCTGCCTGGTCGAGTTCACAGAGTGACGAAATCAATTGGGGCAACCTTGGTTTTGGTGCGACATTACATACCGGTCGCTATGCAAACTACCTTATTACCGCGCCGGTAACAAACACGGGTACACGTATATCCGTGATGCAGCAAGCGATAAAAGATTTGATTGRTTCCTTATCCGGTATCAATGTTGGCTTGATGCGTTTCGATGATAATAGTAATGGCGGCATGATTGCTACCCCAGTTGATAGTGTTGATGATCCTGTGCATGCGCAATTGTTAAAAGACGATGTAGATGCAATGACAGCTTCTGGCGGCACACCATTGTCAGAGTCCTTTTATGAAGCAGCTTTATACTTTCAAGGTCGAGGTGTCGATTACGGTAATGGTTCATCACCCTTTGATAGTGTGAGTGCGTCAAAGTCAGGGTCAAATTACATATCGCCTATCGTTGATGAGTGCCAGAAGAATTACGCCATTATATTAACTGACGGTGAGCCTACGGGTGACTCTTTAAGTACAACACGACTTGCGAATTTAAACAGTGGTAATTATTCGATTGGCAGCTGTGGCAGTAATTGCCTGGATGAAATTGCCAAATCGATAGGTAGCAATGACCAAAGTACGAGTATTGCGGGTGATCAATTTGTATCAACGTTCACCATCGGTTTTGCTATCGAAAATCAACTGTTGTTGGACACGGCGAATGAGAGTCTGCTTGCGACGGGTAGCGGTCAGCGCTACCTGGCCGAGGATGCAGCGTCGTTGACCGATGTGTTAAACGAAGTGTTTGCTTCAGTTTATGAAGTCGATACATCATTTTCTTCGCCTGCCGTTTCGGTTAATGCGTTTAATCGTGCCACGCATCTCGACGATTTATATTTCACTTTGTTCCAACCTAAGCAGAGCCCGCATTGGACGGGCAACCTTAAGAAATATAAATTGGCATTTATAACCGACCCTGACGATGCAACCAAAGTAGTACCAAGAATAGTGGATTCACTCGGTGTGGTAGCTGTTGATAGTACGACTGGTTTCTTTACAGATACCGCGAGAAGTTACTGGACAGATGGTGATGATGACGGAGGTGATGTTGCTAAAGGTGGTGCGGCAAATGAGTTCGTGCTTAGTCGTAATGTTTATACCTACACCAGTATGTATGTAAGCACCAATGGCGTGCTTACGCCGCAGAGTTCTGCGGCAAGTGATTTAACCGCTTCGTCAAACCGTGTTATTAAGTCAAACACGGCTATTACGGAAGCTATGTTGGGTGTGGCGGCAGGTGTTGAGTTTTCTGCAGGCGTTCCATTAAGGGATGCGATTATAGATTGGGCAGAAGGTATCGATGTGAAGGATTTCGATGCAGACAGTAATACCACCGAAGCGCGTCAGGATATGGGTGATCCGCTACATTCTGAACCAGCTTTAGTTATCTATGGTGGTACCGAGGCGGCACCTGACCTGGTCGCTTATGTCGCGACGAATGATGGTTACCTGCATGCGATTGATGTTGACGATGGCAGCGAGATATTTTCATTCATACCGCAGGAATTGTTATTGAATCTRGACACGGTGATGAACGATACGTCTGGTTCAAAAACGTATGSTCTGGATGGTAATGTTGTTGCGTGGGTAAACGACGTTAAYGAAGATGGCACCATCAGTGGTGCAGGCGAACATGTTTATTTATATATTGGTATGCGTCGCGGTGGTAAAGATATTTACTCGGTGGATGTGACTGACCGTAATAACCCTAAATTACGCTGGATTATCAAAGGTGGCACAGGTGATTACACTGCGCTAGCGCAAACATGGTCAACGATCAATGTCGAAAAGATCAAAGATGGCACGGTAGAAAAAACGGTATTAATCTTTGGTGGTGGATATGACATCAATCAGGATAACGTCACTGTACGGACGACGGATACGACAGGTAATGCCGTGTACATTGTAGACGCAAGTAGTGGGCAGTTGTTATGGTCGGCAGGTCCTTCGGGCAATACGGTGCTTTCGGATATGCAATACAGCGTGCCCGCAAGAGTTAAGCCGCTTGATCTTTCTGGCGATGGTTTAACCGATCGTTTGTATGTCGTTGATATGGGCGGGCAGATATTCCGTTTTGATATCGACAATGAAAATAACGCAGGTTTAGCGAGTTCAGTCATTGGTGGGCGCATTGCCGACCTGGCAGATTCAGGAACGGCTAATGCGCGYCGTTTCTTTTACCCACCTGATGTTGCGTTAATTGCTGAAAGAGGTAAGTCTGCTTATTTGGCATTAGGTATAGCTTCTGGTTATCGTGCGCATCCGCTTGATACCACAATAGAAGATCGTATTTATCTGTTAAAAGATAATGATGTCTATAGTGCTCCAGCGAGTGGTTATATAACGCTAACGGAAGGTGATCTATACGATGCGACGTTCAACTATGTTGCAGGTGACGGTAATAGCACGCAAAAAACAGCGGCGTTAGCTGGCTTGGCTGCTAGCGAAGGATGGTTTATTAAGTTAGATGACGAAACGGTGGCGGCTAACTATGTTGGTGAAAAAGGGCTGGCCGAGGCGTTGTTTATCGAAGGTTCACTTATCATCACGACTTATGTGCCTGATGACCCCAGTATTACCACGAGTAATTGCTCAAAAAATAGCTCGGGTAGTGGTAAGGTGTATTTTCTTGATGTGCTTGATGCTTCGGCATCGTACCCAAGCAGTAGCGATGTGCGACAAGATCGACACGTCGTCCTGAGTAAAGAAGGCATACCGCCATCGCCTAATGTAATTATTACGAAAGGCGGGCAACCCAYATTGTGTATCGGCACGGAGTGTCGGTCTGCAGATTTTTCTAAAGGTGCACGTAGAACCTTCTGGTATGAGGTGGAAAATTAATGAAAAAGCGTAATAGAGGATTTACATTGGTTGAGTTGATGGTGGTTATCGCAATTGTAGGTATATTGGCTTCGGTCGCATACCCGTCGTATATTGACTCAGTAAAAAAAGCACAACGTGCGGACGCTATTGATGCGTTATTAGTTGAGTCGGGGCGCATGGAAGAGTTTTATATGAATAGTGATACGTATACCGGTGCGACAGTGGCTAATGCGACGAGCTCAGAAGGTTTTTATAATATGTCTGTTGTTATACCAGTAAGCGGTTTAACCTATACGATAACCGCGGCTCCAGTTACGACGGATACCCTTTGCGGTAATTTGACGTTAGACTCTTTGGGTCAAAAAGGTGTCAGTGTTGGTACGGTGGCAGCTTGTTGGTAGGCTGAAATTTTACTTAATGCCGTAGTGCTTTTGGCAACTGAAAATGTACATTTTCAGTTGCCCTTTCATTGGTGATGATGGTGGTATCAAATAAATTTTCCAGGTTAGTGATGACTCGCTGGACCAGCACTTCTGGTGCTGAAGCACCAGCTGTCACACCTATAGAGCGTGCGTTTTCAAACCAGTTGTTATCGATATCTTCGACGCCATCAATTAGGTAGGCGTTAACATTCTGCTTTTCTGCTAGTTCTCGCAAGCGGTTTGAATTTGAACTGTTAGCCGAACCGATAACTAAAAACACATCGACCTTGTCGGCCAGTTCTCGCACTGCATCCTGTCGGTTCTGTGTCGCGTAGCAGATATCATCTTTACGAGGCCCTGAGATGTCCGGAAACTTATTGCGTAAGGCGTCGATGATGTTTTTTGTGTCATCGACGGATAATGTTGTCTGGGTAACGTAGGCCAGGGATCGTGGGTTTTTAACCTCGATAGTATTGGCATCTTCAACGGTTTCGACCAGATAGATATTACTGTGTGGGTTTTCTTTGTATTGGCCTAGTGTGCCTTCGACTTCGGGGTGGCCCGCATGCCCAATAAGGATGACGTCCTCAGCATTTTTTTCATGGCGAGCGACTTCAAGGTGTACTTTGGTTACCAGTGGGCAGGTAGCGTCAAAAATACGCAGGTCTCGGTTATTGGCAGCGTTTCGCACAGCCTGAGATACACCGTGTGCGCTGAATATAACGGTAGAGCCATCTGGAATCTCGTTTAACTCTTCGACGAAGATAGCACCTTTTTTTACCAGGTTGTTCACGACATAACGGTTGTGCACGACCTCATGTCGTACGTAGATAGGCGCTGAATAGATTTCTAATGCACGTTCGACGATTTCTATGGCGCGATCAACGCCAGCACAAAAACCACGTGGGTTAGCCAGGTATATGTTCATCGGTATATTTTACCTGTTGTGCTTATCAATATCGAGAGCTACCATAATAGAAACTAACATTTTTCGGTATGTGTGTTGTTTACACCTACAATATTAACGGTGAAAATAATCTCGTGACTGGCAAGTGGATGGTTAAAGTCTATTTCAACGGAATCTTTTTTTACGCTGACCACGGTACCAGGGATTTCATCGTCATCGGGAGATTCAAATGAGTAGCATAGCCCGGGCTCTGGTGGCAATTTTTCAGGAAAGTCAGCAAGTGGCATGTCATGTATATTGTCTTCGTCACGTAAACCAAAAGCTTGCTCAGGGGTAAGTGTAAGCGTTTGCGAGTCACCTTCTTGCAAGCCAATAATCGCGAGTTCCATACCGTCTGTTATATCGCCATTCCTCATGGTTATTTCCACGGGGTCTTCATCAAAGCTACTTTCGATGAGACGGCCATCGGTTAATGCGATACTGTAATGCATAAGTACCAGGCTGCGCATGTTGATCTGATCGTGCATGATTGTTTTACATGCCTCTGCATTTAACTCAGCATTATTTTGAGGTAAGGACGCAGGTTATTGATTTTTCAGGTCGCTGTGAATACATCCATGTACGCTCTACTGTAGCATCCATGCTACAGATGCCTGAAAAATCAATAACCTACGCCCTGACCACGGTGCTGTGCTGAGTTAAATGCAGAGGCATGTTGTTTTATGTTGTCTTGTGGCGTCTAGTTTCTAATACCATATCCAGAATTAACAATCCTGCCCCTACCGTAATCGCGGCATCGGCGATATTAAATGTGGGGAAATAATAGCTGTCATAATAGACCTGAATAAAATCGATAACAGCACCGGTCAGTGCGCGGTCGATTAAATTACCAATAGCGCCACCTAATATGAAAGCGATAGCTATCTGTAGTGTCTGATTGTGTTTCTGTGTTTTATCTTGTGTGATTTGTTTTAACCAGACAAAAAGAAATATACTTATGGCCGTAGATAAAAACACAAAAAAGATTCGTTGCCAGCCACCAGCTTCACTCAAAAAACTAAAGGCGGCGCCTTTGTTATACATCAAGGTTAAATTAAAGCTGGGCAAAACGGCAACGGGTTTGTGTAGCAACAATTCTGCTTCAGCCATTTTTTTTGTCAGCTGATCGAGAATAATTGTAAATGCAGAAAGCCATAACCATTTCATCGTAATTGTTTATTTCCTAATATAGGCGCACGGTAATCTCGTTGTCTGTCAGGCAAAGAAGCGCGGCTCACCGTCACCACTAACATTGCTGACACATCGTTCACACAGCTCAGGGTGCTGCTTGTTGCTACCTACGTTTTCTTGATGATGCCAGCATCTGACGCATTTGGTTTTTGTTGAAGCCGTGGCGTGAATTTTTATGGTTTTACCGCTATCGATAGTGGCTTCAATGCAGTCATCGTCTGCATCTTCAATGTTTTTCACCACGGCTTTTGATGTTATCAGTACAAAACGTAATTCGTCCTGTAAGGTTTCGAGTGTGTTTTGCAATTCACTGTCAACATATAAGGTAACATCAGCATCGAGTGAAGAGCCGATGGTTTTGTCAGCGCGTAAGGTTTCTAGTTCCTTGCTAACTGCCGAGCGAATCTCAAGAATAGACTGCCAGAACGCCATATTCATTTTTTCGTCAGCATCTAATTCGGTCAAATGTGGGTACCAGGTTTCGAGCAATACCGAGTCGCCGTGTTTACCGGGGAGGGCTTGCCAAAGCTCTTCAGCCGTAAAGCTCAAAATCGGTGCGATCCAGCGACACATAGCTTCGCTTATATGATACAGCGCTGTTTGTGCAGAGCGTCGTGCAATACTGTGGCTTTGTGTGGTGTATTGTCGGTCTTTGATTATATCGAGATAAAAGCCACCTAGGTCAACGGTACAAAAGTGCTGCAATTTATGGTGAATTAAATGGAAGTTAAATTCTTTGTACGCTGCAATAATCTCATTTTGTAATACTAATGTTCTGGCGATTACCCAGCGATCCAGTGAGAGGAGTTCATCGTTTTTGATTATGTCTGTGGCTGGGTCAAAACCGTTGAGGTTTGACAGTAAAAAACGCGCGGTATTTCTGATGCGGCGATAAGCATCGGCGCTGCGTTTTAAAATCTCATCCGAGACGGTCATTTCGTTACTGTAATCGCTGCCAGCCACCCAGAGGCGTAAAATATCGGCACCTAACGTACCCACAATTTTTTGTGGTGAGATTACATTGCCTTCCGACTTCGACATTTTCTTGCCTTGGGCATCGACAGTGAAGCCATGGGTTAAAACCTTTTTATAAGGCGCGACACCATTGATGGCGGTTGAGGTCAATAATGATGATTGGAACCAGCCACGATGTTGATCGGAACCTTCAAGATATAAGTCAGCTGGAAACGGCAGTTTGTTGCGTTTTGCTAATACACAGGCGTGGGTAACGCCTGAATCAAACCAGACATCAAGCGTGTCAGTGGCCTTGTCATATAAGTTGGCTTCATCACCGAGCAACTCATTGGCTTCCAGTGAGAACCAGGCTTCGATACCTTCTTTTTCGATTTTTACAGCAACCTGTTCGATTAATGATTGCGTGTCAGGATGAAGCTCGCCGGTTTCTTTGTGTACGAATAAAGGGATAGGGACGCCCCAGGTCCGCTGCCTGGATATGCACCAGTCTGGGCGATTGTTCACCATGCTTTCAATGCGCGCCTGACCCCAGTCGGGCAGCCAGGTGGTTTCGGTAATGGCTTTGTTGGCAAGATCGCGTAATCCTGCCTGTGTCATGCTGATGAACCATTGCGGTGTGGCGCGGAAAATAATCGGCGTCTTGTGGCGCCAGCAGCAGGGGTAACTGTGCTGTATTTTTTCGTGCTTCAAGAGAACTTTGTTATTTTTCAGAACGTCGATTATTTCGGGATTGACTTTGTTTACATGTTTACCGGCAAAGAGTTCGGTGTCAGGTAAAAAAACACCGTTACCACCTACCGGGTTATAGACTTCTAAGCCATATTTGTTGCCGACGATAAAGTCATCCTGGCCATGACCTGGCGCGGTATGTACGCTACCCGTACCGGCTTCGGTGGTTACGTGGTCGCCGAGGATAATGGGTACCTGTTTGTCGTAGAACGGATGTTTGACCAGCAAGTTTTCCAGGGCCTTTCCCTGGCAGCTGGCAAGTATTTCGGTGTTGTCAAAGCCATAGCGATCAAGCGCGCTCTGCGCTAATGAGCTTTCCAGGATAATTCGAGCTGGGCCGAACGGTGTTTCGACTTGAAATAATGTGTAGTCGAACTCAGGATGAAACGCCACCGCCTGATTTGCCGGTAATGTCCATGGGGTTGTTGTCCAGATCACGGCGGCGATATCACCTGTACCCGCAGAGGTTGCGAAGGCTTTTTCAAAATCGCTGTTGCTTACCGCAGTAAACATCACATCGATGGCGGGGGATTCTTTGTCCTGATATTCGACTTCGGCTTCGGCGAGTGCTGAGCCGCAATCCAGGCACCAGTGCACCGGTTTATTGCCCTGGTGTAGATGGCCTTTGTCGATGATTTTACCCAGACTACGAACGATATCCGCTTCGAACTGGTAGTCCATGGTGAGATAAGGTTTGTCCCAGTCGCCTAAAATGCCTAGTCGGATAAAATCTTTACGTTGACCGTCCACCTGTCTAGCAGCGTATTCACGGCATTTTTTGCGAAAAGTTTTGGCATCAACTTTTTTGCCGGCTTTGCCAATCTTTTTCTCGACCATTAACTCGATGGGTAGGCCATGACAATCCCAGCCCGGCACGTAACGCGCGTCGTAACCATCGATCGTATGACTTTTAATGATAATGTCTTTAAGTATTTTATTAACAGCGTGACCGATGTGAATGTCACCGTTGGCATACGGTGGTCCGTCATGTAAAACAAAAGTAGGGCGACCATCACAGGCCTGGCGAATCTTTTGGTACAGGTTCGATTCTTGCCATTGCTTGAGCATCTCCGGTTCACGATTGGCAAGGTTGCCGCGCATGGGGAAATCAGTGTGGGGTAAGTTCAGGGTCGGTTTGTAGTCGGTCATGCGAAATTCTGTTTAGCTAAATTATGTATGGTTATTAGTTAACAACTGTTTTGCCAGTTCACAGTCGAGTTTAATCTGATTTTTTAAATCATCAAAGGATTCAAATTTTTTCTCATCACGGATTTTATGCTGGAATGAAACGCAAACCTGTTCACCGTAAAGTGAGGCATCAAAATCAAATAGATGCACTTCCAGTTGAACGCGTTCACCCGCTACCGTAGGTCGTCGGCCCAGGTTGGCAATGCCCGCTACATCACCGTATTTATGGCTGTGCATGGTAACAGAATATACGCCT
>NVSH01000112.1 GCA_002401185.1 Gammaproteobacteria bacterium | reverse complement strand
GATGGTCGAAGGTAGAGCAACGCAGGAGCAGTTGCCGAGGGAATGCAGCTAATAGCTGGCTATTGGCAAGTTTTCTAACGATATTGCCATGGATGGCAAGTAGTAGGGCAATGCAGGAGCAATTGCCGAAAACCAGGGCAGTTTTAGCCATTTTTACTCGTGATTGTATCGTGCAAAGGTCTCTAATAGAAGAAAAGACTTTCAAGATAAGCCGTATGCATGAAATTTATTCGATCCAGATTAAATTCGACATTCTTCCTGTGTTTTTTTGCCGACGAAAAGAATAAAAAAGCTGCTCATCACGAAAAGTACAATAGTCGCCACCTGCTATATTGTCGATACCTAAAGAACGTAATTCATTTCGCGCTAATTGGTAGATGTCACATAGATAGTGGCCGCGAGTGGTTGCCACGAAGGCGCTTACATTCTGACGATTAGCATCAACAAAAGCGCGAAAAACATCGCCACCTACTTCAAATGCACGTGGCCCGATAGCTGGCCCCAGGCTCACCAGTATTTCCGCTGCAGGCGAGGACATGGCTTGTACCGTTTGGCTAATTATGCCCGCGTGCAAGCCACGCCAGCCAGCATGCGCGACAGCCACTTCTGTCGCCGCTTTATTACAGAAAAAAACAGGTAAACAATCGGCGGTTAGCACAGCACAAACCACGCCTTTTGTCTGCGTAAAACTTGCGTCTGCCTGTATGAGACCCGTATTTTTTACACGCTGCGCATCAGCATTAATAACCTTATTACCATGTACCTGCTCTAACCAGATCGGTTCGGATGGTAGCTGACAATCGGTTCGCAGTTTTGCTCGATTATTTTTTACTGAAGACACATCATCACCAACATGCCCAGCCAGATTAAACGTACTGAACTCGCCTGTACTGAAGCCGCCATTTTTCAACGTAGTAATCGCATGAACATGCTCTGGACAACGCTGCCAAGTTTCCGGCCAGGTAATCGACAAATAACTTTGTCTATCCATTCGTTTGCAAGTCTGCTTGCAACAAGGTGATTAATTGCTGCATATCATCTGGCAAAGGTGCTTCGTAGGTAACTTGTTCATCATGCAAAGGGTGAACAAAACTCAATCGCCAGGCGTGTAGCGCCTGGCGTTTAAATTTTTGCAAATACTCAAGCAGCTCAGCCTGTGCGCCGGCGGGATTTCTATGCCGTCCTGAATAGACTGGGTCACCTACGATCGGGTGGCGCAGGTGGCTCATATGCACACGTATCTGATGCGTACGGCCCGTTTCGAGCTGTACCTTTATATGGCAGTGTTCGCGAAAACGTTGCAGTAATCGATAGTGGGTGACAGCTTGCCTGCCGTTTTCTCTTACCGCCATTTTTATACGATCACGCGGGTGCCTGCCAATAGGCTGATCGACCATTCCACCACCTGTCATAACGCCATAAACCAGCGCCTGATATTGCCGGATAATCTCATGCTTTTGTATCTGGTCGACCAGATATTTATGCGCGCTAAGCGTACGCGCTACCACCATCAAACCGGTGGTATCTTTATCTAGTCGATGCACAATTCCTGCACGCGGTACAGCTTCAAGCGATGCATCAAAATACAACAAAGCATTTTGCAATGTACCAGAATAATGCCCTGCCGCCTGATGTACGACCAGGCCAGCAGGTTTATTAATGACAATAATAGCTTCATCCTGGTGCACGATATCAATAGGAATATCTTCAGCGATACAGCGCTCTTCTGACGCGATCGTCTGCACCCAAAGTTGCAGCTCTTCATCACCAGCGATTTTAGTTTTAGGCTTAACCGTTTTACCATTAAGTAAAACCTGGCCTTGCTCTATCCATAATTTTAATCGACTACGAGAGTATTCAGGAAAAAGCTTAACCAGAACTACGTCCAGACGCTGCCCTGCATGTTCTTCTGTTAACTGCTTGACGACCGCTTGATCTAAAACCCGTTTTTCATTTTGTTGTTCAGACATACATCCTCAATATTCGTTAGCCGGACACCTTATAAGAACCGCTCGCATTAAGGTAAACATACCGGTTGAACTTGGTTATAATGATTTGCTCTAACGCCCTATTCTAACCAATTAATTAATTCTACAAGATGTTTAATGTGACTTCTTTTACACCACCACTATTTATTGCCCTTCTTTCTGCCTTTTTATTCGCCTGCGCGGGTGCCGATAAAGACGAAACAGCCGCTTATTCGGCGAAAGATCTTTATGAGGAAGCGCAATCATCGATACAGGCAGCAGAGTTTAAAACGGCGGTGAAGCACCTGGAGTCACTGGAAGCACGTTACCCTTTTGACCCTTATGCCAAACAGGCACAACTAGAGATTGCCTACGCCTACTACAAATTTGAAGAACTGGACCAGGCCACGAGCGCTATCAAACGCTTTGAACGCCTGCACCCACGTGACCCTCACCTGGATTATGTGTATTACTTAAAAGGGCTAATTAATTTCAACCGTGGCCAGGGCTTACTCGACACTTATTTTCCACGTGACCCATCCAAACATGACCCTGCCGTACTTGAGCAAGCCTTTAACGATTTTTCCATTTTGGTCCGTCGATTCCCAAACAGCATCTACGCCGGTGATGCCCATCAACGTATGATTTATTTACGTAACCAGCTGGCCAGAAAAGAAATTCTTGTTGCTGAATTTTACATCGATCGAAAATCCTGGTTATCGTCAGCCAAACGTGGGAAAGCCGTATTGGAACGCTTTCCCAATACTATATGGACGAAACGCGCGCTTGATATAATGCTGCTGTCTTACCAAAAACTTGAGCTTACCGATCTGGCTGCAGATACACAGCGTATCATTGATTACAACGACTTCTCTGACATCGCGACCACCATTGAATCAGATAAATACGGTAGCGTACCACCGCCGACATTATAAAAAATCAGTATTACCACAGAGGAAAACCTTATATCGTTTCATTTACTGTGCCGAAGGCACAGTAAATAAGAGTTTCTTTACGCCTCTGCGGTAAAACAATCTTTTGAATCCATTAAATCATTTACGGCGATACCCCGATGTAATCGGATAACGTCGATCACGACCAAATGCTCGACGAGTAATACGTATGCCTGGCGCCGACTGTCTACGTTTGTGCTCATTTCGCTGTACCAGATTGATTACCTGGACAACATCATCACGATCAATGCCCTGCGCGATGATGTCTTCTATAGGCATGTCCTGCTCAACAGACAGAGCCAGTATACGATCGAGCACATCATATTCCGGCAGTGAATCCTGATCACACTGATCTTCTCTTAACTCCGCCGTTGGCGGACGCGTTAATACACGCTCAGGAATAACCACAGAAACACGATTACGATAACGGCATAAGGCATACACTAATGTTTTACAGACATCTTTAATCGGTGCAAAACCACCACACATATCACCATATAATGTGGCATAACCCACTGCCATCTCACTTTTGTTACCTGTGGTTAAAACCATTCGACCGGTTTTGTTTGAAATTGCCATGAGTAACAAACCACGGCAGCGCGCCTGAATATTTTCTTCTGTGGTATCCGTTTCAGCACCTTTAAAAACAGGCGTTAACGCTGTTATAAAACTGTTGAATACATCTTCGATAGCTATGACATCATATTTTACACCGAGCAAATCTGCTTCTGCTTCGGCGTCCTGCAAGCTCATGTCTGCGGTATAACGTGACGGCATCATAACTGCCTGTACATTGTTCGCACCTAATGCGTCGACGGCAATCGCCAGTGTTAGCGCTGAATCGACCCCACCGGATAAACCTATTACCACACCACTAAAACCATTTTGACGAACGAAATCACGCACCCCGGTTACCAGCGCTTTGTAGATGACCGCTTCTTTCGAATCACTTGATACCGTCAGGTGCGATGAAGTTATATCATGACCATCAAAGGTTATTTCGACGGTATCGGCTTCAAACAATGCTGCACGTGCAATGACCTTTTGTGTTTTATCTATCGCCAGTGAGTCGCCATCAAAAACCAGCTCATCCTGACCACCGCTTAAGTTTATATACATAAAAGGCAGGTTAAACACTTGACTATGGTCTTTTAATATCTGGATACGTTCTTCATGTTTGTCGATATGAAAAGGTGATGCATTTAATACGATAATAGCCTGCGCACCGTTATGTTTTGACTGTTCTACGATCAATTTTTGCCACACATCTTCACATATCAACAGACCAATCTTGTGACCTTTGACATCGATGACAACACTCTCGTCACCTGCCGCAAAGTAACGCACCTCATCAAAAACAGAATAGTTAGGCAGTGATTGTTTTAAACAAACTTGTTGAACTTCGCCATGTAACAGATAAACAGCAGCATTATACAATTGATGGTCACGCTCAATCGGCAAACCAAATATAACGCCTGTATCACCGATAGTATCTTTCAGGTGTTGTTGAATACGTAAAGACTCTGTTTTTATCTGTGTTAAAAACCCTTGACGATGCAACAAGTCTTCCGGTGGATAACCAACCAATGCCAGCTCAGGAAACACCACCAGGTCTGCCCCCTGTTGACTTGCCTTTATCGTGGCATTGATTATTTTATCGGCATTGCACTTAATATCCCCAACTTGAAAGGCATCCTGCACCATTAAGATACTGATCGGTTTAGGCACGTTGCCATCAACGGGTTGTTCTAGCTTCATATATCCAGGCTCATCATGTTTCTGTAACACATCGTAAGGTTATAACAAGATTGTCTGTCAGAAATGACAGGGTTTTAGGCAATTGCCGAAAGGAAAGATTTTAACATGTTAAGACTTCTCGTCATTATTATCATCATCGCCGGACTCTTATTTATTTTTAAAAGAAAAAACGAAAAAAGATAAAGAGTAATAGAGCAATACGGAAATCGTTCTTTAAAAACACCACCTTTGAACAGCCAGTAACATTTTTACCGCTATACTTCGTTTAACTTCAAACAATAACGCTATCCGCTATAGCCATTACATGACCAACACGCAATACCAAAGAGAAGGGATTTATCAAAATGGAGGATTCCCAGATAACTCATTAGGTAGAGGTGACCAATTAACATTCACAGGTATTGGTGCTAAAGGAGGTATAACTTATAAGGTGACAGGGAAACATTTGGTAGATGTTAATGCAGGTTATATCACTAGAGCGCCTTCATTACGTAATACATTTT
>NVSH01000111.1 GCA_002401185.1 Gammaproteobacteria bacterium | reverse complement strand
GTGGTGTACGCTTCAGCCATCAATGGCTATGCTGGTGATGACTGCGATGTTACCGAGGGAGATATGACGCCTTTGTTCGAAGCGATTATCGAACATGTCGCCGCACCGGATGTCGATGTCGATGGCCCCTTTCAGCTACAAATATCAACATTGGACTACAATAGTTACGTCGGCATCATCGGTATTGGCCGTATCGCTCGCGGCAGCGTAAAAACCAATATGGCGGTAAAAGTTATTGGTGATGACGGCAAAGAGCGCGGTGGCCGTATCGGCCAGGTGCTGGGTTTTCATGGCCTTGAGCGGATAGAGATGGAAGAAGCCTTTGCCGGCGATATCGTTGCTATAACCGGTATCGACCCATTGTCCATCTCGGACACTATCTGTGACCCCAATATGGTTGAAGCGCTGCCGCCGATGACGGTTGACGAGCCAACTATCAGTATGACGTTTCAGGCTAATTCATCGCCGTTTTCTGGACAAGAAGGCAAGTATGTCACCAGTCGTAATATCTGGGACCGTCTACAGCAAGAGCTAAAGCATAATGTAGCACTGCGGGTGGAGCAGGAGGAAGGTGATAAATACAAAGTTTCCGGTCGAGGTGAGTTGCATCTTTCGGTATTGATCGAAACCATGCGCCGAGAAAATTTTGAACTGGCAGTAGGTCGTCCAGAAGTTATCGTTCATGAAGAAGATGGTAAATTGCTGGAGCCTTATGAAGAGCTCACGGCTGATGTCGAGATTGAGCATCAGGGCGCAGTCATGGAAGCGTTGGGCAAACGCAAGGCAGACCTGAAAGACATGGTGCAGGACGGTAAAGGTCGGGTGCGACTAGATTTCATCATTCCAGCACGTGGTTTAATTGGTTTTAGAACTGAATACCTGTCGATGACACGCGGCACTGGTTTGTTGTACAGCGTATTTGATCACTATGGCCCCGCGGTAAAAGATGATATTGGTCAGCGTCCAAACGGTGTGCTTGTTTCCAATGCACGCGGAAAAGCCGTGGCGTATTCACTGTGTCCATTACAGGAGCGCGGCAAATTACTGGTGGGTAATAATGACGAGGTTTATGAAGGCCAGATTGTTGGTATTCACTCACGTGATAATGATCTGGTGGTTAACCCGATTAAACCAAAGCCGTTAACTAACGTGCGTGCGTCGGGAACTGACGATGCCTTGACCCTGTCGCCGCATATTAAGTACACACTGGAGCAAGCGCTAGAGTTTATTGACGATGATGAACTGGTTGAAGTTACCCCGAAAAATATCCGTATCCGTAAAAAATTGCTCAAGGAAAATGAGCGTAAGAGTGCGGGTCGTGGCAAGAAGAAGTAACGGTCTTTTTGGTGGCTAATCTCTAGACTGTTTACCAGGCTGTAATCAAAAACATCAAAGCCGATCGTTATTGATCGGCTTTGATGTTTTGCAAGATGTCATTTGTTATAAACATCAGTTGGCGTTTGTCCGATGCTTTAAAGTTTAATGCTCGGGTGGCTATTGGCATGATCTGTCAATGTCCATCGGGGTTTAAATACCGATATTACGATATAGATAAAACTGATCGTCGTCAGTAGCACAATGACGAGCAAATATATTAGTACGAATAGCTTGATTAAAATCTCCATTTCCACACCTCAATGACAACAGTGTTTTCCCCATGTTAGCCCATGTAAATATCAAAGCACAATCCGTGCCTATTTATAAATAATCTATATTTATCAATAATTTAGTTGTTTTTTGGTGTTAGAGTTTGGCTGAAAAACGTAAAGCAGAGTTTACACAGGTCGGAATTTTTTACAGGTCAGTCAATACGGTTCTTGGGTGTTTTATTCACTGGAGTGTCCATTTTTTGCTCAATCACTGCTAATAAATCACAGCACCCTCAGTATGGCCATTTTGTGTCATGCGGTCGTATTCATTATCAGCATGGGTGTATTTTTGAACGATACGGTTACTAGTATTCTCTATCGAACGTGTTAACCGGTGGCAATATCGTTGTGCAGGTATCTTATTGATCGCTGCATCAATTTCTCTGGCGGCCATTAGCCCGTGGTTGCCGTGATTCATCTCATGCCTGGTTAGCGCGGCATTAAATTTGTTAAATATAGTTATCGTTTGTTCATCGCTTACATATTCACTGAGTGCTGGAAGCGTATAGATGACATGTACTTTGGTTGTGATGCTTATGAGCTGGCAACGATCGGGGTGTTGCATGGTTCGGTAGTGCCAGTCGATATACCAGTCGGTATGCCCGTTGAATGAGCCGTTTCCCGTCCGGATAGGGGAGCGTGACATCAGTTCAGGTTTTATTTCATGGGGTGCGTGTGGCGAAATAATATAGTGCTTATACTCGATACTTTCGATTATCTCGGCGCTACAGGTAAAACTTACGAGTAGTAGAAGACTGCGTCGAAAAAATGGTATGAACATGCAAGGCGTTAAAATGTGTATTGAAAGATATTGGTCCTGGGTCTTTCAAGCTCATTTTCATTTTGAAATAAGCTTCTCGTGGTCGGGTCATCGACGCTATGGTAATCGTATTCGGGAAATAATGTGGCTTTAAACCGAGGTGTTAGAACGACATTTTTTTCTTTAGCTCGCCACGGGTTATCTTGTGTGGTGGTAACGCGCCACTGTTTATTGTCATCAAAGACTAAATCGGAGAGCGGTGTGCGGTATTGATCGGGTAAGGTTGATATGCCGTTGGTTTGCGCAAAAGTTGCCGCACTGAGTAAAGCTAAAAAAATGAAGCGACTAACATGGCCCCGTCGATTCGTGTTTATTGGTAACGTGATATTCATTTTTCTTTAGTGACTCGGTTTTGCCACTCCAGGTTATTAAACCAGTATTGGTGTGAGCTACTGATCCATTCATCCGCCTGATGTGCGGTGATCCAGGCGTTTAGGAAGTTAAGCATCTCCTGGTTATTTTTCTTGATGGCAAAAGCTTCTTTCGTTGTCAGCAAAGGTTTTTTAAGCGGCAGGTCGACTTTGTTTGCGTGTTTCAATGCAATAAATTCAGGGGTTGGCGACGATGCGACGAAAGCGTGTACGGCGCCATTGACCACGGCAGATGTTGCGTCTGTGGATGTTTTTCGCAGGTCAATGTTGGCCATAGGGAAAATTTTTCTGGCGAGATCGGCGGATACGCTACCTTCTACGGCCGTGATATATATTTTGTCGTTGTTCAGGTCTTTGATGCTGGTGAAATTGCGAGTTAGGTGTAAGTTGCTGACCAAACTATAACCTGAGCTTGCATAGGGCTTAGAAAAATTTATTTCGAGTGCGCGTCTGGGGGTGATAGAAAGCCCGGAAGCGATGATATCAATCTTGCCTTTTTTTAGCGCAGGAATCATGTTGCGCCATTGATACTGTCTGAATTTAACCCTGACACCAAGGTCGTTGGCGAGTTGGTTGGCGATGTCGATTTCAAAACCGATGAGTTTGCCTTTTTTATTTTTCATGACCCACGGTGCCTGAATGGAAACGCCGACGGTGATGACGCCTTTTTGTTGGATGCTGCTTAAAAGTTTATTGTCTCCGGTTTCTGCGAGTAGAGGGTGGCAGAGTGTTGTTGAAAAAATCAGTACGATGGCTTGGGTGAAATACCGTAAGAGTGTCATTCAAGTGCCCTATTAGAATCGATTGGTTGAAGCATGTTATCTTGCGTTATTTGTCCGTGCAGCGCAATTAACACTATGATTTAACATCGTTTTAGTTTGTTTTGAAGTGAGCGTGATAGCGGTAACCGGCGATGGTTTTATTAAATATTTGACTTACATACTTTGGCTCACATTTTTGTACAATTTTCCTGTATAATTCGCCGGCTAAATTAATCCTGATTGATGTAGTGCTGGTTGTTTGGAAGTTGGTGGTGTTTGTGCTGATTTTGTTACTTCTAGATAACACGTTTCTACGGGGTTTTCAGCATTTTTAACCATTTCAACTTAATGAATACATTACGAGTAGTAAAGCCATGGCAGACGTAGACCTAAGCAAATATAGAAATATCGGTATTTTCGCCCATGTGGACGCCGGTAAAACCACGACCACAGAACGYATYYTGAAACTGACCGGTAAGATTCATAAAAYCGGTGAAGTACATGACGGTGAAGCGACCACCGATTTCATGGARCAGGAACAGGAACGTGGTATTACTATTCARKCWGCRGCGACYAGCTGTSAGTGGAATGGYCATCGYTTRAAYATCATCGACACACCRGGKCACGTYGAYTTCACTATCGAAGTMTATCGTTCACTGAAAGTTCTCGATGGTGGCATMGGTGTRTTYTGTGGTTCTGGYGGWGTWGAGCCRCAATCTGARACCAACTGGCGTTATGCYAATGARTCWGAAGTRTCTCGYATYATMTTCRTYAAYAAAYTAGACCGCATYGGTGCYGATTTCTACCGCGTRRCCAARCAGGTAGAAGATGTATTRGGCGCCGTGCCRYTGGTTATGGTTTTACCYATYGGTATCGAAGACSAGTTCAAAGGCTGTGTTGACYTGYTAACRCGTAAAGCCTGGATATGGGATGACGAAGAMGAYACCACRAATTAYCGTATCGAAGARCCRCCTGCYGAKATGGCMGAYCWGRTYGAAGAGTGGCGTGAAAAACTCATCGAAATGGCCGTCGAGCAAGATGACGAYGTGATGGAGACTTACCTCGAAGGYGAAGAGCCAGCGATGGAAGACATCAAGCGTTGTATTCGTAARGGYACCTTGACCATGGACTTYTTCCCGACATACTGTGGTTCAGCCTTTAAAGAYAAAGGYGTRCAGATGATATTGGAYGCRGCGGTTGATTATCTGCCTARCCCARCSGAWGTTAAGCCTCAGCCAGAAGTTGATYTGGAAGGTAAYGAGACAGGCGAGTWYGCYATTGTKGAYCCTGACAAACCAYTWCGCGCACTGGCATTCAARATTATGGATGACCGCTTTGGYGCGCTGACATTCGTGCGTATCTAYTCTGGYCGYATGGACAAAGGCATGACSGTMTTAAATACCTTTACCGGAAAAACAGAGCGTATCGGCCGTATGGTTGAGATGCACGCSGAYGAACGTATTGAGTTAGGCGGCGCACAAGCGGGTGACATCATCGCTGTTGTCGGTATGAAGAACGTGCAGACTGGTCACACTTTATGTGATGTTAAACAGCCAGCGACATTGGAACCAATGGTTTTCCCTGATCCAGTTATCTCAATTTCTATTTCACCGAACGATAAAGGTGCGTCAGAAAAACTCGGTATCGCACTGGGTAAGATGATTAAAGAAGATCCATCGTTCCGTGTTGAAACAGATCAAGATTCAGGTGAGATCATCCTT
>NVSH01000001.1 GCA_002401185.1 Gammaproteobacteria bacterium | reverse complement strand
TGACGACACGTTTAAATGCCGCGAACAATCCATGCAGCGCGCAATAGAAAACCTTTTGGGTAATGCTGTGCGTTACGGCAAATTTGTACGTTTAAGCGTTGATCTGCAAGATGCGCGAATTGAATTTACGATTGAAGATGACGGCCCCGGCATTCCCACAAACCAGCGCGAAACCGCACTGGAACCTTTCAGCCGCCTGGACAGTGCACGCAATCAAAACGATAATGTGGGGTCCGGCCTGGGGCTGGCCATTGCCACAGATCTTGCACGCAGCCATGGCGGGCATTTGAAGCTGTATAAATGTGCGGATTTGGGCGGGTTAAAGGCGGTTATCTCTTTACCAAGGTAATGGTAGGCCCGGCAGGACTCGAACCTGCGACCAAAGCGTTATGAGCGCTCTGCTCTAACCAACTGAGCTACAGGCCCGCCGTGGTTTCAGGCAATAGAGCGCAGTTTGATGGCGGTCAAGACGCTTCGCTGTTTTCATTCCAGAAAGCTTGCGTTAAAGGGAATTAAATTCAGCTTGGGGTCTAATTGGGGCCAGATTTGGGGATAGATATGACCGATCTTAAGAACTCTTTAACATATGCCGATGCAGGTGTGGATATAGATGCCGGCAACGCGCTGGTGGAACGCATAAAACCTGCGGCGAAATCCACCAAACGGCCCGGTGTGATGGACGGTCTTGGCGGCTTTGGTGCGATGTTTGATCTGAAAGCGGCAGGCTTTAAGGACCCGGTTCTGGTGTCTGCCACTGACGGTGTTGGCACCAAACTGCGTATTGCGATTGATACCGGTAAGCTGGATACGGTTGGCATTGATCTGGTGGCTATGTGTGTCAATGATCTGATATGCCAGGGTGCTGTGCCTTTGTTTTTCTTGGATTATTTTGCCACCGGCAAGCTGGATGTTGATAAAGCCACAGACGTGATCAACGGCATTGCCGAAGGTTGCCGTCAGGCCAACACCGCCCTTGTCGGTGGTGAAACGGCAGAGATGCCGGGCATGTACAGCAAAGGTGATTACGACCTGGCGGGGTTCTGTGTCGGTGTCGTTGAAAAGAAAGCCATCATCGACGGCGCGAAAGTAAAACCCGGTGACGCCATGATTGCCATCGCTTCAAGCGGCCCTCATTCCAACGGCTATTCGCTGGTGCGTAAAATTATCGAAGTGAGCGGGGCTGACATCAATACAACATTTAGCGCGCAAGACATTACGCTTGGCAATGCCCTACTCGCACCGACAAGAATTTATGTCAAAGCTATCCACGCATTGCTTCCTACCTATGACATCCATGCCATGGCGCATATAACAGGCGGCGGCCTGCTCGAAAATATCCCACGTGTTCTACCAGAAAACACGCAGGCCGTTATCGATGGTAACAGCTGGCAACTCCCTGAAATATTTCAGTGGTTACAGGATAATGGCAATGTCGAAAACAGTGAGATGCATCGCACCTTTAACTGTGGTGTCGGCATGGTGTTAATTGTCGATAAAAATAATGTCGATGATATCATTGCTAACCTAACAGACAATAACGAAACTGCATGGCAATTAGGCACCATCGAATCATCTGACGACAAACGGGTTATTTTCAAATAGGTCTTGCGATATAACACGGGCTCCTCTGGCCAATCACACGTATGGTTTTTATCGATTAATCATTGTTAATTTATGGCTAAAAACGTTTCCCCTAAAAAAGTATCTCTCGTCGTTCTCATCTCCGGTGATGGCAGTAACCTGCAAGCCATCATCGATGCGATTAACCATCATCAGCTTGATGCAGAGATAAAGACTGTCATCAGCAATCGTCCAGAAGCCCCCGGTTTACGACGTGCGATTAAAGATAACATCACAACCCATGTCATTAACCATAAAGAATACCCGACAAGACAGGCATTTGATCAGGCGATGATTAAGATCATCGACCCTTTAAAACCAGACCTGATCATACTGGCTGGCTTCATGCGAATACTAAGTGAACACTTCATCGATCACTACCAGAATCGACTTATCAATATCCACCCTTCATTACTACCAAAATACAAGGGTCTCAACACACATCAGCAAGCTCTTGACAACAAAGATATAACACATGGCAGCAGCGTGCACTTTGTTAGCCATGAACTCGACAGTGGCCCTGTTGTCATACAGGCTAAGATTGACATACATCATACAGATAACGCTAAAGATTTAGCCGCTCGCGTATTAGAAATAGAACATAAGATATACCCACTAACGATACAATTGTTCGCGCAAAATCGTATAAAGTTTAATGGCAACCAGGTGTTATTTGACAACAAACCATTAAAAAAACCGTTGCTCTGGAAAAACGAACAAATAACAAATAACAATTAATAAATAACGAGACATGAACCTAAGTATCCACAGACGCAGACATCTTGCATTATTAATTTTTGCACTACTGCTTAGTATGCTATTTAGTCACGCACTAATGGCTGCCCATGCACTCCCAGAATTTAGTGCTAAATACGCAGTACAAAAGTATGGGGTTAAACTGGCCCAGGCACATTACCAACTTAACCATACTGAATCCGGCTACAAATTCACCCATCACACCAAGCTAAGTGGCTTTGCCAATTTATTCAGCAATGACACTGTGTCGGCGGAAAGCCTTATCGATGAAGTTGGTGACAACTTACTACTCACACACCATAAATACACACAGACTGGGAAAAAAAACCATAGAGATGAAGAGTTTTCTATCCTGTGGAACACGTATAAAAACACACTAAAAGGCAAAATTACCGGCGTTGTCAAAAACAAAAAAATACAACTAGAGACCGATGCAGAAGTATGGGAAGCATTATCCTTTCAGATACCATTAATGATAGAGGCGAATGAGGCCACAAAAGAGTACTCCTACAAAACTCTGATAAAAGGCAAGATCGAAACCTATAATTTCGTTTTAACATCGAGTAAAAAAATCAGTTTCGCCGGAAAACAATACCAGTCTTTACAGTTGATACATAGAGACCCGAAAAAAAAACGCGCTTTACATATATGGATAATACCCAAACTTCATAATATTCCCGTTATTATTGAAAATTATCGCAAGGAAAAAGAACACTCAAGGATGCAACTTGAAAGCATTCAATTTAATAACCAGGAAATATTAACAGACCAGCTAGCAGAAGATGTTGAAGATGACTACTGAATTAGATAACAACGGCAGAAAAAAAGATGTCATCATCTACGATGGCCCGAGCAAATCTCAGGTTAAACGTGAATGTAACCACTTGATTGAACTTGGCGAAGAAATGTTAAAACTAAAAGCTGACGAATTACAATCTCTGGACCTACCCGATGAAATAGAGGTGGCTATTACCACTGCATTAAAAATCAAATCACGTAGTGGTCTAAAAAGGCAGCGTCAGTATATCGGTAAACTATTACGTTCTGTGGATAATGAAACGATAGAAAAACAGATTAGAAACATACAGCACCGTCATGATACAAATACGGCACAATTTAAACGCCTGGAAAAATGGCGAGACAACCTGATTGATAACAACAAAGAAGCACTAAATGAAATAATTTTACGCTTTCCAGATATCGACAGACAACACATTAATCAGCTTATCCGCGCTGCACATCAGGAACATAAACAACAAAAACCACCGGCTGCTTCAAGAAAATTATTTAAATATCTGCGTGAACTAGAAGACAATATTTATTGAACCACCTGTAATCAGATCACCTGTATTTCGTACTTTTATTTAATCCATACGGTTCTTATCAGTGCTTGATATCGGAGTTCGATAACGATAAACAACCCAATAGGTCGACAGGACAAATGTCATTATTACAACCATCTGTATAAGATAAGATGCATGAACGTCGATTAAACCACTGGCAAACGCACTGTATGCAACCAACAGTGAAAATTCACTGCCCTGCCCTAATCGAACACCAAGTTCAGTCGAAAAATCCTTACCTTCTCCTATCAATTTAAAACCTAACCGAAATACGATTGGTTTGATGATCATCACCAATAACGATATGACAATGCCAGCAAATAAAACATGCTGCGTCACAAGAAAATTAAACTGTGCGCCAATAGAAAAAAAGAAAAGAATAAGAAAAAAATCACGCAACGGTTTTAAATGTTCAGCTATCGATTGCGAAACAGGTGACGACGCGAATGCAACACCTGCAATAAAAGCGCCCATCTCGTAAGACAAACCAATTACCTGAGCAGTACCCGCACCTAACAAACCCCAACCTAAAGCTAGTAAAAATGTATATTCCTGAATAGTATCAAAACGAATAAACAAATTATTCACGATATATTTAATAAAACCAAACGCAACGATTGTCAGCACAATTAATTTCACAAACAACATCACAATCACACTAGCTACTGCGTCTGCATCTCCCTCTCCACCAGATAATATTACGATTAACATTATTGCAATTACATCCTGCATCAATAAGACGCTCGTCATCAATTCACCCGTATGCCGATGATGTAATGCTGTCGTGGGAATCAATTTCAAACTGATGATGGTACTGGAAAACATTAACGCCGCACCTATAATGATGCTCTCTGTAATAGAAAAACCAAATGCTAATGCAGCAAGCGCGAAAACGACAAGGAAGACAATGCTGGTCAATAAGGTAACAACCGCCGTTTTACTAAAAAGATGGTAGAGTCGATTTGGTTGTAGATTGATACCAAGTAGGTATAGCAGCAAGATAACGCCAACATGAGAAATTTTTTCTATATGATCCGGCTCTGTAACCAATCCCAATCCACCAGGACCCGCAACAATACCCAAACCTATATATGCAAGTATAACGGGCTGCTTAAGGTATAAAAAAATGGTAGCGAAAAATGCCGCGCCAGCATATATCAACACAAATTCAAAAATTATATTTTGAAAGCCCACCTTGGCTCCAAGTTCAACCAGTGTAGTAAATAACAGTTACTTTAGAGAGAGGATACATTCGAATCGTTTGTGTTCAAGTGCAGGAAACATTTTTCTTGTATGTTCTAATTTGGCGATATCGATATCTGCAACAACCACACCTGTACCATGAGGCAAACGATTTAATACCAGACCCCATGGATCGACAACCATGCTGTCACCATGGGTTTCACGCCCCGCGACATGATAACCACCTTGACCCGCAGCAATCATAAACGATAGATTTTCTATCGCACGTGCCCGCAGTAGAGGTTCCCAATGCGCCCGACCCGTCAAACTCGTAAATGCAGAGGGTACAGCACAAATCTCCATACCCTGTTCGACCAGGGCACGAAATAATTCAGGGAAGCGAAGATCGTAACATACCGCTATACCGAGTCGACCAAAGGGTGTCTCCACAACGACAATTTTATCACCTGGGCTTATGGTTTCAGATTCCGTATAACTCTCGTTACTGGCTTCAATCGTTACATCAAAAAGGTGAATTTTATCGTAACGATGAACCAGCTCACCCTCTGAATTGAACAATAAACTGGCAGAATAGACCTTACCTGCTTCTTCAGAACGCATAGGTATGGTGCCGCCCACCAGCCAAATATTATGTTTAGCCGCTTGTTCTTTTAAAAAGTCATGCAACAAACCCGAGCCCGCATCTTCAGCGATTTTTACTTTATCTGTTTCATTCATGCCCATGAGGGCAAAGTTTTCAGGTAATACGACTAGCTGCGCGCCTTGTTGAGAAGCAATTTTTATTAACTTTTCTGCTTCTGCCAGATTAGCTTTAACATTCGGCCCAGATGCCATTTGTATTGCCGCAACTTTACTCACCAATCGATCTCCTGCTCATACTATTAATACCCTTATTTATCGACTATCCGAGGCATTTTGTTCGACTTTATTAAAGGCATTATTAATCATATCATTTAATCAGAGCCAACCGAATCACATCATCGGCACCACTACCAGGAACAACCACCATGTATCTGGATGGTATACCTAATGCGACCAGCCAATCTGTCAGTTCTTGCACCCAGAACTCACCTTCTTCACCACCCGGATATAATATCTGTATTTTTTTCTGTTTGTTTTGCAACCAGCCAACTATTATTTTCTTTATTGGGGGTAATGATAATACAGATTCGCCGCTTCGTGTTAGCTCCCACTGCTCAGCATAGAGAAACTGCTCAGACAGCACTTCTTCCGTTACGACGGCTTCTGCAGATAGATTATCAGTGGCAACCTTAGCATTAATTTCATTAGCGTTTGCAGCCATCAAATAAAACATCAAGAACAGGCTCAAATATCCTCTATGACATGCTCTAACACGTTTATCACCCTTAGTATCTAACGTCGCACTAGAAATCATCATCGTCTTCTATTAAGTCTGCATCAGAACGTCGCTCAATAATTTTATCTACTTTAGGGTCGTCCCAACTGCCTGTTATCGAGTAAACATTATGACCAATAACACCAAGGTCAAAAACTTTCTGGATCAATGCAAGTCCTGCACCCACCGCAACACCACCCAACAACACTCCGCCGGCAAAGGTTAAAGAATCGGTATGCGGCTTCACACGCATCAATAAGCCATAGTCACGCTTGACCATGCCAATACTACCAAAGATATTAATATCTGCCGCCGGTGCTGAAATATTAAAATCTTTTAATGAGCCATCGCCATTTACAAATTCAAATTCACCTTTCATATAATCGAATGCAAAACCGTCACGGGTTACATCATCAAAATCAAAAATCAGTCGGTTTGTTATTTTAAAGATATTCAACAAGCCCAATAAGCGGCCACCTGCTCCTGGGTCAACATCGACAATCTCACCTTTTTTCATTTCAAAGACGGCCTTTCCTTTCATGTTAGCCCAGGAAACACCATAAGGTTCAGCCGACCATTTTGCATCAAATGTCGATTTGTATTTAGCTCGATCAATACTTTTCTGAAAACCCAGGCCCGTTAAAGTCTTTCCTAAATCGCTACCACTCAAGGTACCCTGTAACACTGTTTCGTGCTTACCTCGCCATGACGTCAACCACGTACCGCGTGCATCGAATGCCATCGCTGAACCCTTTAACGATAACGTATTAATTAACATACCATACTTGTGCCAATCCGTTTTGACAGTAACATCGTTGAACTTCCATTGATCAAACAATATTGTTTTAATCTTCCAGTTAAGTGGTGGTATATCCGCTGGTCTTATGTTGTTCGTACTGTCTTTATTTTTACGATAGAACAAGGAATATATATCAATTTTCTCAAGGTCTAAGGTGACTTCGGTATCTTTTAAAAGATTTTCTGAAAAAGCACCTTTACCTTTTATATGTTGCGACTCTATTGCGAAGACCCAATTTTTATTTTCATCACGTACAGCATTAAGATGAATAGCATTACCGACGGTAATTTTGATTTCGTCTAATGGTGAAGAGGTGTCAGGCATTACCTTTGCCGTTGTCACCAGCACTTGTAATCCATCATTTTCTAATACGTCAATACCTGTAGAAAATAAAACTTTGCTGTCCGATTTTTTATATACAGCATCTGAAACATCAATATTGACACCCTCCAGATGAGAWSTWGCTTTTACATGCACYARGTAATCARSYKCMTCATASGGTATTTCRATATCGACSGACCARTTYGACTTRCCRGAYAYCCAKYGYTCWGGTATCCAGTCATGTTGCTGTAACAGGTAATCCGCATCTAAAACGCCATTGATATTAAATACGACCTCATCTCCTGCCTTTTCACTTCGTGTGTTTTCGCGCGTAAGCGCTTTAATCACCACCGGCTCGCCTTCTATGTTTGCTTTTATCGAGTCTGCAAAAATACTGTCTTCGGTAAAATTAATCCTGCCGTTAAGTTTAGTAAGTTTATAACCTAACGCGGGGTAATATAATGACGTATGCTTAAAATCCAGATGGCCGTCGACCGCGACATCGATATTATCCGAAGACAACGGCATCTCTAACTTCAGCTTTAAACCACTCTTACCTTCAAACTGAAATAAGCGCATAGCATCACCTAAAATCTCATCAAGTGCACTATGCCAAACATAGGATTGTACATCTTGATTCTTTCCACGACCTTGGGTGATTACTTTTAAATGCGGTTCATTTAAATTAATGATTTCAGCATACGCATCGTACAATGCTATCGAATGTGTTTTTGCTTTCGCCTTATCAACAAAGAGTGACTTATTTTGAAATTTAATCGAAGCTGATGTGTCAGTTAAGCGTGGCCAATCTTCAAGAAATTGCAATTCGACAGCTTGCGCATCAAACAACACTTGAAAGATGCCACTATGATTATCAAAAGGAAATTCGTTTACGTTACCATGTAATATAAATTGGCCATGTGGCACAAACCCATCAACAATCGCCATGTCTAACCATTCGATCAACTCAGGCGCCATGATGCCTACAGGAAGATAATGCTCTACGTATTTAGCATAAGCATCATAAATATCCGTCTGCATATCAATAAAAATATTGCCGGGCGAAGTTATTCTTGCGGCCAACCGTGAATACAAATTCACATGACTATTTTTTATCTGTAGCTGCTGCGAATCTAACAACCAACTATCGCCATCATTCACTACTGTTAACTGACCCTGTATCGTATCAGCAAATAAAGGCTCTCTAAATAATTCGGCTATCGTTACTTTCACATCATTCGAGGCCACATCAATGACGACTCGTTCTTCATCAATATGAAACATTGCATCTAATCCTGTTAACGCAATATCACTGGTTTGATCAGACATAGATAAATCAATAACTGACACGTCCAGATACACTTGTGCCAAAAAGTTATCAGGCGATATAKCCTTRGGWAATTTCAAGTTAAGRTTATAWATATCCGCCTGTAACTGATAGRCRTYCARTTTTTTYAARTCAAGCAATTGTTTACTATCAAGAAAGACTTTAGCCATTTTCTGCACATCACCAAGTCGAAGAAACTCTGCACTTAGATAATAATGGGTGTCATCGTCACTGGCGATGACAGTAAACGATTTCCCCCAGGAAGGGTTATTGCGCTCACCAAAATAAAAATCAGAAACCGCGACATTCCAGTGCGCCTCATCANAAACATAACGAACATTGCTGGATAAATAGTTGGTTTGCCATTTTTTGCCTGTGCTGGTATTTTTAATCATCACATTTTCAGCATCAAACTGCGCAAACATTTTATGTATATTATTGTTATCAAACGTTAACCAAAGTTTAATGTCTGTTGTCGCATCAAATGAAAAGTTATCCGTCAGATTAAATTTTTTGTTCCATTGATTGAGTTTTATCTTCTTAGCTTCAAAATAAACATCACCACGCAAACTTTCGAAATTACCAGATAAGTCTGCCACCATCATCAAATTACGGCCGTACTCTTCTGGGAGCTTCATGGAAAATTTTATCGAATGGTTATTAAAACTATTCTCGACATTGATATTTACATCTAACAAATTCAGGTATAGCTTTTCTCCAGTTTGATCCCGATAATAAATATTACTGTCATGCAATAGATAATCTGCGTTTTGCAACATATACATGAACTGCTCAGGAAGCTCGGTATTACCTTCACTACTTATCTTAATACCCTGCACCAGCCAATCAGTCTCTGAAAGTTTTTCTATTGAGATATCCCCGCCTATCAAGCCAACATCATCGACGATGATTTCTTGGCGTAAGATCGACGCGATAACATCAAGTTGGACAAATGCTTCTCGGAAATGAAATAAAGGAGGCTTACTCATTTCGTCATACACCGAAACATCAATTAATTTTAATCTCGGTGAAAACCAATGTATGGCCGCATCGATGGATTCGATCTCGACGAGTAAACCTATCTGCTGACTTAATTCTAGCTGTATATCATTTTTATAATCTGTTGCATATGGCAATACTGCACGCAAAACACTAAAAATTACCGCAGAAGAAATCAGCATCACGGAAAAACTGATGATGATAAAAACTCTGATACGTGGAACCCATGACATGACTGTTAAAAACTAAGGGGAGCTATACGTCAACAACAGATGGTATAGAACTTTAACGTTATACGATAACGACATCATATTGTTCCTGGGTAAATAATGACTCAACCTGAAAACGGATAGGTATGCCTATAAAACCTTCTAACTCAGCAAGACTGCTGGACTCTTCATCAACCAATAAATCAACCACATCAGTCGCAGCTAAAATTAACAGCTCTTTGGCTTCAAACAGACGGGCCGCTCGCAAAATTTCTCTAAAGATTTCATAACAAACCGTTTCCGCTGTTTTTATCGAACCACGCCCGTCGCAGGTTGGACAAGTGCTACATAACACATGTTCCAAACTCTCACGTGTTCGTTTACGTGTCATTTCGACCAAACCCAACGAAGACACTTCACTGATGGATGTTCTGGCATGATCCTTTTCAAGTGCTTTTTCCAGTGAACGCATCACTTGACGTTTGTGCTCCTCTTCGAGCATATCGATGAAATCGAGTATAACGATACCACCTAAGTTGCGTAACCGTAGTTGTCGTGCGATACCTTGCGAGGCTTCAAGATTGGTTTTAAATATAGTCTCTTCTAAATTGCGACTACCAACAAACCCCCCAGTATTCACATCGATGGTAGTCATCGCTTCAGTTTGATCGATAATCAAATAACCACCGGATTTCAGCTGCACTTTACGTTCGAGGCCTTTTTGAATTTCATCTTCGACACCATGCAGATCAAGGATCGGACGCTCACCTGGGTAATGCTCAATAAAATCTGCCACTTCTGGAACATATTTTTCAGCAAATTCACACATAGTGGTGTACGTTGCGCGCGAGTCAACTCGAATCACATCAAGATCTTCATCCACCATGTCACGAAGTACACGCAAAAACAGTGGCAGATCTTTATGAACCAGCTGAACCGTATTCGTCTGTGTAACTTCCTCAATATTGCCCCATAGCCGGTTAAGATATTTTATATCGCCGGCGATAGCCTCCTTACTTGCGACTTCTGCTGCCGTGCGTAATATGTAACCAGCACCTTGTACACGGTGCTCTTGCTCGAGCAGCTCAGATTTCAAACGTTCACGAACATCATCTTTTTCAATTCGAGTGGATACACCAATATTATCGGCGTTGGGCATAAAAACCAGATAACGTGATGGTATAGAAATATTGGTGGTCAATCTCGCACCTTTTGTGCCAAGTTGATCTTTCAATACCTGAACGAGTAAAGTCTGACCCTCTCTTAATATCTGTCCGATGTGTACGACGTCGTTATAGTCATTTATTTTATGTTTTTGCGCTACATCCGCGATGTGCAAAAACGCGGCCTTTTCAAAGCCTATTTCAACAAATGCCGCTTCCATACCTGGCAGCACCCTTACCACTTTTCCTTTGTAGACATTACCTACCAAACCACGATTTCTACTTCGTTCAATATAGAGATCGTTAAGTATTCCATTTTCAAGAATGGCAACACGTATTTCCTGTGGTGTTATATTGATTAAAATTTCCTTGCTCATATAATCTCTTTTTTATTTTGACTCTTATCTACTGTAGTAGATAGCCATAGATTTCGACCCTTGCATCAACTCTATTCATTCACACTATTGTTACCCAGTGGCCAGACACCGCATTGTTTTAGTAATTGTGTGGTTTCATGTAATGGCAAACCCATAACACCAGAAAAACTACCCTCTATCTTTTTAATAAATTGTGCCGCGATACCCTGAACAGCATACGAACCAGCTTTATCATCTGCCTCACCGGTTGCCAGATAATAATCTATCTCACGCTCATCTAACGTACTAAATAATACCTGGCTACTACTGGTCGCAATAACCTTTGCCTCCGTGGTCACGATAGCTACCGAAGTATGTACGGTATGTGTTTGAGCTGAAAGCTGTTGCAACATCCTTTTTGCATGTTGTCGGTTTTCAGGCTTGCCTAAAACTACACCATTTATCTCAACGATAGTATCAGAGCCTAACACCGGTAAATTATGTTCGTTATTTATCGTACTAAATCCACATTGGGCTTTTTCCATTGCCAGCCGCTGCACATAGCTCATCACAGATTCATCCACCTTTTGTATTTCATCGATATTGACAGCTTGCACTAATACTCTGACACCAATTTGCGCCAGTAATTCACGACGTCTTGGCGAAGCAGAGGCAAGAATTATATGAGCGATATTTTTCATAGGGTGCGATTATTTTCTCTCATACGCGATGATAAGGATGATTATTCAATATACTCCATGCTCGGTAAATCTGTTCCAATAATATGACACGAACCAGGGGATGAGGAAACGTTAACGCCGATAGTGATAACTTTTGTGACGCCTTCGCTAACAATTCCTCTGAAACACCGTCCGGCCCACCGATAATAATGGAAATATCCTGC
Organism: Gammaproteobacteria bacterium; assembly: GCA_002401185.1. Classification (GTDB taxonomy): domain Bacteria; phylum Pseudomonadota; class Gammaproteobacteria; order SZUA-229; family SZUA-229. The sequence goes on along the minus strand of NVSH01000001.1, from coordinate 30,943 downwards.
CCTTGCTGCATCCATGTGTCTAACATCGATGAAAACTTCATGGTATTAACTGACTTACCCAGCACGTCTAACGCTACTATTGCAGAGCCTTTAGGCACAGCTGTAAGTAACTTCCGACTTTCATCGCGAATTATTCTAGGCACATCAGGGTTTTTACCACGTTTTATCAATGGCAATAAAATCATATTGATTTTTATTTCAACGGGCAGACGCCTAATAAAATCATCACTCGCAACATTGACCCAATCAGGCATTTTGTTACCCATCGCAATTAGATGTATTTTCACAATAATCGATGCGCGTCTAAACTAACTCATATCTTGTTCACGGCGTTGCGCCTGTTCGTCCATCGCCTCCACTGACCATAAACTTTCCAGGTCATAATATTCTCGTACCTGTCGTTGCATGACATGTACAATCACATCACCAAGATCCACCAGTACCCACTCACCCTCGCTTTCACCTTCCATGCCTAGCGGTTTGTGGCCTGCATTTCTCGCCTCAATGACAACATTGTTTGCTATCGACTTAACATGTCGACTGGATGAACCCGTGGCAACAATAACCCAGTCGGTGACGGTAGTTTTACCAATGACATCGATCACTACGATATCTTCAGCTTTTAAATCTTCCAGCGCAGTAATAGCCAGTTGTTTTAATTTGTTAATGCTCATTTATCTAAAAAACCTCTTAATTGTTCGGMTACACTTTYTGGTAGCCAYTCACTWAYAYTTGTATTATTTACTAATYYTTCTCTRATYTTSGTTGMRGAAATATCCANNGYTGNGNAACNGGARRNYARTAWGATKTTTCCYSYCTCTTGTGAMGWYAATSYATYTGCRYYRWCAATCATCYTKGMYGAYARAAASGCRTAATCTTGCGCGGACCATTCTTTTTCAATCTGACGCATATAAAACCCCGGCCGTGTAATCACAACCAGATGACACAGGTCAAATAAATCACGCCATCGAAACCATTTTGTTATCGCTGCGAACGCATCCATACCTATGATTAAACACAGCTTATCATCAGGAAAATCAGTACGTAATGATGCCAGTGTCTCAACTATGTATGACGGCCCATCGCGGTTTAATTCACGTTCATCGATCACCGTACCCGGTATATCCATTAATGCCGTTTTCAGCAATAAGAGACGTTGTTCGACGCTCAACCATGGCGACGCACGATGTGGTGGATGCCGATTTGGAATAAAACGTATCTGTGTTAGGTGTAACGCATCTTTAATGCTAAGTGCAGATTTAACGTGACCGTAATGCACTGGGTCAAATGTGCCGCCAAATATACCAATCATTCGGAAGGCCTCGGGTGACGTCTGTTATTGTCTGATATGGCCGTCACCCAGTACGATATATTTCAGACTGGTCAAACCTTCCAGACCAACCGGCCCCCGCACATGTAACTTATCGGTACTAATACCTATCTCAGCACCCAGGCCGTACTCAAAACCATCAGCAAAACGGGTGGAAGCGTTTACCATGACTGAGCTTGAATCGACTTCACGCAAAAAACGTCGTGACTTGGTGTAATTCTCGGTAATGATAGATTCCGTATGCTGAGAACTGTATCGATTAATATGATCGATAGCCGCATCGATATTTTCGACTATTTTAATCGACAGGATCGGCGCCAGATACTCTGTAACCCAATCATCTTCCACCGCCGCACTCATATCCATGCTGTGTTTTTTTAGTAACGACACAGTAGCTTCACAACCACGCAGCTCAACACCTTCGTCTTCGTACATCCTGGTCAATTCAGGCAATATGTCAGCGGCAACCGATTGTGCTACCAGTAAGGTTTCCATGGTATTGCAAGTACCATATCGTTGTGTTTTGGAGTTAAAAGCAACGCGTAGCGCTTTTTCTTTATCGGCTTCATCATCGATATAAACATGACAAATACCATCGAGGTGCTTTATCACGGGAACTTCAGACTCCTTACTTATCCGCTCGATTAAACTTTTACCACCACGCGGAATAATAACATCGACATATTCTTTTAAACGTAGCAGCGCACCAACCGCAGCACGATCGGTGGTTTCAATTACCTGCACGACATCCGTCGGCAATTCGGCCAGCGAAAGCCCTTTTTTAATACAATGTGCGATTGCCTGATTGGAATTTATCGCTTCTGAACCACCACGTAATATCACTGCATTGCCGGATTTTAGACACAGACCGGCAGCGTCCGCGGTCACATTAGGTCGAGACTCATAAATAATGCCGATAACGCCCAGAGGAACACGCATTCTTCCGACTTGAATACCCGATGGTCGATACGCCAGGTCAGAAATCACACCAACAGGATCTTCCAGCGTCGCTATTTGTCGTAAGCCTTCAGCCATCGAAACAATCCGCTCATCTGTAAGCTCAAGACGATCAAGCAAAGCCGCATCCAGCCCTTTTTCTTTACCCGCTGCCATATCAAGGGCATTGGCTATTTTCAGCTCTGCCATTTGATCAATTAACTGGTCAGCAATTGCGTTAAGTGCCTGGTTTTTCTGAGTGGTGGATGCACGCCCTATGGCCCGGGAAACCTCACGCGCCGTGCGGCCAACTTGGGCCATATAACTTGTTACATCACGGGTTAGCGTTTCAATATTTGCATTCATGTCAATTTAATGTGAATAGTTATCTAAATGACACAATTATATCTGATGCAGAATAATTAATCCGATAAAATTCAAAATCTTAGCTTAAATTAATCTGTTTAGTTCCAGAACAATTTTCAGAATATATTAAACAAACCTCTCTCAAGGATTGCTTCCAAGAAGACATTTATCAACAATTAGGTGAGGTTTTAATAGTCTATATAAATAACTGTTCTGGATAATTTACTCATTTTCGAGCACTTTGGCTTCTTCATCAGCCTTTACAAACTGACTTAACCGATAAAATATATCACCACGTAATCGTCCATATTGTGGCTCTGACGCGGTTAACTGCAAAAACTTTTTATACATGATCGCGGCACTTTTAATATCGCCTGAGAGTTCAGAAGCATAAGCATAATTAATAATCACATCTGAATTACCAGGTTCTATACCGTCAGCAACCTGTAATAAATGCAGCGCGACCACAGGCATCCCACGCTCCTGTTCGACGATGGCACGCTGCACCCACAATGAGATGATACCGCCCTCTCTGGCCAGCGCTTCGTCTAACGAAAACGCCGCATTATTTAATTCACCCATCAGTAACTGTGCGCTGCCCAACCAAAACCAGGGCTGCCAGTCGTGTAATGTGTCTTTAGCTAATGGCTGTAGTACCGTAATGGCTTTTTTACTTTTTCCATTTTTTACCAATAATCGGCCATAGGACATACGTGCCATCATATGGTCCTTATCGCGTTCAAACAATGCTCTTGTTAAAGTTAAAGCTTTCATAAACTGACCATTATTTTCAGCTTCTAACGCAGCAACGAGACTCAAATCAAAGTCTGCATATGACTCAGTAGTCATCGAAACGGAATGTTCATTCGTTGCAGTATGCGTATCGCTTAACGYTKSWRAYAWYWTCANWGGWWTMAKKAMKRWCAAAAYCANNTTNAACAATTTTACTTTTAGAAAATGTCTCATATCAATTGTCCATTAACTTTTAAACAACGCATCTGCATCAACTATTCTTGGCGTGAGAAAAATAATCAGTTCTTTTTTCCTTACCGTATTGTATTGCGCATTAAACAGATGGCCGGCTATAGGAATATCGTTTAATCCCGGAACACCACGATTGGTATTGGCCTCAATTGTCTGAATTAAGCCACCGATAATGACTGTCTCGCCATTAAAAGCTCTTATTAAAGAGGAGGTTTGTCGTATATCCAGATTGGGTGCGGATGACTGAACCAGTCCATTGGCATCCCGAACTTCTACGACACTGGATACGCGTGTGACCACGGGTGAAATATCCATCATCACCCAACCATCCTTAGAAATCTGAGGGGTAATCGATAACACAATGCCCTCAGTAACTACTTGAGGTACATCGGTACTCGTTGTGTTTGATCCTGCCGTCGTATTATCGGTGTTTTGTTCACGTCGAAAAAAGGTTCTATCCGTTCCAACTTTGATGAAGGCTGATTGATTATTTAAGGTACGTATATGTGGTTGCGACACTATCTGCACTTCGCCTTGTTCTTCTAATGCTGTAATCAAGGCTGTCAGATTATTTCCTCCATTGGCGCCAGTATTGGATGCAGTAAGACTTAAAACGCCAGGTAATGCCGCTCCTGTACCGATAGGTGACGAAATAATACTACTGATGGTGAAGTCAATTTCTTTTCCAGCTTGTCCCTGATTGACCATTCGTGACCAGTCGACGCCTAAACTAAAATCATCATTTAACAAGACTTCTATAATTTTAACCTCGATATCGACTTGCCGATGTATAGCATTATTTATTTCAGTAATATATGTAGCCATTTCTTCTACTCGAGCGTGTAGGTCACTAAGTTGAATGGTTCCTGACATACGATTAATAACCAGTCTGCCTTTTGCTGAAACCAACTGTTTTAATTGCAATTCGATTTCATCCCAAAACTTTACGTTGTTCTCCTGCTCAATACTAATGGTACCTGCCTGACTATCTGAGCCGCCACTGTCGTCTCCACCACCCGAACTAACCTGGGCTTGACTTGAGCCTGAACCACTACGTGAAAGACGAATATAATTTATTGTAAACTGTCTGGTTTCCCATAACTTAACCGTTATAAGGCCCTTGTCATGTTCCCAGTAATAACCTAACGAACTGAGTATGGCTGTCATTGCCTGATTGAAAGGAAGATCATGAAATGAGATATTGATTTCGCCTTTGACGTCATTATTAATCAATATATTAAGATTATAAGATTGCGCAAAAAGTTTTATGGCTCGTCGTATCGACATTTCCTTAGCCACAAAACTGTAAAGTTTTTCGCTTGTCTGTACTGGTAATTCATCTTGTTGCTGTGGCCAGGATAAACGATTAAACAAAGGCAACGGCTTMTSWMKWWWATRMAYWKTTRAANNTWTWCTTTTGGATGAAAGCGTGGAAAATCAGAAGCAAACTCTTTATCAGGCGTACTCGTGCAGGCAACCAACAAAAAGCTTAAGGTAACCACAAAGATAAGTGTTTTTCTCATATTGACAGACATACTATCTCTCTACACCCAGCGTGAGAACAACATGTTTGCCCCCCCTGGAAAGCTGAACACCACGTGCATCGATGTTAACGACCCGGTAGTCATTAACAGCGTTACCTTCACCTACGACCTGACCATCGAGAACAGCAAGTCGTGACTCAGTACCTGCGATAAAACCCGTGAGTTTTGGTAGATGATTGGAGCTAACGTCCTTGTTAGCAATGCTTGTATTATTTGAATTTACCGATGCTTTATTACTAAACGGATCTCGTTTATATGTCTCATTCCAAAATAGATTACTGATATCAACTGACTTAAGTGAGCGTGCCTGATTATTTTCAGCTTCTGTCATATGCATGTCAATCATCTCGGGCACATCCGTCGACATGTTTATGTCCGTAGCTGCTGGCAAAACAATTWTGCTCGCACAAAAAAGGATAGCGATGGCAACCAACACCAAAATACTGTACTTGTTATTGAACAAACGGGACATCTTCGTTGACCTCAAAATTTTCTTCAGAATCGATCTGCGTAACATTAAGCATAGTCGCCGCATCTCTAACCCATACATTTATATCCAGCTTTACCTGCTGAATAATATTCCCATCACTTTTTAATTCATTGCCAGCAATATCAATATGCAGGTTCTCATCGACCAGACTCCTTACAAAATTAAGCGTCCTGCTATAAACCTTATCGGTAACACCAGGCTTAACCTTTAATATCATTTCTAGCGGGATTGAAAACGTTTGTTCCAGCTCAGTAAGTTCTTGATGCTTCAGGTTATATGTCATTACCAGGCCAAGCTTATTGGCAAAATTTGACTTTTGCGATAACCAACCAGCTAGTGCTGGAAAATCAGCAAAAATGGTTGCCTGTGCTTTTATGATACTTTCCTCAATTTTTTGTAACTCGTTTTTTGACCAGTGTTTTTTTAATTCAACAAGTTCGAATTGCAAATTACCTAATTCCTCAGCGCTCGACAATGATTGATCTAATGAAGATAGACGAACGAACATGTCCCCGTGTATAAAATATATACTGATTAAAAATATGCCGACGGTTAGTACCATTTTATAAGGTGATTGAATGATGTTTTTAGCCAATCTGTCTGTCAGTTTGACAAAGCGCATACTCTTACTCGGCTTAGGCGGAAGTGGACGAGTTATTTGTCGCCTATTCGGACTATTTTCTTGCATACTCATTGCATCAAACCAACTATTTCAAATAATGTTTTCTCATCACTGGATGCAGAACCTGATTGAAGTTGTTCATACCAACTTGTTTTCCAGCTTTTTGTAATAGTGATATGCCAAGGTGCTTGTTCAAGTTCGGATTCGAGTTGTTGCAGTATTGTGACAACCTCACTCAGAGACTGTTTGCTTTCCCCCTGCAATGTCACCCTCCATTCATCTTCGAGCCATAATACTTCTGAGCGCAATATAGTAAGACCATCAGGTACAACATGACCAAGATGATTAATAAACAGTGCAGGCAAATTGTGTGCATCCGCCTGTAATATTTGCAATTTATGTTTTATTTTATCTTTATGTGTTTGCAGCATTTCTAATTTTGTCATTGCTGAACGCGTAACAATAATTGCTTCCTCGATTTCCTGCGTATTAATAGCATTAGACGCTATCACAGAATCAACCACTGAATCGATACCGATAGCCAGTATTACTAAAGCGACAGTTAACCAAAGTGCTACTCGATAAAACAATGTACGATTAATTTTTTTTCTGGCAAATAAGGGGATGAAATTAGCAGATAGCTGACCACTCAAATTAGCGACATTGTCCGCCCAAAAAAATGGATCCCGTCCATTTGGATCGAAACATAATGCGGCTTCGATTTTATGTTCTATTTCTTTTTGTATGTCATCAGTGCCTTTACCAACCAACCATACCGTATTAACCTCCTGATTAAATTGCTGTTTTGCATAACTTAACGTTCTATTTATGTCAGTAATTAGACGTTGCTTCGCATCTGCATAACCAGAGTAAGGTAACTCTCTGACACACAGAACCTCGCCATCAGACAAAGCGGTAATTATTTCTGTTCTTTCACTAAACAATGCAGCAATGACAATAATCTCTTTATCCTCTGCTTTATACATTGGGATTATTTCAGCGACAACCTCAGTTAATGGCACCAGTCGTTTGGGTGTTAAATAAAAATCCTGACAGATACGAACAATGGCATCTACAATATTCTGTGGCATGAGATGCAACAGAATACCTTCTTTACTTTCGCCGTGATTGGCCTCGTGGTAACACCAGGCTGCCTCTTCCTCAAAAGGTTTATTTTTTTCTACTTTTCTAATGAGTMATTTTTCGAGATCTTTCTTCGCCATCACGGGCAGATCGAAAAACTCGTGTGTATGCCAATCATCTTCGTAAGCAATGGCAACATCACCACCATGGATAAGGTCAATGTTTTTGCTGGCTTCTGACATCGCCTCTGCAAGACTACTAATATCACGAACAGGAAACGGCGCTGTCCAGTTATCGATTATCTGCCCGTGCTTCATACGAGCAATCTTGAACTCTCCGTATATCCATGAAATAGCGTACCGTGTGGCGCTCATGGTTTCACCCAATGCCAATTTTTTCCATTAGCCTGATAACGCATGGCCCAGTCTGATTGTAAGATTGCAGTTTGTTCTAACTTACCACTAGGGTATGGTACTTTGAACAAACCAATACGTGTGCTATTGATAATATAACGCGTAATGACGCCATCACTACCTTTTTTGGTGGCTGGAACAAAAGCATATTTTCCACTCTCTAATTGATAATATGCATTTGATTTATTTTGATTACTTAAAATGACGCGATGAAACTTACTGCTTAAATGAATACGTTTTATTTTCACGTTATTGCTTTCGATGAACTTGCTGTTTTTAGCCTGATTCCAAATCGCGTTAAATACTTTTGAACTATTTGAAATAGACGGTACATGACGTGTCATATCTGAAACCAATAAGACGCGAGGCGATACAGGCGCTTCAAACAAGCCTTTACTCTGTACAAAACCACTAAATTTTTTATCCGAATGACTAAAGAAACGCGGATCAAAAATTAGTTGTCGACGATAACCTTTACTATTGTATTCAATCTCTTCGTTAGTAAAAGTACTAAAAGAGGATAACGCCTTAACCCAGGATGAGGTGTTACCTGAAGGGATACGTTTTTCCTGCAGGATGTATCGGTTGAGACTATCTGCGATAACTTCCATGTTTTGTATTTCCGCATCGGCGTATGCTCGATTGAGACTATCAGCGATATTCGGTGATAAGGTACCAGCCAGAATGGCCATGATTGCCATAACGCCAATAATCTCCATGAGGGTAAAACCTTTTTGACTAACTAATTTATTTAATCGGCCGGATTTCATTTTTTTATACCCCTGACATCAAGCTGAACATGGGTAAAAATACTGCACCACCGATAATGCCTACGATAGCGATAAGCGTTATCATGATGAGCGGTTCGATAATGCTGAACACTTGTTTTATGAGGCGTGGAATTTCTTTATCAAATCGTTTAGAGGCGTGTTCCATTGTCTGTTCGAGTTGACCTGTTTTTTCACCGACCATCATCATTCGTAATACGATAGGAGAGATAATGTCGTGTTTACCTAAAACATCAGTCATTTGTTTACCCTCGTTCACGGCTCGCTCTGCTTCACACACGGCTTTTTTCATTACCTGATTGGTAACCAGGTCCTTACACAACGCAAGTGCTTCGAGAATGGGTATACCGGCTTTTAGCAATAGCCCTAGGTTGTGACAAAAACGAGACTGTTGCAGCATTCTGTTTAAATTGCCAAACACAGGCATATTGAGAATAAAACGATCAAGTTTCCAGGCAATCGATATTGAGTAGCGCGGCGCATATTTAAGAAAAGCAAACACAGCAAGAGGTAAAGCCAACATCAACCACCAGTTCTGCGTGGTGAACTCACCGATATCAACAACAATACGTGTCAATAAAGGCAGCTCCAAATCAAGACTGATAAATATTTCATTAAAACGTGGCACCACGAACATGAACATCAGCATGACCAGACCCATCACAGCGATAAGAATGGTAATAGGATAGATACTCGCCTGTTTAATTTCGGCAAGAATTTTCTCTACCCACTCAAGATGCAAACTAATATCTTCGCAGGCATCAGGTAATTTACCGCTGTACTCACCAGCTTTTATCAGATTAATTATTTGTGATGAAAAAACATTAGGATGTCTGGAGAGAGAAACCTCAAGACTGATTCCTGCTTCTACGTTCATTTTAACATCACGTATCACTGCAGCAAACCCTACATGATTGGTACTCTCACAGACGGCTAGTAAAGTTTCAGTAATAGGAATGCCCGCCGCAAGCATAGAATGTAATGTATTAAAAAAATCGATTATTTCTCTACGGGGAACAGCGGCATCACATACTTTTGTTTTTTTTGTTTTTTTAGATACATCAATCAACCAGTAGCCAAGTTGCTGCAACCTTTCATCAAGATGGCTCTCTGACTCTGCCGTCATAATTCCATCAATCGCCAGGCCATTGGCGTCAACTGCATGATAGATATATTCAACCATGCTATCGCACCACCCGAACGATTTCTTCAATGCTTGTTAATCCCTGTGCTGCTTTAATCAGTCCGTTTTCAAGCATGAACGTCATGCCATTACTTTTTGCTATGGTTTCAAGTTCTGACGATGACGCCTCATGCATTATCGCATCGTGCATGTTTTCCTTAATCACCAACAGTTCGTAAATGGCGATACGCCCTTGATAACCACTCTGGCCACAGTGTTCGCATCCAACGGCATCATGAAAATTATTTATTTCTGGAATATCTTCTGTCAGGTTATAGGTCTCATATTGCTTTTGAATATCGTCAGCAGGTTTTTTACAATGCTCACATAACTGACGAACCAGACGTTGGCCGATGATAGCGTTAAGTGCTGAAGGTAATAAATATCGTTCAGCGCCCATATCGATCAATCTGGGTATGACTCCAGCTGCTGTATTGGTATGCAACGTCGACAACACAAGGTGGCCTGTAAGTGATGCTCGAATAGCGAGTTCAGCGGTTTCTAAATCTCGGATCTCACCAACTAAGATGACATCAGGATCCTGCCTTAACAACGCGCGTAGTCCCGCAGCGAAGTCCATACCTACTTCGGGTTTAATCGGTGTTTGCCTAATCATCGGTAATGAGTATTCGATAGGGTCTTCAAGTGTAAAAATACTTCTACTTTCACAATCAACCTGAGCTAATGCAGTATACAGTGTTGTGGTTTTACCACTTCCCGTTGGCCCCGTAACCAGTACCATTCCGTAGGGTCTGTTTATCATATCGATAAACGTTTTTTTGTCTTCGCCTGAAAAACCCAAAAGATCGAGAGACAGTTTGATTGAGCTTGAATCAAGAATACGCATTACGATGCTTTCACCGTGACTGGTAGGCAATGTTGATACACGTAGATCTATCTCACTACTCCCGTATTTAAAGTGAATGCGACCATCCTGTGGAACCCTTTTCTCAGACACATTCATTTCTGCCATCAACTTTAATCGCGCAGTAAGCGCCGACTTAAGGTCAACAGGAATTAATAACTCGGACTTGAGAACACCATCAACACGAAATCTTATSMSWACAASTNNNKTTTCATMRGGCTCGATATGAATATCTGATGCATTTTTTTTAATACCCAATGCAATTATCTGATCGACGAGTCGTATCATCGGCGAGGTATCATCTAAAGTATTGCCTTTTCGTGGTGTGTCATCATCCAGTATCAGGTCAATGGTTTCTATAATGGATTGACCCTGTGAATAATTACGTTCCAACGCTTCCAGGATGGCCTGTTCTGATGCAGTAACGACACGGACAGTTTTATTTGTCTGACGTTCAATTAGATCGATTGCGACAACATCAAAAACGTCACTTAGTGCAACGCTTAAAATATCCTCATCCATTTCTAATGGGATGAGTTTGTATTTTTTTGCAGTATCGTAATCAATTAGTGCGAGAACATCAGGGTCTATCGAGGTATTAACAACATCGATAACATCTGATTTATGATCGTAGGCCAATGTACTGGTTAAAGCATCTGGGCAAACAAACCCTAGATCAACCAATACTTCACCTAGTCGTTTACCCTGCCGCTTATTTTCACGTAAGGCAAGATCAAGTTGTATCTCAGTAATTAAACCAGACTCGAGCAATCTCTGCCCGAGTGGTTTATGGTTCGTGCTATTGGGCTCCACTTTATTATCCTCAGATTACAAATGCCACGACGGAGTAATCTTCTCTCAAAGTCGAAACTTAAATAAAAGACTATATGATTAAACCTGTGACAAACAATAAAGCAGAATACTTCCGTGATCGCCCTTCACACCATAGCGTTTAACTTTGCCAGCTTTTTTCCAACTTTTCTTGCCAGAGGTGATGTCTCCGTCTTTGTCGACAATATTGCTTATCTTTTTGGCAATTTCATCACTGATGCCGTCAGCACGATAAACAAGGAACTTTCCATCTCTTTTTCCATTACCATCAATATCACAAGCCCAGTTTTTATCCGCGGTTACAAGTAAATCCTGATAACCACCTTCGCGGATATGGTTTCTTATTTCTTGCTCAATATACGGACCAGACCAACCATTGATTTTAGCGCCATTACCGTTGGCATCATTCACTATCAAATTATGGTAACGAGGGTTAGTATTTGTAGGTATATGTCGTGGCCAAAGACCCGTATCTTTATAATAATTAGCCGCTGCTAATTTAAGACTATTGGCTTCTGCCAGATACGCAGTAACTTTGCCATCTTCGATGGCATCAAATATTTTTGGTGTGGCCGCCGAGGCTAATATAGCAATGATAGCCATAACGCCTATCATTTCCATGAGGGTGAAACCTGATTGTTTAATGTACATTTTCGCACTCCGAAGTTATTAAAATAAAAAAATAATAGATAACATTACTTTCTAGTTATGCGTATCGACAACGGAATTCAAATCTTTAGGTATTTAAAACAGGAATAAATGATATACGAGGACAATCACGAGGCAAAAAAAACGAACGTGTATAACGAACAATAAAAAAACGTTAAATTAATTGATTATCGATAACTTATTGATTGATATTTTTATTTTAGACGTTAGGCGTTTAACCAGTAACCACATACGGCCGGGCCATCATGACTTGCCAGCCAACCGGATGCAGAGCCTTTCGATTTCGTCCCAGACATTGGCATCGATCATGCCTTTACTCGCCGCATCGATGTAGGAACATCGCTTTAGCAGTAATTGAAATGTTCGCCGACGATGGCGCGACAAACAAGATTTAAACAAATTTATTCTGCTCTGCCACACACCCGAACGTTTAAGTTTATATTCAGCAGAAGACATATCTGCAGCCACCAATGCCAATAGACGTATATCTTTAGCCAATGCCCAGTTCACTACAATCGGCAAGGTTCCTTCTGCTTTTAGGCCCGCAATAATCTTCACGACACGTTTTTTGTTACCGCTTAATAACATATCGAGCAGCTCAAAAACCGTGTACCTGGATTGTGACGTTATCGTTTCAACAACGTCGGCATAGGTGATTTTCCCGGGCCCTAACAACAGGTATAGCTTTTCTATTTCCTGGTCGGCAGCCAACAAGTTGCCTTCGACATGCTGAGCGATATAAGCAATCACTTCATTGTCAGCGGCTATATCACGTAAAGCAAAACGTTGTTTTAACCAGAAACCTAACTTTTCAATCGGCACCGGCCAGCACTGTATGACAAGCCCTTGCTGATCAATGGCTTTAAACCAGGCAGATTTTTTTGCATTAGCGTCAATTTTACCCGCATTAATAATTAATACGGTATCTTCAGGTGGTTGCAATAAATAGGTTTTAAGTATCTGCGAGCCTTGCCGTCCTGGTTTGGCCGAGGGTAAACGTAATTCGACAATGCGACGAGTTGCAAACAACGACATGGATGCGGCTGCGTCGAGTAACCGTTGCCAGTCAAATTGCGCATCGACATCCAACACTTCCCTTTCGCTATAATCCTGTTCACGTAAAAACGTACGTATCAGATCAAGTGATTCCATTTGTTGTAACGGTTCATCACCGCTGACCATGTATACGGGATATACCTTTTTTGTGATTGTAGATGGCAGCTGGTCAGGACGTACGTTCATTAATTACTGCGTTAGGATCTGGTTGGTTTGGATAATGCCTGTAATTTTAACAATATGCTACGTGCCGCATCACGCCGCATGTCTTTATATAAAATATCGGACTCCGTGCTTGCAGCTAATACGGCGTCGGGGTCAAATAACAGGCTGCGCGTAAGTGCAATGGTGTATTCATTGGATTTTGATTCTGCTAACTCAGCTTTAATTGTTGATGTGTTATTTTGAATAGAAAAACGCACTTTGTACGTTAATAAATATTCTCTCGCCCGACCGTTTGCATCTACCGACAAGACACGACGTTCCCTTGCATCAGTGATTAGTGTTAACTGTATTTTAGATGATTGTTTACTTTCAGCAACACTTACTTTATTACTAAGCAACACTCTTTTTATATCACGAGCCAACTCAAACATGTTGTTTTGTTGTATATATACAGGCGAATATTCATCTGATAACGCCAAAGCGCCACGCGGTTTAAAGCCACAGGCGTTCATTACACATAACGACAGTAGCAACAAGAACAATCGTTGGTATTTTTTAAGAAGCATAATATTGCAAATGAAATGACTTAATTAGCAACGATATTAACCAGGCGACCAGGCACAACAATAACTTTACGCACTGTTTTGCCTTCTATATTGGTCATGATTTTTTCATCCGCCAGGGCCGCCGCCTCAATCGAATCTTTATCTGCATTTGCAGCGACATTTATCTTTGCTCGCAACTTACCGTTTACCTGCACTACCAGCTCAATCTCATCACGCACCAACGCAAGTTCATCACATGATGGCCATGCCGCATCGGCAAGCATACTCTGATGACCAAGGTTGTTCCATAACTGCTGAGTAATATGTGGCACGATGGGAGACAACAATAAAACGATGCTCTCTATTGACTCGCGCATCACGGCTCGTCCCTGTTCACTATCATCCTTTACTTTTACGAGCTCATTCATTAATTCCATAACTGCTGCAATCGCCGTATTAAAGGTATGGCGACGTCCGATATCATCGCTGACCTTAGCAATGGTTTCATGCAGTTTACGACGAACAGTTTTTTGCTCTGACGATAAGGCATCGACACATAGCTTAACCACATCCGATGAGTTTTCAATGTGCATCATCACCAGTTTCCATAATCGTTTTAGAAAACGTGCTGCGCCATCAACACCTTCATCATTCCATTCCAGTGACTGCTCAGGTGGCGCGGCAAAAAGGATAAATAAACSAACTGTATCAGCGCCATACTTTTCGATGAGTGGCTGCGGGTCARCCGTATTGCCTTTGGATTTGGACATTTTACTGCCGTCTTTTAAAACCATACCTTGTGTTAACAAATGTTTGAACGGTTCATCACTATCGAGTAAACCTTCATCACGCATTAATTTATGGAAAAATCGCGCATACAAAAGATGCAGAACAGCATGCTCGATACCACCGATGTATTGATCGACCGGTGCCCAATATTTTGCGCGGTCATCCAGCATCGCGTTCGCATCAGGACAGGCGAATCGAGCGTAATACCAGGAAGATTCGAAAAACGTATCAAACGTATCGGTTTCACGCGTTGCTTCTCCACCGCACTCAGGACAGGACGTCTGATAAAACGCTGGCATCTTTTTAATCGGTGAGCCAACCTCTTCACCGTATTCGATGTCTTCAGGCAAAATCACCGGTAGTTGATCTTCCGGTACTGCAACCGTTCCACATTGTTCGCAGTGGATAATGGGTATGGGTGTGCCCCAATAACGCTGACGAGAAACACCCCAGTCACGCAGACGGTAATTGATCTGTTTCTCACCTTTACCTAATGACACTAACTTATCAGCGATGGCGTCGATGGCCTGAGCAGAATGTAAACCGTCAAATGCCGCAGAATTTTTAAGCAAACCTTTTTCTACATAGGCCTCTTCATCAACCGAAATAGCATCACCGTTATCTGGAAAAATCACCTGTTTAATGGGCAGTCCATACATTTTTGCAAAGGCATAATCACGTGCATCATGCGCAGGTACCGACATCACCGCACCTGAGCCGTAATCTATTAGAACAAAATTGGCCACCCATACTGGCACTAGCTCACCGCTGATCGGGTGCGTCGCCATCAATCCGGTCGCCATGCCTTTCTTTTCCATGGTCGCGACATCAGCTTCGGCAACACTGGTAACTTTACACTTGGCAATAAATGCCCGCAGTTGTGCATTATTCTCAGCCGCCTTTTTCGCTAAAGGGTGCTCTGCGGCAATCGCCACATATGTTACGCCCATAAGGGTATCAGCGCGTGTTGTGTATACCGTTAATGGTTCAAGGCCACCATCATCGCCTTGTACATCAAATTGCAGTTGCACACCGTGAGAGCGACCAATCCAGTTACGCTGCATTGTTCTCACTTGCTCTGGCCAGCCTTCAAGGCTATCCAGGTCATCCAGCAACTGATCAGCATATTCGGTAATTTTCATAAACCATTGCGATATTTCACGGCGTTCTACTTCAGTATCACAACGCCAACACTTACCATTCACCACCTGTTCGTTTGCCAGTACCGTTTGATCGTGCGGACACCAGTTAACACCTGCCGTTTTTTTATACGCCATACCTTTTTTAAACAAACGGGTAAACAACCATTGCTCCCAACGATAATAATCCGGTTGGCAGGTAGCCAGTTCACGGCTCCAGTCATAGGCGAACCCTAAGCGCTTTAACTGATCACGCATGTAAGCGATATTTTCGTAGGTCCATTTTGCCGGCGCCACCTTGTTTTTCATCGCGGCATTTTCTGCCGGTAGACCAAACGCATCCCAACCCATCGGTTGCAATACATTTTTACCCAACATACGTTGATAACGTGCTATCACATCGCCGATTGAGTAGTTGCGCACATGCCCCATATGTAATCGACCACTGGGATATGGAAACATCGCCAAACAGTAAAACTTTTCTTTTGTAACATCCTCGACGACATTAAACGTAGACGCTTCTTGCCACATCTTTTGAACTTTTACTTCTATTTCCTGGGCCAGGTATTCTTCATTCATAACATAAACTAATAAATAAGTGCAGTTCGTCGGATGGTGTCACACGGCCTAAACTTTGTAGGCTATAAATGTTTAACAAACTAGCGTAATTAAGACATAAACAGGTGAGAAGGATACACTAGGCGGCTCGTCACGAACAGCCTCAAATACTTAAGGTAAGACAATATTTATATCATCATTTGGCCTACTCGCTATTAATACCAAGCATCAAATTGATACACCATGATACAACTCGATAAAAAACCGGCAAACCACATCATCAACGCATACAATCATATGATAACGGAAATGCGACTTAGTTTCGAACAAGCCGAAGCGCATGCGATGACACTGCAATACACCCTCGAAACGGCAAAGAATCAGGTGGTGCGTCTGGGTTATATTACTGCCGAAGAAGCCTATGAGATTGGTGAGAACATTAAACGTGATGTCAACGATGCAGCCGATGACATGATGGAATCGGGCGATGCGTTTTATGACTGGTTATTATTAGACGTCGATATAATCGAACGTAAAGTCATGGCGTTGTTTTTATCCGTTGCTGACCAAACACGAATCGAGTTAGAACAATTTAAACAAACAACACCCGAACCCGAACAACGGCTCATCGAAAAATCGCCTGTTTATAGATGCGGTGATATCACAGAACCTGGCGTTTTGCTCTGCAAGAACTGCGGCAAACTTAAAGGCTTATTAAGCGGTGGCAAAATCTCTACCTGTAGCCGTTGTAAAAACGATGTGTTTTTACAACAAAATAAGACTAAACGATAAACCCACGTCGCCCTACGACACCTACCCTTGCGAGCGTTTTTTTACAAAACCTGCGTACCCGAGTAAAAACCCGCAGACCAGCACAACCAACCAATCACCCCATCGCACATAAGGGGTCGCTCCGCTAAGCGGTTGTACTTCGCCATTTAATACTGCTATTTCAAATTGTGGTAACTTTTTAATGACCTCACCGTGTGGCCCGATAAGTGAGGTAATGCCTGTATTTGTCGAACGTATCATGTACCTGCCGGTTTCCAGTGCTCGCATACGCGCGATGTTATGATGCTGATGCGGTTCTATAGAATCTTCAAACCACGCATCATTACTGACGTTGATTAACAATTTTGCTTCAGGCAAATCTTTTATCACCTCTCGTGCAAAAGCTTCTTCAAAACAAATAGTGATAGCCACAGGCACACCCGATGCCACGAGCAGAGGTTGTTCGYYGTYACCTGCTGCRATGTCAGACATCGGTATTTTTACAAAKTGATTAAAAAATTCRATCAAGAAACGTAGTGGTATATATTCGCCAAGAGGTACCAGATGACGTTTATGGTATACATCAGTTTCTCCATCACGTTTTAAATGCAAGACACTATTAAGCAAGCGTTTTTCATCATCCTTTACAAAAATACCAAACAAGAGTTCAGCATCACGTCGCTTCATCTCATCATGTAATTGTTGAACGTAAGGCACAACACGATACCAATAAGCTGGTATCGCTGTCTCTGGCCAAATGTATAAATCCACATCTTTTTGCGCCAGGGTTAAATCACGGTATCTATCAAGCGTWGGCTGYYTCATSTGCKRTTKCCATTTATCTTDHWRHKGRAHATTGCCYTGYAYSACACTKACRCGAATGGGCTCACCTGMTKYTTCWGTCCAATGAATGGTTTTYAAAAKMCYRCCSGTTARCCACARNAAAAGNAACRCMRGAAAMMACARATAASCYCNAKYKWAANASTTAACTGYTTWTYYCKGTATTTTYNAAAGAGTAAAACCAGAGCGCCAGCACATACAGCAACCAGACCGCTAACAGCATGATTACCAAAAACTGGCGCAAACCCAGACAAGGGTAAATCAATCTGCGTGTAACCTAACTGCATCCAGGCAAATCCGGTCAGAACATAACCCTGCAACCACTCAAAGATCAGCCAAGCAGCCGGATAAAAGAACAACAAGCGTAAAACTAGATTATTGGGTAAAAATCGATTAACCGTGTAAGCAGCTGAAGCCGTAAAAAGACTTAATACACAACAAAGCARAAAAACAAGTAACACTGCAAACACGACCGGTGCGTTGCCATGTGTATGSAAACTATGATAAAGCCAACTAACTCCAGTACACTGTAAACCTAAACCAAATAACCAGGCACTTATTACCGCCTGTTTTAGTGGCAGGCTATTCCAGTAATAAAAAGCAACAGCAAGCGTACAAAAAACCAACCCGCTAAAATCAAATGGTGCAAAAGCCAGTGTCGTCAAACATCCAGCAACAACACTAATAAGTGGCCAACCGCGTGTAGTCAGGTTCGAAATCTTAACGGTCATTAACAGACGTTTCGTCGTTTATTACTTCTGCTTTTTGTTTCACCTCATCCTTGTTTACGGGTTCGGTTACCATTTCATTTTCAGAGACCAGGCTTACCTGCATATTATTGATACGCCTTGAATTAGCGCTAACAATTTTAAAATGAAAATCATCAATCGTTGCTTCTTCACCACGTTCGGGTAGGTGTCCAAGCTCAAACGTCACCAGACCCGCAATGGTTTCAAATTTTGTATGCTTCAACTGACAATCAAAATACTGGTTAAACTCATCAAGTGACGTTACACCACGTACACTGTAGCGTTGAAAACCACTACGACGAATATTGGTTACGTCGGCCGCATCATGTTCGTCATCGATCTCACCTACGATTTGCTCCAGCACATCTTCGATTGTCACGACACCGGCGACACCACTGTATTCATCGATAACCATCGCCATATGATTTCGACTTTCACGGAAATCTTTGAGTAAAACATTTAATCGCTTACTCTCCGGTACAAAAACAGCCGGACGCAAAATATCGTTCAGCTCGAATGTTTTACGACTCTTTTCATCATGGTACTGCGCCAGGTCTTTTGCCAATAATATTCCCACAACTTCATCAAGACTCTCATCGACCACAGGAAAACGCGAATGACCCGAACTTGCCACGATGGCTAGCATATCTTCTACACCCAGATCTTCCTGTACGACGACAAGATGAGATCGCGGTACCATAATATCGCGCACACGCATTTCAGAAACCTGGAAAACACCTTCGATCATCATGAGAGAATCGAGATTGATTACGCCTTTACGTTGCGCATCACGCACCTGATGTAATAGAAATGCTTTCTCATCTTTTACTTTATAAAACTTTTTCTTCCAAGTGGCCAGACAACTAGCTAACCAGTTCGTTTTTTCTTTTTTATCGTTCATTTCGTTTATGTATCAACTTCTTCATAGGGGTTGGCAAAMCCCAGTTGATTAAGGATTTTTATCTCCAACCGCTCCATCTCGTCGGCTTCATTGTCTTTAATATGATCATAACCCTGTAGATGCAGCATCCCATGTATAACCATATGCGCCCAGTGCGCATTCTCGGATTTTGTTTGTTCGATGGCTTCCTGCTTTATGACTTTGGCACATAATGCAATATCACCAAGCAGAGTGATATCAACTTCGACAGGCGTTTGCATCGGGAACGATAAAACATTGGTCACTTTATCTATATCACGATACTGTTTATTGAGTTGCTGGATTTGTTCTGCGGTCGTCACCAGGATACTGGCAACGGCAGGGCCACTGTCAAGGTAAGAAGCACTCGCCCATGATTCTAATAACGCCGGCTCAGGGACATCATCTTCCGCTGATAATTCTTCTGTCGACAAATCATCGGCGATACAAAGGTCAACCGTTATGCTCATGTCAGGTATTGCTCATGTTTAACTGTATTTGATTTCATGTTCATAAGACTTTGTTTACTGCGACTCATCATCTTCATAGGCCGTAACGATTTTTTTCACTAACGGATGTCTGACGATATCATTTTTATCGAATCGTGTTACCCCAACGCCTTCGATAGCCGAAAGGATTTTTAAAGCATGCCGCAAACCCGACGTTTTATCACGCGGCAGATCTACTTGCGTAATATCACCTGTGATAACAGCTTTTGAACCAAAACCAATGCGGGTYAARAACATYTTCATYTGWTCKWTWGTGGTRTTYTGWSYTTCRTCMAGAATAATRAACGCATSGYTCARSGTACGGCCTCGCATATAAGCAAGCGGCGCTATTTCTATGATGTTTCGCTCGATACATTTTGCTACTTTCTGCTGCCCCATCATCTCAAACAGAGCGTCATACATCGGCCGCAGATAGGGGTCAATTTTCTGTGCCAGATCACCGGGTAAAAAGCCTAGTCGCTCACCCGCTTCAACAGCAGGACGAACTAAAATTATTCGATCAACCAGGTCATTCTCCAGAGCTTCCACCGCACTCGCAACAGCCAGATAGGTTTTACCTGTTCCTGCAGGACCAACGCCAATGGTAAGATCATTGGTTTTAATCTGAGCGAGGTATTCTTGCTGGCTCTTACCACGACCGCTAATTTTACCACGACGACTTTTTTTAAAACCAACACCCGAGTCATCACTATCCAGGCCGACAGATCTCGAGCTTAATAAATTATTTTCAATATTATCGTTAAGATAAAGCTGTACCGTCGTTGGCGATAACGTTTCATGCCCCGCGACATTGTATAATGTCTGAATTGTACTCTTCACCGTTTTTAAACGGCGGCCTTCGCCACTGATCTCAAATTGATTACTACGACTGTTAATTTTGACATGATAGTACTTTTCGATTTGCGCTAGATTCTTATTAGCCGGACCACAGAGATTAATCAGCCGTTTATTATCTATTGGCGTTAATTCAAATTGTATGTTCGTACTGAAAGAAGAAGCCTGATGCTGCGAGTCGTGCATTTACGTATTAGCCCTTAACTGCTGCGTCGAAGTTGCCTCTCCACCATGCAACATAGACGTTGCTTGCGTTGACGTTGCATTGATCTGTGACAACCCTATGAATTCACCCTGCAATGAATTCGTTCTTGCTTCGGTAATTCTGACATCGACAAATTGCCCGATTAGACCTTTCTCACCGTCAAAATTAACCACACGATTATTTTCTGTACGGCCAGCAACCTGCAATTCACTCTTTCTTGAAACGCTATCGACCAGAACGGAATATATTTGCCCTACCATCTGTTGGCTGAAGTTTGTCGCATTCGAGGTGATAACACTCTGTAATATCGCAAGACGATGTTTTTTAATTAGATCGGTAGTGCTGTCAAAAAGTGATGCCGCCGGCGTACCCGGTCGTGCACTGTAGATGAAACTGTACGAGTGATCAAAACCAACATCTTCGATTAGTTTCATGGTGTCGGCAAAATCTTCATCACTCTCACCAGGGAAGCCGATAATAAAATCGGATGAAATGGAAATCCCGGGGCGTGCAATCTTCAGACGACGGATGATATCTTTATATTGCTCCGTCGTGTGGCCACGTTTCATGGCGGCTAGAATGTTATCGCTGCCACTTTGTACCGGCAGATGCAAAAAACTAACCAGCTCAGGAACCTGTGCATAAACCTCAACCAGATCGTCATTAAACTCCATCGGATGCGAAGTAGTAAAACGAATGCGTTCGATACCATCGATAGCTGCAACATAGTGTATCAATAAAGCCAGATCCGCCAGCACGTCACCGCCATCTTGCATAACACCTCGATAAGCATTGACGTTCTGACCGAGTAAATTCACCTCATGCACACCTTGTGCCGCCAGACCAGCCACCTCAGCAAGCACATCATCAAACGGCCGACTGACTTCTTCGCCTCGGGTATAAGGCACCACACAAAAACTACAGTATTTGCTACAACCTTCCATTATCGAAACGAATGCAGCGGGGCCATCGGCTTTAGGCTCTGGCATGCAATCAAATTTTTCTATCTCGGGGAAACTGATATCGATAACTTTTTTATGTGTCTCATGCACACTGGACAACATTTCTGGTAGTCGGTGTATGGTCTGTGGCCCAAATACCATATCGACGTAAGGTGCGCGCTTTTGTATCACCGCACCTTCCTGACTGGCGACACAACCACCAACGCCTATCACCAGATCGGGTTTATCATTTTTCCATTTTTTCCAACGGCCCAGTTGCGAGAAAACCTTCTCCTGTGCTTTTTCACGAATCGAACAGGTGTTCAACAGCAATACATCTGCTTCCTCTGGATTGGTGGTAATCTCTAGGTTATGTGATTCGGCAAGAACATCGGATATGCGCGATGAATCATACTCATTCATCTGACATCCATAGGTTTTAATGTATAACTTACGTGTTGGTGTAGTGGTCGATTTGGGCGGCATTCGTAGCTGACAAGGTGATTTTTACTAAGCACCCATTATACTTGCCGATACAGCGTATAGCTACCGCAGTCTATCAATATTATTCTGCCTTCTCACGACATAAGGAAACTCTCAACAAAGACAGATCAGCACTATTCAACAGTAACCGACTTCGCCAGGTTTCTTGGTTGATCCACATCCGTTCCCTTTCGCACAGCAACAAAATAAGCAAACAACTGCAACGGCACAACAAACAGAACGGGGGCTAACTCAGCTTCCACGGCTGGAATCTTCATAACATGGCATTGTTCACCAAGGTCGCTAACATCGATACGCTCATCAACAAACAGGTAAACTTCTCCGCCACGTGCAAGAATTTCCTGAATATTGGATTTAATCTTACCTTCGTAACCATCCATCGAGGCTATCGCAATGGTGGGTAAGTCCTGATCGATCAAAGCAATAGGCCCATGTTTTAACTCACCCGCAGGGTAAGCATCCGCATGGATATAGGAGATCTCTTTAAGCTTTAAGGCGCCTTCTAAAGCGATAGGGAAAAGTGTGCCTCGACCGATAAATATTGCATTTTCCAGATCGGCAAACGCTTCAGCCCACGCATCAATTGCTGATTTATTTTGCAACACACGGTCAATCAACGCGGGTAAAGCCTGCGCCTGTTGAAACAGCGCTGCAGACGCCGTTTCAGTCAAACCACGACGTTTACCTAAAGCCACAACCAGCATCAATAATCCAATGAGCTGCGTGGTAAATGCTTTAGTTGAAGCCACACCAATTTCTGGGCCAGCGCGTGTCATCAATTTCAGTTCACTCTCACGCACCAACGAACTCTCCGGCACGTTACAGATCGATAGCGTAAAATCGGTTGTTTCTTTTATAGCTCGCAACGCTGCCAGAGTATCCGCTGTTTCACCCGACTGTGAAATAGTCACCACCAGGGTGTCTTCCATCAATAAAGTTTTTCGATAACGATATTCACTGGCAACTTCGACTCGGCACGGTATGCCAGCGATAGCCTCTAGCCAGTAACCGGCGACGAGCCCAGCATGATAACTGGTACCGCAAGCAATAATTTGAWCAGCCTTAACCTGATCAAAAACTTTCTCTGCACCAATTCCAAAAACAGTATCAACTAATTTTCCGTCAACAAGGCGACCCTCAAGCGCATCGATTAAAACCGAAGGCTGTTCATGCATTTCTTTTAGCATGTAATGTCGATACTCACCTTTAGCGGTAGCATCAGCACTGAGCGCCGATTCTTTTATCTCACGTTCAACGATATCGCCTTTTTCATTGTATATGATCAGCGCATCAGTTCGTATATCAGCAATATCACCTTCTTCAAGATAGATGAAACGACGGGTGACCGGCAATAGTGCTGCCGCATCTGAAGCAATAAAGTACTCACCGATTCCCACACCGATGACCAGTGGACTACCACGGCGTGAAGCAATCAAACGATTTCTTTCACTACTGGCAATTACGCCTAAGGCATAGGCGCCTTCGAAATCAGCAACCGCTTTAGTCACGGCAACAAGAAGATCCCCATCTTGTTTTAAATAATGCTCGATCTGATGCGCGGCAACTTCAGTGTCCGTCTGCGAGGTGAAGTCAAAACCATCTTTTTTCTGTTGCTCACGCAGAACGCTATGATTCTCGATAATACCGTTATGCACTATGACAACGGATTGATTACATACATGTGGATGTGCGTTTTTCTCACTAGGTTCGCCATGTGTAGCCCAGCGTGTATGCGCCACACCTAAAACACCCTTCACGTCGACACCTTCAAGCGCGGCAGATAGCTCCTTAACCTTGCCGACACGTCGTACACGGCTGATGCAGTTATCTTTATCCAGCACGGCAATACCCGCAGAATCGTATCCTCGATACTCCAGACGCCTTAGCCCTTCTAACAAAATGGGTGTTACATTACGTTCAGCAACCGCGCCAACAATTCCACACATAGGTCGTCCTTTAAGAAACAGTAAAGATAATTAATAGATAAGGTATTATAGAAGTTAAAGTGACAAATATCTTAGATTGACGCTCTACTCTCAACGAAGAATTTTAGCTTTTTGGCTTTGAAATTCATCCTCGGTGAGAATGCCTTTCTTGCGCAGATCATCCAACTGTAAAAGTTCAGTATAAGTATCTTTGAATTTGGCAGAATTGTCTTTATTGATGCCTTCTGCTTCTGACGCTAGTTTTGCCTGTTTCACTAATGGATCATTTTCATCGACAATTTTAAATTTGTATTCAAACGATGCCCATTGTGAAGCGCCCTCACCCTTAGGCGTCGCATGAGAAGARACCTCAATGGCCACTTTCCCCTTTTTTTCTGCGTAATCATTAGCGTCACTTATCACTGCGTTTTCTAGCGAACTTGAACCAGAAAAATAGTCACCATGATCTTCTCTGTATAACATGTAAGTATCATCAGACAATTTTTTAACGTCAGGACTGGCGCAACTCATTAAAAAAATAATGCTTAATATTAATAATTTTTTCATTACGTTTACTCAAAAATAATAGTTACTTGCCCAGGTTGTCTGACATGTTTCATACGATGCGCAAATGCAAAAATGTCGCAATATCTATGCCGCTTGTGAATTAAAAATTTCCCAGGGCCCTCTCATCGCTATTTAGCACAGCTCGAACATGTACTCGCCTGATGAGTGGCTACTGTGTCTTTTATAGCGTCCGTCATATCTCTTCTGTAGGTGAAGACATCACCAAGTTCACCTTTAGAGAACCGTTCATTACCAAGCAGATAGGCTTCTTGTGTTTCCTCACCGCCATTGAAGACGATTTCCTCATGTTTTTTACAACGTATCAACACGCCTGCATCGATAGCAATTTTCAACGCCACATCATTTTGCTTATCTTGTTGCTCTTTCATTAATATTCCCCGCCATTATTATTTTAACGTTTAAGAGTATTTTGCTTTCGACAGCATTAAAAACTCCTAAAAAATTTATTTCGATTAACCACCTTACCAAAGGAAGTCATTAGCCTTACGTGGCTATTTAATTTCAGCCTTGAATTCACTCAATATCTCTTCTGCTTTTTCTTCACCGTATTGCTTAACGAGTTCTGCCCAAAAAGGTGAGCTTTTAATTTGCTTTTGATACTCTTTCGTCATGGTATCCATTTCAACTTGCGTAGGTTTATCACCTGCGACCAAAACCCGCACGTTCTCGCCATCCGTCCATGTTGCCGGTGCTTCTGTATCACTTTCAGACATACAGCATTTTTTATATTTTTTACCGCTACCACAGGGGCATGGATCATTTCTACCCGTTCGATCGCTCATTGTAATCCTCGTTTACATTTTCTCGCTTGCATCATATTCACCTTATCTTTAGAATAAAAACAAAACTTAATGTAAACCTTTAATATAAAAACGCCTCTATTATCAGAGGCTTATTCTATGTTTATCAATATTATCTAAATGATCCCTTAAAAAGGAATATCATCATCGAAACCATCATCAACCATAGCCGGTGCAGGTTGTTTTGCAGCAGGCGCACTTTGCGCMGRYTGTTGYGCTGATTGTGCWGGMGCGAAACCACCYTCACCACCWCGRCTATCMAGCATCTGCATGGTGCCRCCGATRTCYACGACAACTTCYGTGGTATAACGATCYTGYCCGTCCTGCCCTKKCCATTTRCGGGTTTGYAATTTACCTTCGATRTAWACTTTTGAGCCTTTYTTCAGGTATTGACCAACTATYTCTGCCARCTTKCCGAARAAWACRAYACGGTGCCATTCTGTTTTTTCTTTTTTCTCRCCACTGCTYTTATCATTCCATGTTTCTGATGTYGCCARTGTWATRTTTGCYACTGCATTGCCRTTSGGCATGTATTTAACTTCKGGGTCTTTACCCAGGTTRCCGAGTAAAATTACTTTGTTTACGCCACGTTGTGCCATTGTTTTCTCACCTTATGTTTATCGTCGTATYAATGTTTAGTTGTGCTTTATCGCGCTWTGTTCACGTGAGTGAAGTACTCAGTTCGAGCTTGCTAACGATAGCAATTTTTCTTCATCAAGGATATGTTTTTTCACTTTCAAATAGGCGACTATTGCATCGTCATTTTCGTCATCGATCAGGGTGACTTCAACAACACCATCGACAGCCAGTAATTGCTCAACGCTAACATCGGTCACGTTCAAAAGATATGTGCTTAAATAACTAGGCTTTTCCATGGTCAGCGCCAGTAATAACCAGATGATTAGCACCGTTATAACCGTAAGATAAACACCTTGCACGCCCCAGTGCTGGTGCGCATAGCCACCTATTGTGCCACCAGCAAACGCACCAAAAAACTGACTGCTCGAGTACATACCCATGGCGGTGCCTTTTTGTGTCGCTGGTGCAGTTTTTGATACCAGTGAAGGTAGTGACGCCTCCAATAAGTTAAAACCAACAAAAAAGATAACCAGGGCACTTACCGTAAGCCATAACACCTGACTATTCAAAAACATTATCATAGCTACTATCAGGGTAATAATTGCCCCGATAAAGATCGCTTTTATCGCTTGCTTACGTTCAGCCAGTATAATAAAAGGCACCATTATAGTCAGTGCCAAAACAAATACCGGTAAATAGATTTGCCAATGTTGCTCTGCAGCCACGGACAAATTATTTTGCAACTCTAACGGTAATACCAGAAACAAACACATGAGCACAAAATGCAAGATGAGTATGCCTGCATCGAGCCGCAGTAATTGCGTATTTTTCAACACTGAAAATAAGGAATGACTGTCAACTTCTGCATCGCGATGAAAATGGCACTGCCGCGGGTCGGGTACCAATAAAAGCAGGATGGCGATACCGACCAAAGCCAGCACGGCGGTGCTATAGAAAATACCACTTATCCCTATCCAGTCATTGATCAGAGGACCAACAACCATGGAAACGGCAAAAGAAGCACCAATACTAGCACCGATTAATGCCATCATTTTTGTTCTGTGCTCTTCACGCGAGAGGTCCGCTGCCAATGCCATCAGAGCCGCAGCAATGGCTCCCGCGCCCTGTATCGCGCGACCAAAGATAATACCCTCGATACTTTGTGCGCTACCCGCGATAACCGAACCAATGGCGAAGATCAGCAGCCCTACAACTATTACAGGCTTGCGACCAATCCGATCGGACAACATGCCAAACGGTATCTGTAACAACGACTGTGTCAGGCCGTATATACCTACGGCCAAACCCATTAAAAATGGCGTCGCATTGGGGAAATCATCTTGATACAGGGCAAAGACAGGCAAGACCATGAATATACCCAACATGCGAAATGCGTAAATCATCGCCAATGACAACGCAGCACGACGCTCCTGTGATGCCAGATTAGTAGTTATGGGTTGATTCATTAAGGCGTGTCTTAAGCACTGAATTAAGAAAAATATTGTTGAGCAGGTATTGCCGAAAAATCTAAAAGCAGGCATTCTATCAGATTGCTTACAACACTGACTTTTTTATGGATACTATTCAGATTCGTGGTGCTCGCACCCACAATCTAAAAAACATTAATCTCGATATTCCACGTGACAAACTCATCGTCATTACGGGTTTGTCTGGATCAGGTAAATCGTCGCTCGCCTTTGATACTATTTTTGCTGAAGGCCAACGTCGTTATGTGCAGTCCCTGTCCACTTATGCACGCCAGTTCCTGTCGATGATGGAAAAACCAGATGTCGATACCATCGAAGGTCTCTCGCCCGCCATATCTATCGAACAAAAAACCACCTCACACAACCCGCGCTCAACCGTAGGCACGGTGACAGAAATTTACGATTATTTACGTTTGTTATTCGCCCGCGCAGGCACACCTCGCTGCCCGCAACATGACAATGAGCTACAGGCACAAACCATAAGCCAGATGGTAGACCATGTTCTTACTTTGCCAGAAGGCACGAAATTAATGTTATTGGCCCCCGTTATACGCAATCGCAAAGGTGAGCACCTGAATATGTTCAGCGATTTTAAACAACAGGGGTTTATCCGCGTCCGCGTTGACGGCAACGTTTACGAACTCGATGAAGTACCCGAACTCGATGCCAAAAAGAAACATACCATCGAAGTCGTTATCGACCGCTTTAAGATAAGAGACGACCTTAAGGTACGCCTGGCGGAATCGTTCGAAACAGCTTTATTGCTAGCCAATGATGTAGCAACCATTGCATGGATGGATAACGATAATGCTGAGCTTATTTTTTCAGCAAAATTTGCCTGTCCACAATGCGGCTATAACCTGCAGGAACTTGAACCACGCCTGTTCTCGTTCAACAACCCTGCTGGCGCCTGTCCAGATTGTGAAGGTATCGGTAACAATCATTTCTTCGACCCTGAACGTGTCATCAGCGAACACTTGAGTCTTGCAGGAGGGGCAATTCGAGGTTGGGACCGCCGTAATGCTTATTATTTCAGCATTATTCAATCACTCGCTAAACATTACGATTTTGATATCGAAGTCCCTTTTAAAGCGCTCAATAGTAAAACAAAAAAACTACTAATGTACGGTAGCGGCAAGGAGAAAATCGCCTTCAATTATCCGGGGCATGCCGGCCGTCGCGGCAAACAACGCACGCACAGTTTTGAGGGCGTGTTACACACCATGGCACGACGTTACCACGAAACGGAATCCCATCTGGTACGTGAAGAATTGGCAAAGTACATGTCGATTCAGCCCTGCCCAACATGCAAGGGAACACGACTAAATGAAGCTGCACGACACGTCTTCATCGACGACAGAACATTGGCAGAACTAACCGCCATGCCTATCGAGCAATCGTATGATTTTTTTGAAAATTTACAATTGTGTGGGCATCGCGGTGAAATCGCGGCAAAAATCAATCAAGAAATATCAACACGGTTAAAGTTTCTGGTCAACGTGGGGCTCGAGTACTTAACCCTCGACCGAAGTTCTGACACGCTGTCAGGTGGCGAAGCACAACGAATTCGGCTCGCCAGTCAAATTGGAGCTGGTCTGGTCGGCGTCATGTATATTCTTGATGAGCCGTCCATCGGTTTGCATCAACGGGATAACGATCGCCTTATTCAGACCCTCAACCACCTTCGCGATATCGGTAATACGGTGATTGTGGTCGAACATGATGAAGAGGCCATCTTATGTGCCGACCATGTGATTGATATTGGTCCGGGCGCAGGCATTCATGGCGGCGAAATTATCGCTTCAGGTACACCACAGGACATCATGAATAATAAACGATCGTTGACTGGACAATACCTGGCTGGCACGAAAAAGATTGAAATACCTAAACAACGAACTGAACCCAATGGCAAAACTTTTAGTATAAAAGGTGCCAGTGGAAACAATTTACAAAACGTTGATATCGACATTCCTATTGGTTTATTTACCTGCATAACCGGTGTTTCAGGCTCAGGAAAATCAACCTTAATTAACGATACCCTCTACCCCATACTTGCGAAGTCGATTAACAACAATTCCATGTCGATAGCACCACACCAGTCTTTTGAAGGTGTTGAGCATTTTGACAAGGTTGTCGATATCGACCAGTCGCCGATCGGGCGAACACCACGCTCTAACCCTGCAACCTACACTGGATTATTTACCCCCATCCGCGAATTATTCTCTGCCACGCAGGAATCTCGTTCGCGTGGCTACAAACCTGGGCGCTTCAGTTTTAATGTAAAAGGTGGTCGATGCGAAGCCTGTCAGGGAGACGGCGTTATAAAGGTAGAGATGCATTTTTTACCCGATGTCTATGTCGAATGTGATGTCTGCAAATCTAAACGTTATAACCGCGAAACGCTAGAAATAAAATACAAAGGCAAGAACATCCACCAGGTGTTACAGATGACCATCGAAGACGCACTGGTTTTCTTTGAG
The DNA here is from genome assembly GCA_002401185.1 of Gammaproteobacteria bacterium. GTDB lineage: Bacteria > Pseudomonadota > Gammaproteobacteria > SZUA-229 > SZUA-229. The sequence continues at coordinate 456 of NVSH01000001.1, read as the reverse complement.
GCTATCCCCGTGCTAAAGCGGAAGCTACAGACACTGATGGATGTCGGTCTCGGATACATTACCTTAGGGCAACGTGCAACCACGCTCTCTGGTGGTGAGGCACAGCGCATCAAGCTATCCAAAGAACTCTCCAAACGTGACACAGGACAAACCGCTTACATCCTTGATGAGCCGACGACCGGTTTACATTTCCACGACGTACAACAATTACTCGATGTACTGATGCGACTACGTGATCATGGCAACACAGTCGTCGTCATCGAACATAATCTCGATATCATTAAGGTGGCCGACTGGATAATAGACCTAGGGCCTGAAGGCGGTTACAAAGGCGGGCAGATTATTGCTACGGGAACACCCGAACAAGTAGCTCAGATAGCAAATTCTTATACCGGTAAATACATCCAACGGATATTGAATAAACACAAACCAGATAACATCGCAGACAGCAATATA